>SHXD01000100.1 GCA_009693505.1 Limnohabitans sp.
GAAACAAGAGGAACGCGATGAACGCGACCGAGACCATGACCATGATGGCCTGGAGAAGACGTTGAACGACAAAAGCAAACATTCACTTCCCTGAAAATTAAGCACAAACTATGCAACAAATAGGCCCGTTTTAACAGGCGGGGAATCCCCACAATGGGGTACGTTTTCAATGTTAACAGACGAAAAAAAGATCACTGAAAATTCAATGCCCTTTTAGGTCAGAAAAACGCTAAGTTTGATTAGAATATATGGCCAACACCAAACTCATAACCGGTGCTAGATCCGCCAGCAGTGGTTACGCTGTTGCCACTGCCCACCGTGAATTGTTTTCCGGTGCCCAAGTTGCTCACTTTGGAATAGTTGGTGAACAAGGCTGTGCGCTTTGACAAGTCGTGAACATAACCAAGGTCAGAAGCGTTTTCACCCACGGCATACATGACGTGGCCTGTGTAACCATTGAGGTTGGAAGGCAAGATGTAACCAAGGGAATTGGATGCGCGAACGCTGGTGCGAGCTGTGGTGCCATTGGCAGCCAATGGGTAGAACAACTGGCCTGCATTGCCCACACCGTTGGTGCCGAACGGATGCATAGACACTGTCAAGTTGTTGAAGCTTGACACGTAGTCACGGCTCAAATGAATTTCGCCCGAAGAAGTGCCAGCAAGGCTAACGGTTGAACGACGACCAAAAGTCAAACCTTGAGTACCTGCAGGTGAAGACACCTGACCAGAAGACTGGTTGTTGGCATTCAACCCACTGCCCAAACCTGTGTCTGGTGAGTGCGCTGCTTCCAGCCAGAAACTGGCACGCATGCCGCCGCCTAAATCTTCATTGCCACGGAAACCAATGCGGCTAGAGGTATTTGTCTGTAGACAGTGAAGCAACCTTAGGGCTACCAGTGGCGGTGGTGCTTAAATAAGCCACATCGAGCACACCAAACACTTCAACGCTTTGGGCTTGTGCAAAGCCAACGGAGGCACAAAGGGCTGTCAATACAAAGGGGACTTTTGAGTTCATATGCGTCAAAAAAAAATTATTTAAAAAAGCGTCAAAATTCAACGCCAAATGCAGGGTGTAGCGTAGCCTGACAAACTCAAGCACACCGTGCTTGTTTGTATGGATTACAACGCGGGTTTTCCCTTGATCGCAATGAGCTGGATGGGGCCATACCAAGCTTGGGCTTGGGTGCGTGTGTTGTCGCTGTCGGTCATCAAGCCAATGCCAATGAGGGCTCCTGGTGGTTCGCCAAAAGCTTTTTCGTAGTCAGCCCGAATGTTGCGCTCGTAAGTGATCCATTGGTTCAAACGGCCGGCGCCAGATTCGACCACTATTTTTTGAATTCGATCGGTTCTAGGATTTTGAATGACCGAATTCACAGGCCGTTGGTTGCACCAAACATACATGAGCGTGGCATAGGGCATGGGCTTGCCAGTCAGGGCATGTGTCAGCTCACTCAGCATGGCATTTTTAGGAGAAAACTGACTTCGATCGCCATCAAAGGCCAAGACCAATCTGACAGGCGAATCGTCATAGTCACGCTTCGCCATATCGGCGCCTTCAATGAGCTTTTGAATTTGCCATGAAAAGCTCAACTCATTCAGTTGTTTGGGTTCAATGCGCAAATCTTTTCGCAACATGCTGGCGGAAGACGGTGCATTGGCCATCAAGGTACTGCGATTGCTTAAGCGGACCACAGAATATTGTGTTGCCACTTTGCCTGGAATCTTCACGACCTCCCACTTCATTTGATCTTCTGGTTGCCAGATTGTGGCTGCGGCTTGATTCTCTGCTTGAGTCGATTCGTGTGAATTAACTTTGGCGATGGGTTCCAAACTGCTACAACCCTGCAAAAACAAAAACGTCAAACCCCATGCCAACAGAACGCATCTTTGAGAAGCAAACTGAAGCAGCTTGGTTTGGATCATTTATTTTCTTTGGAAAAATTCGGTCACAACATCTTGCGCCACTTGTTGCAACTGAGCTGCTGTGGCCTCATCAATGGCATTGGCACCATGCGATAAATAGATTGGATCCAACTTGTTGTATTTGACGCCTACGGGTGAACGGCCATAAAGCGTTGCATAGGTTGTGCACGCTGCTAAGTATGTACCTAGCAAGGATGGATGCGTGCCGTCTGGCAGGTGGAGTTTCAAGTTCGGAAATCTTTGATAAGCCTCCCTGAATGCCAACCCCACTGGTATGACCAAGGCGCCAATTTCATTGCCCACTTCAACATACATTGACTCATTGCGCTCAATATTTTGAGTTCTGTATCTAGCGTGCGGTGGTTCATAGGCAGGTGTTAAGAAGAGTGCCACTTGGCCGCCCCTGGCTCTGATCAAATCAGCATGTTCTTTAGCAACTGTTAGAAAAGTTTGGCGCCGATTTCTTGAAAGTGGCTCACCACTTCCACCTTGCAAAACCACCCATTCAAAAGCTTGTGGAACGCCAATGCGACCCACCTCTGTGAGGTGCGCCACGTTGTGGTGATTCAAGGCAGAGCCACCAATGGTAGAAGATTTAAATCTCAACCGAGTGCCAAGTTCAGGGTCGGCCGCCTTCACGAGGTCGGCAACATGATTGTGAAGGCTGTTGTTGTAATAAATGTAACTATTGCCCACAAACAACACCCGCTCAGGACTTTGCTCAGCTTGAGGTTTAAGCTTGGGTACCCACTGTGCAAATGCAACAGACAGTAAATTGACGAAAAGCACAAAGCCGATTAGGCAAAATCGCATGATGAAATTATTTGCAGGGTCTATCAGGGCTTCAGAAGCTTCATGAAGTCTTGGTCAAGTTGCGCAATTGAACGGTTGATTTTTTCACGCTTGCCTGAAGTCCACTGCTTTTGTTCCTTTATTTTTTCGTTGGCCAATCCAATCATGCGCTTCATCTCTGAGGCCTGAGGACCACCAGACGTAGCTCTGTTTTGAACAATGACAATGGGGTCCAAGGTTTTGCGAAACTCTGCTTCTGACATGGGTAGCTCAGCTTGAGGGTCATAGTCTTTCATGGCCTCTTTGTAAATTCTCTTGGCTTGTGCATATGGAAATTCAAGCGGCTTGATATCGTGTCGCTTTGCATATTTAACTATTTCGCCTGAGAAATCATGACCAATACGAAATGGTACTTTGTAATTTCGCATCAGCACATCCGCCAGCTCTTGGGATGCCGTCCAGTCACTGTTCAGTTCTTCTAGCGCACGTTCAGGGTCAACGACCAAGGCATTCAAAATTCTGTCCATACGCTTTATAAACTGAACCGCACTCTGGACCATTTCGGTGTTACTTTCTACTTCTTTGGGGTCTTGCATGCCTGGCGCAATGTTATGGGCTCTCATGAGTGGGCCCAAGGCCAAAGTCAAAGAAGAAGAAATTTCTCTTCGTGTTTCTGTCAACAGAACAGGGTTTTGTTTTTGCGGCATGGCGCTAGACACTTGTGTGTTCACAGCGCGCAGAGGAGCCAAGTAGATCCAAGGCTTTATTTGCCCATATTGACTCATGACATCTTGAATAAAGTGTCCTGAATGCAAACCAATGCTCGTCACAATGGATGCCACTTCAACGGGATATTCACTGGATGAAATCTGTGCTGCATCGTAGGCGTTGTCTACGATGGTTTCGAAACCCAAGTATTGTGAAATGCGCGTGCGGTTTAAAGGCCAACTGGTGCCATTGAGCACGGTGGTTCCTATGGGAGACCGATCTACTCGGGCGTAAGCCTCTCGAATGCGTTGTGCATCTCGCTCGAAACCCGCAGCATGACCTAACCAAGCATGACCCAAGCTATTGGGCTGTGCCGCAATGCCATTGGTGTAATTGGGAACGATGGTTTGCGCATGCTTTTCAGACAAGCGGACCAAGGTTTCAGACATTTTGGTCAGTTCATCAGCAAGGTCTAGCAAGTTGTCGCGCATTATCGCTGCGCGGTATGTTGCAAACATGTCCTGACTTGACCGGCCCGCATGCAGCAAACTTGCATCTTGACCCGCCGCTCGAATCATCAAAGGCTCAAAGTCAACCACTCGCCAGGGACGGGCCGCACCCGGTTTGGCGCCGTCTTCAAGAACTTTCACAAGGCCTGCCGCAATTTTGGGTACCTTTGAAGGATCGAGCAAACCCTCGTCTGTGTTGATCACAGCAGATGCCTTATTGATTTGGCCCAGCCAAAAAAACTGATCACGCCCATTGTTCTTTTGCGCCAAAGCCGAATTGCAGGCCGCCATCAATACGAGCGCTGCGATTGAGTTTTGATAAATTGACTTCACTTCGTCTTTCAAAATTACACCGATCACAAGAGCCGTGATCTATTTAAAGAGTTTTTAATGATCATCGATACGACTTGACACTAGCGGAATCACTGAATTATTTTGGGCCGCATCAGCCCGGTTTAATTTGAGCTCTTTCAACCACGGTCTTCCAGCGAGCTTGTTCTTTGGCAATGAACGCCGCGTATTCAGCAGGCGATCCACCACCAGGAATAGCGCTCTCTGCTTCATTGCGTTTAATGACCTCTGGCGCCTTCATGGTTTTGGCACATTCTTGCTGCAATTTATTGATGATCTCAACAGGCGTGCCATTTCGAACGGTGATGCCGTACCACTGAACTGTTTCAAAGTCTTTGAATCCCAACTCTGCCACAGTGGGCACATCGGGCAACACAGGAATGCGCTGAGAGGTGCCTACAGCAATGCAACGCAATGCGCCGCTCTTGATGTGCGGCAGCAATGCAGGGGTGCCTGCTGACATGAACTCGATGCGGCCGGCCAGCACATCGTTAAGCGCAGGTCCTGTGCCGCGGTAAGGTATGTGCGTGATGAACATGCCTGTGGCCACTTTCAAGGCTTCGACTGCCAAGTGACCTGCACTGGCATTGCCTGCAGATGCATAGTTCAATTGACCCGGTTTGGATTTGACATACGCTACAAAGGACTTGAAATCTTTAGCTGGCACATCTTTGTGCACCACAAACAAACTGGGCACGCGAGACAGCAAAGTGACCGAGGTGAAGTCTTTGTTAACGTCATACCCGCTGTCTGGATAAATGAGTGGGTTGACAGCCATCAAGCCAATGTGGCTCATGACAATGGTGTAACCATCGGCAGGTGCACGAAGCGCCTCTTGCATAGCAGGCACACCGCCGCCGCCGCCTTTGTTGTCAATGACAAAAGGCACACCCAATTGCTTGGTGAGTTCTGCGCCAATTGATCGCGCCACTATGCTAGATGTACCACCAGGGGCAAAGGGAACGATCCACCTGACGGACTTGTCGGGCCAGTTGCTGGTTTGACCTAAGGCTGGAAATCCTGCTGCTGACAAACCCGCTGCACCCATTAATTTTAGGTGATTGCGGCGATTCATATCTTCAAACTGCATGTTGGCTCCTTTGATTTTTCTCAACTGGAATATGCCACAAATGACGTGCGATATTTGTAAAAGGGATTGA
>SHXD01000101.1 GCA_009693505.1 Limnohabitans sp.
GCGTCGAAATCGGCCTCGACGGGCCGGCGCAGCGACCGATAAACCCGCGCGAGAGGGGAATTTTCACAAAACACCGCGCAAAGGTGATCGCTTCTCTGCCCGGTGATACAATCGTGCATGGAGAAAAAGGTGGTTTGAACTTCCTATACGCAAACCCATGGCTTTGAGATGTTCTAAGCCTTCCATCACACCCGGAAAGACTTTTGAAAACTCACCATTGATGTTGAGGTAGTGGTGCTCATATCGTTCCCAGACGGGCATGAACAATTGCTCGACATCACGTGCACTGCCAGCCACTTCAGGCAAAACCAGTTGGTGTTTGAGCACGGTGCGAATGAGGTGTTCTGAGCCTTTCCCAATGCTGCGTTCAATCAGGGCGCGGTTGGCTGTGGGTACCTGCAAGTCTGCCAGGGATCGGTTCAGTGCCACTTCAAAGTCGCCAATGGTGTCGACCATGGTGCCGTCGAGGTCAATCATGACGGCTTGTAAATTCAGTTGTTTCATGGTTTGTATTGTTGGTATAGGCTGAAGTTCAAGCTGCAAACAGTCTGATTTGTGAAGGAGCCAGCCTTAAATTCAAAGGGGTACCCACAGGCCATTTGGACAAGCCGGCATAGTGCGCTTGGTCAACAGACAGCGACTGAGTGCCCACCCGCACACGGTAACGGGTCAATTGGCCCATGAATTCGCTGGCTTCTACGGTGCCTTGCATGCCAATGGTGCGTTCATCAGCAGGTGCTGGCTTTGTTTCAACTGTGACTGTGTGCGGTCTAAAGCTAAGTTGAACGTGTTGATCTTTCACATACAACTGCGAGGCAGTGGGCGAGACAGGAATTGTCATCTCGCCAACACCTGTGACATCAAGCACCAAGTTGTTTGCGTGTTGGCTTCGTACTTTGGCTTCCAGCATGTTCATGGTGCCCACAAAATTGGCCACAAATGCATTGACAGGCTCATCGTATAGCTCAGCTGGTGTGCCCACTTGCTGCACCACGCCTTGGTCTAGCACGGCCATGCGATCGGCGGTGGTCATGGCTTCTTCTTGGTCGTGCGTCACAAAGATGGTGGTGATGCCCAAGCGACGCTGCAAAGCCAAAAGTTCTTGGCGCATTTGCACGCGCAAAGTTTTGTCGAGGTTGGACAATGGCTCGTCTAGCAGCAAAACTTGCGGTTCAATCACAATGGTGCGCGCCAGCGCCACGCGTTGCTGTTGTCCGCCAGACAGTTGATTGGGCTTACGTTCACCAAAGGCCGACAGGCCTACCAACTCGAGGGCAGCTGCTACCTTGGTTTTAAGCGTGGCTTTGTCCACTTTGCGTTCCACCAAACCAAAAGCCACGTTGTCCCACACCGACAGGTGAGGCCACAAAGCATAGCTTTGAAACACCATGCCAATATTGCGATCCCATGGTTCTTGCTGGCCAATGTCGCGGCCATCAACGAGTAACTCGCCATGTTGGTGTTTGTTAAAGCCTACAATCAGTCGCAACAAAGTACTTTTGCCAGAACCAGACGGGCCAAGCAGCGCAAAAAATTCTCCAGGTTCAATGTCGAGGTTGACGTTTTTAAGAACTTCGGTACTGCCATAAGCCAAACGGATGTTGCGGCATTGAACGCTGACTTTTTTCATGTTGAATGTTCCTTGCTGGGTGTCAGGCGACTGGTCGTTCGTTCAACCACCCGATGCGACAAATACGTGCCAATGGCCACCACCAAAATAGCCAACACACCGAGGGCTGCGCCGGGTCCGCGACCGGCCACACTTTGCATGTACAAGTAAATGCCATAACTCATAGGCGCTTGTGAATCGGCCGATACCAACATGATGGTGGCCGACAGTTCTACCGCGGCTGTGATGAAACTCGTGACAAATCCCGCCAAGATACCGCCCGTCATAAGTGGCACCAGTACCCTTTGAATGCTGCGCATTTTGTTAGCACCCACACTTTCGGCTGCTTCCTCAAGCGATACGTGAACTTGCTGCAACGCAGCCATGCAACTGCGCATTGCATAAGGCAATCGACGTACCGCATAGGCCAACATAATGGCTACCCAAGTACCCGTTAGCAAAACGTCGGTACCCGGGACCATAACCCCTCTGAAAACGCGCAAGAATCCAATGGCCAAAACGATGCCAGGCACAGCCAGAGAAGCAGTGGCAATCCAATCAAGCCATTGGCGTGCAGGCAATTTGGTGCGCAAGATCAAATAGGCAATCGTGACTCCCAGCAAAACATCCAAGCCTGCGGCCAGACCACAGTAGATCAAAGTGTTCTGAATCATGCCGCTGGCGTCCTCAAACACCGTGGCGTAATGTTCAAGCGTGTAGGCATCTGGTAAAGGTGAGAAGCTCCAGACTTTTGCAAACGACAATAACAACACACCCAAATGGGGTGACAAGGTAATGAGCAAAATCACACCAATCCAAAGATAAGCCAACCCGCTTTCTACAGGGGACAATTGATGGCGTTGAATGCTGGCGCCGCCTTTTTGCAAGGTAGAAAAATCGCGCCCTTCAAGTGCGCGGGCTGAGATGGCCATGGCGCCAATCGAAAACACAATCATGAGCACACTGATGACATAGCCCATGGGGTCTTCCAAGCCAACCTGCGTGATGCGCAAGTAGGCTTGAGGAGCAAGCATGTTGGTCTGACCCATGACCAATGGCGTGCCCAAGTCATCAAACACTTTGACAAAAACCAAAGAAGCACCCGCTACAAAACCAGGCAGCCCCAGCGGAAAAATGACACGCCAAAATAGGCGCCAACCTTTGCAACCCAGATTCATGGCTGCTTCTTCCATGGCACCGTCAATGTTGCGCAGTGCCACTGTGAGATTCATGAGAATGAAGGGAAAGTAATGAATGGACTCAACAAAGATCACGCCATTGAGCCCCTCCATGATGGGTAGCGTGAAACCAAAGGCATCATTCAGCAACAGGTTCAATGTGCCAGAGCGCCCAAAAATCAGTTGCAGTGCCACAGCACCCACAAAGGGCGGCATGATGAGTGGCAGCACACCCAAGGTCTGAATCAAAAGCGCGCCCCGAAAATCAAATCGCACCGTGAAGTAGGCCAACGGGACAGCAATCAATGCTGCAAAAAGGGCCGACATGACCGCCACATAAAGGCTGTTCATGAAAGACTCACGCATCAAATCTTGCGAAAAGAAAGCGCTGAAATGGCCTAGAGTGAGGCTGTTGTCACTGTCTAAAAAAGCAGTGACAAAGACACGCGCTACAGGCAATGCAAAAAACAATAACAAGAAAGCCAACACCAGCCCACCGGCCAGCCATACGCCGGGGCGCACATCGGCCCATCCAGTTTGAGGCCGCATAGCCCCTTGCGGTTGCAATGCCGCCTGCCCATTTACAGACACGATCTGGACCTGGGGCTTATTTGATGGCGGCTAGAGCTTGCTCTGCCAAGTTTTTTGCACGCTCATAGTTTTGGCGAGCACTGTTATTCCAGTGGTTTTCCAAACCTGTCACGCTTTTGCTAACTGCTGCATCTTTTTTGTTGGCTGCAAACAATGCCAAAAATTCTTTGTCAGCTGCTTTCTGCACATTCACGACAGGGCTGAAGGCAACATCGCGTGCTTGCTTAACAAGCTCTGCCGCGTTGGCGTTGGGTTTGCGTGCCAAGGCGGCTTCGGCTGCATGAATGGCCTTGGTTGCAGCTTGCAGTTCTTTCAAGCGGAAGGTGATGGTTTGGTCAAACAGGGCCGAGACGACGTTGTAGCGGTCTTCAGACAAGTCGGAGTTGAACTGAACTTTGGCACGCTTGGCAATTTCAAAAGGATTGGGATAACCTGCGGGAGCTTTGCCGCCCATGGCTTCGGGTGGCAAGATGGGCAAGCGCGAAATTTTGGGGTTATAAAGCAACTCTTGTCCTTGTTGCGAAACTGTGTAACTGATGAACTTGCGCGCCTCGACTGAATTTTTGCTGCCAGAGACCAGTGCAATACTGGCAGGCACAACAGCCGTTACGTCTGGGTAGACAAAATCTACTGGGAAACCAGAGTACTTGCCCGCCAAACCAAAAAAGTCAATCACCAACCCGATGCCAAACTGGCCATTGTTGACACCATCGGGCACGCCAAAACTGCGCTCCGTGATGGCTGCGCAATTGCCTGAAATTTGGAGGAGTTGACGCCAGCCCTTTTCCCAACCTTCACCTTGCAAAAGCGTTTCGACGGTTAAGTGTGTGGTGCCTGAACGTGAGGGGGAGCTCATGGCTACGTGGCCAAAGTATTCGGGCTTGATCAAGTCAACCCATTGCTTGGGCGCCGCTAATTTGTTGGCTGACATGTAACGCGTGTTCAACATCAGACCATAGCCAGCCAAGGCTTGTCCAAGGTACATGTTGTTGGGTGCATTGATGGGGTAGGAGCCCACCTTGGCGGGTGCGGATTTGTTGGCCAATTCTCCAATGGGTTCGAGTAATTTGAGGCCGGACATGACTTCGAAGGCATCTGGCGCTGAGGCCCAGAAAACCTCTGGCCGTTGCCCTGGTGGCAATTCACGAACATAAGCCATGCCTTGCACCGTGTTTTTATTCAAGATCTCAATCTTGATGTCAGGGTTGGCTTTTTCAAAGGCAGACTTGTAAATTTGCGTCAGTTCTTTGGGAAATGAGGTGATGACAGTGACAGTCCCAGCCTGGGCTACGTGGAAGCCACAACCCAAAAATGCCAAAGCGAAGGTCAAAATAGCTTGCCAAATCAATTTTGTGTTCATGTGCTTGTCTGATGATGAATGCCTATGGAGATCGCTATTTTAATGGCAAAGGCACTTGGCGACAATTCAGGAATACGATGATATGGGAGTGGCTCAACGTTTTGTTATCGAATGCTGATCGGATGCATGAGAAAAAGCTCTAATGAGCAAAATCGCTAATGCTTATTCTATTTTGCAGAGCCAGCTCGCAGCCCCTAAAGAATGCGCGCGCGAATGGTCGAGGTAACAATCTCAGTAATGATGACAACCGTAAAAATAATTGCCAGAATCAAGCCCACCTGATCCCAATATAGGTTATTCATTGCGCTATCAAGCGCCACGCCAATACCGCCGGCACCAACCAGACCCAGCACCGCAGATTCGCGAATGTTGATGTCCCAGCGCAGCAAGGCAACCGACCAGAAGGCTGGACTTACCTGCGGCCAGTATCCCTTGGCCAGCAGCATGCTGCGCGGCGCGCCACTGGCCGTCAGCGCCTCGATCGGTCCTCTCGACGGAGTCTATCGGCGCACCGAGGGTGAACCGGAATTCCAGGAAGCGCGCGGGCCAAGCCGCGATGAATTAGCGGGCTTGCTCGACAAGATTATCGCGCGCCTGATGAAAATGCTGACCCGACTTGGCTATCTCATCGAAGAGG
>SHXD01000102.1 GCA_009693505.1 Limnohabitans sp.
CGACCCCGGGAACGGGTGTCTTATCGGCTTCCCGCAGGATCGCGACCATCTGCTCTTCGCTAAAACGACTCTTCTTCATGGGCTCCTCGCTGGTAGGCGGGAGCCATTCTCTCAAGTTACGATTGGTCCTAAGAACCTGGGCAGGTCAGGCAGAGTGATTTTTTAAAGTGCGGCTGTTGCCACCCAGGCCAAAGTAGGTACGGGGTCGTATGCGGTGACAAAAGCGGCGCTGGAAGCGCTGGCCAGGGTTTACATGATTGAAGGGAAGGCCACGGGTATCAAAGTCAACACGGTCAGTCCTGGACCCACACGCACAGAAATGCGCGCCCGCGCCGTTCCCCAGGAGGACCCTATGACGCTGAAAACACCACAAGATATTGCGCCACTGTTTGTGGAGTTGGCGATGGCATCTTGTCAAAAGCAAGGCGAATGGATTTCAGCCGATGATTGGACGAAAACCCAGTCAAAAAATCCATCTGCCTGAACTTTATCAATGGGCCTTCATGGCTCATCGATGACTTTATTGGTCAGCGTGCCAATCCCACTGATGGTTACCGTTAAAACATCGTTTGGTTGGAGCCACAAGGGCGGGGTTCGTACAAAACCCACACCATCGGGTGTGCCTGTGGCGATCACATCGCCCGGCTGCAATGTGGTGAATTGGGAAATGTAAGCAATGATGGTTGGGACATCAAAAATCAAATCATCCGTGGGACTGTGCTGGACTTGCTGTCCATTGAGATGGGTGCTCAAGATGAGTTTTGATGGATCGGGTATTTCATCGCTGGTCACCACCCACGGCCCCATGGATCCGGCACGTTCAAAGTTTTTACCTACGGCCACGGAATGTTTAAACTGGTAATCACGCACGCTACCGTCATTCATGATGGTATAGCCAAATACGTGCTGCAATGCATTTTCTTTGGGGATGTGACGCCCAGCTTTACCAATCACAAAAGTGAGTTCACCTTCAAAATCAAAGTTTGTGGATACTCGCGGACGCACAATGGGTTGCTCTGTGGGTGCCAAGGATTGCGCAGTTCGCAAAAACAAACTGGGGTGCTCTGGTAATTTTGCACCCACTTCAGCCACATGGCCCTTGTAATTTCTGCCTACGCAAAAGATGCGCTTGACGTTGGGCATGGGTAATTGTAAAACAACTTGCGTCAGGCTGAGTTGGGGTTTT
Organism: Limnohabitans sp.; assembly: GCA_009693505.1. Classification (GTDB taxonomy): domain Bacteria; phylum Pseudomonadota; class Gammaproteobacteria; order Burkholderiales; family Burkholderiaceae_C; genus Limnohabitans_A. The sequence goes on from SHXD01000102.1 coordinate 1,187, forward strand.
GTGTTGTGAGCCGTATGTGCCATCAAGGCCCATTGGCCAGCTTCAATGACATCGAGCAAACTGGGGTATTGATCACCCAAAACAGAACCCAAATCGACTAGGCCAGCGTCAAGCAAAGCCCCATATGTAGATCGGCCATCGATTGAGAAGCTTAAACATTTCATGATGCGACTTTCTTGCGCATGGCGTTTCTCAAAGCCAAAGTTTGATCAGTGTTTACGGCCATTGTTTTGGGGTCAATCGCTACCCCGTAGTCGGTGCCGGCACCCACTATGGATACATAGCCTAAACGCACGTCATCAAGTACCCGATCAATGGGGCGATCAAAGGGATTTCCTCGACCGCCTCCACCGGCAGAGAGCAACTCAAGCACAGCGCCTTCTTGCAATTGCAATCCGGTTACTTTGCGATAGCTTTTCACTTCATCACTGTGGGGTTGCCTGACTTTGGCGTCAGCTGTTTTACCAGGTGCTCCGCCAAAAAGTCCCCACGGAGGACATTTGGTTCTCTCAAAAGCAGAAACAAATTGGCAGTCTTGTAGCACCTTGTAAACTTTTTTCAAACCCAATCCGCCGCGGTAATGTCCTGCGCCCCCGGTATCAGAGCGCCAGCTGTATGACTCCACATGCAAAGGGTAAAAAGTTTCTTCCACTTCGACAGGGATGTTGCGCGTGTCGCCATGGGTCACTGTCTTTAAAGGTGAAAATCCATCACCATCAGGTCTTGCGCCCCAACCTCCCAAAGTCGTATCCAAAGTTGAATATCGGATGCCTGTGTGCTTGTCTTTCCCAAAAAACGTATACAGCCCTTGGGCGGCATGGTGTGCCGCTGGTATTTGGTCAGGCAGTGCTTGACTCAATGCCCAGTAGATGGTGTCGATCACCGTTTTGAGCGCCAAATTCCAATGTGCCATGGCCGCGTTGTCAACGGCGCTGATCATGGTGCCTTCAGGTAGGACCACTTTCAAGGGCCTGAATGCGCCTTCATTGGGGGGTAAGTTTGGCACGATGGCACTTTTAAAAGCCACCTTGGCAGCGGCAAGACCACCACTGCGTCCACTGTTCATTGGGCCTTTGGTTTGCGGTGCAGTTCCAGTGAAGTCGATTTCTATGCTGTCATCACTGATCGTCACAGCAACTTTAATGGGCAAGGTGTTGTCTGGGTTGATGCCATCATCGTCCAAGAAACTCTCAGCCACAAAACGACCTTTTGGCATGGCGGCTATTTTGCTTAAGGCCAAAGCCTCAGACTGGTCCCAAATTCGATGGATACAGGCTTCAATGGTGGCCCATCCGTGCTTAGCAACCATCTCGGTAAATCGGCGCGCGGTCAGTTGACACGCTGCCACCTGGGCGGCCATATCGCCCAAAGACAGTTCGGGAAAGCGGATGTTGTGGCGGATGATGCGCAATATCTCTTCATCGGCTTGACCGGCTTTGTAAACCTTCACGCTGCGTATTTGAAGGCCCTCTTGAAAAATCTCTGTGGTGTCTGTTGAAAACGAACCCGATACACGACCACCAATATCAGTCCAGTGGGCTCGCGTGGCAGCAAAACCAATCAGTTTTCCTTCCCAATGAATCGGGACGTACAAGATCATGTTGTTGAGATGCTGTCCGCAGACTGCGCTGTAATTGATCAGTAACACGTCACCTGGTTGAAAACCATCAGGACCGTATATTTCGAGTCCATCTCGCACAGGTTCACCCAAGTCGGCCATGAAGGTGGGTACGCCTCCGCGGCTTTGTGCGATGGTTCTCCCCTCACGATCGAGCAGTCCAATCGCATAGTCCTTCACCTCATAAATAATCGGACTGAAGGCCGTTCTAGATAAGTTGATTTCACCCTCATCCAAAATAGCAATAAATAAATTTCGAATGATTTCTAATGTGACCGGATCTACCAATACCTTGGGCGATGTGGCTGTGTTCATGCTTGAGCTCCTAAATTGATCACGATGTTGCCGCTGGCGTCCACCTGTGCCACATCACCTAGTGTGATCACGGTCGTTGAAGCATCTTCCTCAATGACCGCCGGGCCATTGATTGTATGCCCAGGACGAATTTGATCCCTTTGCCATACTTGGCATTGAACAATGCCGGTGCTTTCAAACCAAACAGGTCGATGGCTGGGTGCTGCGGCAAGGGGATTGTTGGTGGCATGGGCTTGCTCGCTGGGGCGAATGGCACGCCCATCCACCACCACGCGCAGCATGACAACATCCACACCCATGTTTTTGGTCGCATGCCCATACCTGCGCTGGTAGTTTTCTTCAAACAATTGGCGCAGTTGCGTTGTGGTGTTGCATTCGGGTGTCAATTTCACACGCAATGTGTATTCTTGCTGTTGGTAACGCATCTCCGCATACCTGGAAAAACGGATAGATTCAATGGGTGTTCCCAATTTATCCAGGCGCTTGGACCCTTCGGATTCGAGACGCTCGAATGATTTGGACATTTCCACCATGTTGATGCTGTCCAAAGTGCGGGCAACTGTCTCCGACAAGTCGTAGCGAAAATCTGCATACAGCATGCCGTAAGCAGAAAAATGGCCTGGTTTGGGCGGAATGACCACACGACGCATGCCAATTTCTCGGGCTACTTCCACAGCATGCAAGGGACCCGCACCGCCAAAGGCGACCATTGAGAAGTCGCGCGGGTCGTAGCCTCGCTCAATCGTGACTTTGCGAACAGCATTGGCCATGGACAAGGTAGATATTCGGATGATGCCCGAAGCAATCGCCAAGGTCGGCTGACTCAGGTTGATGCTCAATTGCTCCAGGGCTTGGGTGGCCAAGGCAGTGTTCAATGGCATGGTCCCGCCCAAGAATCGATTGGGATCGAGTCTGCCCAAATATAAGTTGGCGTCGGTCACCGTGGGCAAAGCGCCACCGCGTGCGTAGCATGCGGGTCCTGGTAAGGCGCCGGCGCTTTTGGGACCAACTTCCAATGATCCCAACTCATTGACTGATGCAATGCTGCCCCCACCTGTTCCAACTTCCACAATATCTAATACGGCCGCTTGCACTGGGTAGCCACGGTCGTATCCACCGACCCAGTACAAGGGCGAGACTGCGGCTTCACTATCTTCAATAAAAACGGCCTTGGCTGTGGTGCCACCCATGTCAAATGCGACGAGATTTTTTTCGCCCATGCGCAAGCCAATTTCTGCCGCACCTGCGGCACCGCCCACAGGCCCAGATTCAAGCAGCAACAAGGGGCGCTCGCGGGTGTCTTCCTCGGTCAGCACACCACCATTGGAGCCCATCAAAAACAAGCGACCTTCAAAACCTTTGTCCCTTAATCCCCCACCGAATCGCTCTAAATATTGAGCCACACTGGGTCCCACATAGGCATTCATCACAGATGTGGATGTTCTTTCAAACTCCCGGAATTCACGCGAAATTTCATGTGAAGCCGTGACGTAACAAGAGGTGTGTTCTCTCAGGTAATTGGCAATCAAAATTTCATGGGCTGGATTGCGCCAAGCGTGCAATAGGCAAATGGAGACGGCTTGCACGCCCAGATCGGTTAAGGACTGGGCCAAAGGGGCCAATGCCCCCGTATCGAGTGGACGCAATGCATGCCCTTGCGCGTTCATGCGCTCGTCGATTTCGAAGCGTAAGTCGCGCGGTACAAAAGGTGGTAGACGGTGATAAAGCAGATTGAATGACTCGGGACGATTGCCCCGTCCAATCTCCAAAATATCGCGAAAGCCCTTGGTGGTCACGAGAGCTGTTTTAGCCCCTTTTCGCTCTAACAAGGCATTGATCACTACAGTGGTGCCGTGGCGCAGTACTTGAATCGAGACTGGGTCAATCTTGGCTTGGTCGATGCAGTCGATGGCCCCTTGCTCAAATTGGGGTGGGGTGGTCAAACTCTTTGCAAAAGTCAGTTTGCCAGTGGCCGGATCTAAACTGGCCAAATCAGTGAAGGTGCCACCGATGTCAATTGCCACTATGCTCATATTTTCCTTTAAAATTTAAAATAAATTATGTTTGGATGCAAGTCAAAATGCTGCGCTTGAGATCATTGAAGGCCCGACGTGACCCCTGTTTTAGTAGCAGCTTGATTTAGAGTCCATCGCTGCAAACTGTACTCTGTTCTGTTGCGCCTGAGTTCGCGAGCGAATTCAGGCGCGCCGCGTAGACGGCCGGTGGCACCCCACCTAGATCCTTCTTCGGGCGA
>SHXD01000103.1 GCA_009693505.1 Limnohabitans sp.
GCTTTGCGCATGCTGGCTTTGATGAGTGCTGAGCGCTCTCCTGCATTCCCCAATGTGCCCACACTGAAAGAGCTCGGTGTTCAAAACGGTGTGGTTGAAACTTGGTATGGCGTTTTTGTGCCCGCTGGCACCCCTCCTGAGGTGGTGGCCAAACTCAATGCTGACTTCAACAGTTTGCTGCAACTTCCCGATGTGAAAGAGACCATGAACAAGCAGGGCATGGTGGTGGTGGGCGGAAAACCAGATCGAATGGGTGACTTGGCAAAAAATGAATTGACGCGTTGGGCCCGTGTGGTCGAAAAAGCAGGTGTTAAAGGCGACAACTGATCATTTGTTCTCGGTATGTAACCCGTTTCGTGGGAAAATTGAAATTAAATTACACCGGAGAGTTTTCACATGCCAACCCGCGCTACCAAAATCGTTGCCACCTTAGGCCCCGCATCCAGCGATCCTGCTATGTTAGAGGCCATGATTCGCGCTGGTGTGAATGTGGTTCGTCTTAACTTCAGCCACGGCAAAGCGCAAGATCACATTGACCGTGCAAAGCTGGTGCGCGAAGCCGCCACCAGGGCCGGTCGAGAGGTGGCCATCATGGCCGATTTGCAAGGCCCCAAAATTCGCGTTGGCAAGTTTGCCGAAGGCAAAGTCATGTTGGAGCCGGGTGCCCAGTTTGTGCTTGACGCTTCGCGCGCAGAACCTGGTGACTTAACAGGCGTTGGCCTTGATTACAAAGAACTGCCTCGCGATGTGAAGGCTGGCGATGTGTTGTTGTTGAACGATGGCCTGATTGTGCTGACCGTTGACTCCGTGCAGGGAGAAAAAGTCAACACCACCGTGAAGCTGGGTGGTGAGTTGTCCAACAACAAAGGCATCAACAAACAAGGCGGGGGCCTCACGGCTCCAGCCCTCACTGCCAAGGACATGGAAGACATCAAGACCGCCATGAGCTTCCAGGCTGACTATGTGGCGGTGAGTTTTCCCAAAAATGCCACCGACATGGAAATGGCCCGTCAGTTGGCCAATGTGGCTGCTGCCGAATACAACCACAAGCCAGGGTTGATTGCCAAAATTGAACGTGCAGAAGCCATTCCCCGCTTGGAAGAAATTTTGTTGGCCAGCGACGGCATCATGGTGGCCCGCGGCGACTTGGCCGTAGAAGTTGGCAATGCCGTGGTTCCCGCTCTGCAAAAGCGCATGATCAAACTGGCCCGTGCCCACGACAAAGTGGTCATCACGGCCACGCAAATGATGGAAAGTATGATCACCAACCCTGTGCCTACCCGCGCGGAGGTGAGTGACGTGGCCAACGCCGTGTTGGATGGCACCGATGCCGTCATGTTGAGCGCAGAAACTGCTGCCGGCAAGTACCCCCTTGAAACAGTTGTGGAAATGGCTAAGATTTGTTTGGCCGCAGAGGCTGCTGAAGAGCACGAATTGGATGCCGATTTCAGTGGTCAAACCTTCAGCCGCATTGACCAATCGATTGCCATGGGCGCCTTGTTCACGGCGCACCATCTCAATGCCAAAGGCATTGTGGCCCTGACCGAATCCGGTTCAACTGCTTTGTGGATGAGCCGCCACCGGGTCAAAATCCCAATTTATGCATTGACCACCAAGCTCAGCGCGCAACGCAAGATGGCTCTCTATCGCAATGTGCGACCCTTGTTAATGGACACCAGTGCAGACCGCGATACAGCCTTGGCGCAAGCGGAAAAGCATTTGAAGACGCGCGGCATTGTGTCCTCGGGCGACATCTACGCCATCACGTGTGGCGAGCCAATGGGTGCACCTGGCGGCACCAACATGCTCAAGATCTCCAGAGCCGAGTAAGTACTAACTTTTACTCTTTCGACCAATGGCGTTAAAAAGTACATGACTTAACCAGCCCACAGTCCAGCACAACCAAGCGGTCCAAAGGGTGTGGCTCATGAAGTGCGCGCCGCGCATTTGCTGTGAAATTCCCAAAATAAATCCGATGCACATGGCCACAATCAGCCACTTCATGGCGCCCGGCGCATTGTTTTGCCGAAGTCCAAAGTAGGCTGCCATGAAGGCGAAGCCGGTAGAGGCATGACCTGCCGGAAAGCAATGACCGCCGCCGCCATCTCTAACCCACGGGTTCCAATGAGACACATAGGGCGCCAGCCCACCAAAGGCCTGAAGGTCCCAGGGGCAGCTTGTTTGACTCAAGCCTTTGATCAAAGTCACAGACAGCAGCGCACTTAGAACGGATAAAAACAAACTGACGCGATCGGCTGTGGCCAAGGCTCTGAGTGCACCCCAGGGTCGCCAGATGCCAATCAGCATGGCCCCTAAAAAAACCCAGCCCACATTGCGAGCGCCCGCATGCATGATTTTGGCCATCCACCAATGGTCACGCAGGGCAAAGCCGCTGGGATCACCCCAGAGGGTGGCAAGGTACAAGTCCCAAGCCGTGCTGTCCCAAGCCAAAAACGCGAGCAACAAGACCAGGCTGACGATGGCGTAGGGCCGCCAAATACAGGGGCGCTGTTCTGCAGAAAATGAATTAAGCTGACTCAACATGGGTGAAATCATAGTCGGACTGGCTCAAAGCTGACCAAAACCAAACGGCGCTTGTTAAAATCAGGACAGTTACAAGCTGGTTACATCTCGAGCAGCATTTGATTTCATTTGCCCCGTGGATGCAGCCTAGCCGCTTGACCATGAATCTTTAACTCTCAGGGACTTTTCAACATGGCACTCGTATCGATGCGCGAACTTCTGGACCATGCTGCAGTCAATGGCTACGGCATTCCAGCTTTCAACGTCAACAACTTGGAACAAGTTCAAGCCATCATGGAGGCGGCCAAAGAAACTGGTGCGCCGGTGATCATGCAAGCCTCAGCGGGTGCCCGCAAATATGCAGGTGAAGGTTTTTTGAAGTTGCTCATTCAAGCAGCGGTTGAGTCCTACCCCGAAATCCCTGTCGTGATGCACCAAGACCACGGGCAAAGCCCCGATGTGTGCCAAGGCGCCATCAATTTGGGTTTCAGCTCCGTCATGATGGACGGCAGTTTGGAAGCCGACGGCAAAACCATTGCCAGCTACGAATACAACCTAGAAGTCACACAAAAAGTGGTCAGCATGGCGCACAAATTGGGCATCACCGTGGAAGGTGAGTTGGGTTGCTTGGGTTCCTTGGAAACCATGCAGGGCGACAAAGAAGACGGCCACGGCACAGACTCTGTGATGACGCGTGAACAATTGCTCACTGACCCCGAGCAAGCCGCCGATTTTGTGAAGCGCACTCAGCTAGACGCCTTGGCCATTGCCATTGGTACCAGCCACGGCGCTTACAAATTCACGCGCAAGCCCACGGGCGACATTTTGGCCATTGACCGCATCCAAGCCATTCACAAGCGCATTCCCAATACACATTTGGTCATGCACGGCTCTTCCAGCGTACCGCAAGATTTGTTGGCCATCATTCGTGAATTTGGTGGCAACATGAAAGAGACCTACGGCGTGCCCGTGGAAGAAATTCAAAAGGCCATCAAGTTTGGTGTGCGGAAAATCAACATCGACACCGACATCCGTTTGGCCATGACCGCTGCTGTGCGCAAATTCATGGCGCAAAACCCAGATAAGTTTGACCCCCGTGAATGGCTCAAGCCTGCACGTGAAGCGGCCAAACAAATTTGCAAACAACGCTACATCGAGTTTGGCTGCGTTGGGCAGGCTTCCAAAATCAAGAGCCGCAGCTTGCAAGTGGTCGCGGCCCAATACGCAAAAGGTGAGTTGGCGCAAGTTGTTCACTGAATTTGACTCGATAATGCAGGCACTATGACGACAGTTTCTGCATTGCACACCTCCGCGCTCACGTCCCTTACCTTGCTCGCTCGAGGCAAGGTGCGAGACAACTATGCAGTAGGCACCGATCGTATTTTGATGGTCGCCTCCGACCGCATCAGTGCATTTGACGTCATCATGGGTGAACCCATTCCTGGCAAAGGTGTGTTGCTCACGCAAATGGCCTTGTATTGGTTTGACAAACTCGGCCCCAAAGGTTTGAACCTTTGCCCTACGCACCTCACTGGCGATGCGCCTGAAAGTGTGGTGAGTGCGGCCGAAGTGGCGCAGGTGAAGGGCCGCTCTATGTTGGTGAAGCGTTTGAAGCCGCTTCCTGTGGAGGCGGTGGTGCGTGGCTACTTGGCAGGCAGTGGCTGGAAAGAATACCAAGAAGGCCAAGCGGTGTGCGGTGTGAAGTTGCCTGCAGGTTTGAAAAATGCCAGCAAGTTGCCTGAGCCTATTTACACCCCCGCTGCCAAGGCTGCGGTGGGCGAGCACGATGAAAACATCACTTTTGAAAAAACCGTTGAAATGATTGGCCTCGATTTGGCCACTCGCATCAAAGACATTAGCATTGCCATCTACAAAGTCGCAAGTGCCATTGCAGCCGAAAAAGGCATCATCATCGCCGACACCAAATTTGAATTTGGCCTCGATGCCGATGGCACTTTGGTGTTGATGGACGAGGTGCTCACGCCCGATTCATCGCGCTACTGGCCTGCTGAAAGTTATGTCGAAGGGGTGAACCCACCCAGCTACGACAAACAGTTTTTGCGTGACTGGCTAGAAAGCAACTTGGTCAATGGCAAGCCTTGGGACAAAACACCGCCCGCTCCTCGTTTGCCCCGTGAGGTGGTTGAAAAGACCGCGGCAAAATACGAAGAAGCGCTACAGCGTTTGACGCGTTAATCAATCAGCACGTCGCGCTGAACAATTCAGCACGACCTGCTCATCAATTCAGCATCATGCTCAGCTTGCGCCGATAGCTTGACACCATGGCGGCTTGCGGGTCTTCTTGCACCGCACTTTTTCCCATGAGTTCAATGCCACCCGCAGACTTGCCCGAGTGATCGGCACCGCCTTTGGGTGCGACGGGTGTGAGCAGCTCCAACAAGCCCACCATGGTTTTGCGAGCTGCTTCGTTGTTCCACTTTTTGTCGCGCATGATGATTTCTAAGAGTTCATCCATGGCACCGGTCCAATCGTCGCTGGTCAAGAGCACGCGGGCTTTGGCGAAGCGGGCGTCGAAGTCGCGCTTGTTGGCGGCTATGAGTTGGTCAAATTTTTCTAAAGGCCACTGCCCCATGGGATCGGTGGTGACAAATGCCAAAGCGTCAAGCCAGTGCTTTAAAGCTTCGAAGCGCAGTTTGAGCGGAATTTGAGACAGGCAGGGATTGAGCACTGTGCCTGCGGCCTCAATCCGACCCATTCTGATGAGCAGTTTGACCAAGTCAAAACGGGCATCGTCGTTTTCGGGGTTGGCTTCCAGGGCCTCGAGCAATTTGGTTTGTGCCGTTTCTAAATCGCC
>SHXD01000104.1 GCA_009693505.1 Limnohabitans sp.
TCCAGCGTTCAAGCGCAAGATATTTTGAGCCGCTTTGACGAATACCTATCGGCAGCAGAACCTGCGGTCAAAGCGGCCTGCACTTGCAAAGACCCTGACGATCAAAAATTCATCGACTTGGCTGTAGCCCATGCTGTGCCCTTGCTAAGCAAAGACAACGCCATTCTTTGTATGAAAAAACGTTTGTTTCAATCGGGCGTAGTGTTGAACCCTTCCGAGATACCTGCCCTTTAAACGCTGGAACACATCATGACCAGCCTGCAACCCGAAGACTTTGACGCCCTCGACGATGTCTTGGATGACCTGCGCACGCGCTACGAAGAAACACCACAGTGGGAGTTTTGTGAAGGCTTTATGGTGGCGCTCATTTGTTGCCGCCATGCTATGCCAGAAGCAGAATGGTTGCCCGTCTTGTTGGGGCTTGAAGACGATGAAGGCGGCGCAGGCTTTTCTGATGAAGCTCAGAAAGTTAAATTCTTAAGTTTGTGGCAACAGCGTTACGACGAAGTCAAAAAAGCCCTAGACACAGAAATCAAAGCCCTCGACGAAGACAGCGCCTACGCGCCTGAGGTGATGGACGTACGCGGCGCCATTGCCAGCCTGTCGCCCGAAGAGCGTGCAGAAATTACAAGCGAAGAAATTCCAGCCTTTGCGCAGGTCTGGGCCTTGGGCTTTATGTTCGTGGTTGAGAATTGGCCCGATGAATGGACAGCACCGAAAGACAAAGAATCTGCGCAGTGGCACGACACTGCGCTAGAAGCCATCGTGGCACTTACAGAAGACGACACCGACGAACCTACTTTGTCCGCCCTCAGCGAAGACGGGCCTTTGAGTGTCAGTGAGTCTCGGCTCAATGTTTATGGTGAGGCCTTGTGGGCGGTCTACGACTTGCGTGAAATTTGGCGAAGCATCGGGCCTCGCGTTGTCCAAGTGATCAAAGAAGCAACGCCAGGTCGCAACGATGTTTGCAATTGCGGCAGTGGCAAGAAATACAAGAAGTGTTGCGGCGCCAACTAAGGCACCTTGATCAAACCATGAACCCGCGAAGGCTTTCGACAGTGAGGTCTGGCAGTTCTTCTGGAATGAAGTGACCTGAAGGCACCACGTGGCCTGAAACAAGACCTGCGCATTGCGCTTGCCAAAGCTCTAGTGGCTTGAACATTTTGTGCACCACGCCGCGATCGCCCCACAACACAAGCAAATCGCACATGATTTTTTGACTTTGTGCGCGGCTCTCTTTGTCATGTTCCAAATCAATGCCCGCACTGGCCCTGTAATCCTCACAAGCGGTGTGCACTGCCGGCATCAAATCACCTGGCTGATCTGGCTGCAAGTTCATGCTGCGTTCGTACTCGGCCAAGGCTTCGGGCTCAATGAAAGAAGTGCCATGAGAGCCCCAGCCACCTAGCTTGGCGTGCAAGTAATGCAGCACATTACCGCCAATCATTTTCTCGGGCAAAGGGCAGGGCTGAATGAGATGGAACCAGTGGTAGTAGGCGCGCGCAAAGTCCATGTCGGTTCGGTTGTACATGTCGAGGGTGGGTGCAATGTCAAGCACACACACCTTCAAGACGCGGGAAGGAAAATCAAGCGCCAGGCGGTGTGCAACACGCCCCCCTCGGTCGTGGCCGCACAAATAAAACTCATCGACACTGAGCTGATCTAGCAAGCCCACCACATCTTGCGCCATGGCGCGTTTGCTGTAGTTGCTGTGATCGGGCAAGCCTGGCGCATGAGATGAATCGCCATAGCCACGCAAATCGGGTAAGACCAAGCGATAGTCATTTTTGAGGGCCTGCGCTACTCGGTGCCACATGACATGTGTTTGTGGAAAACCATGCAACAAAACCAACACCGGCTTGGCCATGGAGTCCAACCAATTGGCAGAGATGCGGGCACACACCACCACTCCGTTGACGTTGAACTGTCTTTTCTCAAAACCATCAAACCAGGTGCTGAGTGCTTCTGTGGTGGTGGCGTCGTTTGTGCTCATGGTGGTATTTTCTCTCAATTAACCCATGGGGGAAACGCCAACAACTTTGGCATGCAGGACAAACGTGATCAAGGCCCAAATTGCCATGCCACCCACCAGTGTGATGATGGTTGAAAGCAACTTAGGCTGATTTGCCGATTCACTTTCAGCAAGCGACTCGCCTGCAGCATCTTCTGTGACATTCAAGTTCAACAAAAGCGCACGGTCTCGCGCACGTGCAGATCTGAAATTCAAAACAGCCCAAATTAAAAAAGAGCCAAACAAGACAAGGTCGGCCAAATTGCCATTGGCCAGCAGGTGAGACAAGGCCCAAACCTTGACAGACAAAACCATAGGGTGCCTCAAGCGCATTTTGAAATGGTTACGAGGGATGTAGGCGGCCATCAAAAGAATGCTTGAAAACAGCATCAAGAGCAAGCTAATGTGTTTGGTAAAAATGGGTGGATTCCAAAGCGCCACAGTTTGCAGCCTTGCTTCGCCATAACCCACCACCAACAAATAAAATCCCAAGACTGAGACAAGGGCGTTAACACCCTTGAATGCTTTCTCGCCATACGCTTCAATGGTTTGATTTCGCCAGCCATCTGCCCAGATGCGAACAGAGTGCGCGCCTAAAAACAAGATCAGGCCAAATATCAATTGTGTCATTTGAAATCCTTTATGCCGTTTGAAATTACATTGTCTAAGAATTCAAAGCCATCATTTGTTTCTGGAGAATAGACTTTTGCACCTTGCCCAAAGCACTTTTAGGCAGCTCGTCCAGAAAGACGACTCGGCGGGGCAATTTAAAGCGCGCAATCTGAGCTTGCAAGTGGGTCCTCACCGCTGCTTCAGAAAGATTGTGTCCCGCCGCTGAAGATGCGCGAACCAATACCAAAATAGGCACTTCACCCCAACGATCATCGGGCAAACCCACTACAGCACATTCCAAAAGTCCCGGAAAGCCAGCCAACGCATTCTCAACTTCTGCGGGGTAAATGTTTTCACCCCCTGAAATGATCATATCCTTGTTGCGACCCACAATTTGCAGGCACCCCTGCACATCCAAATATCCCATGTCGCCGGTATGAAACCATCCGCCATTCAACCCCTCCGTGGCAGATTGCGATGCGGCGCACCAATAGCCCCGCATGAGGTTGGCGCCACAAACGCGCACTTCGCCTATCGCGCCCTGATTCACTTCACGCCCGTCAGGGTCAGTCAATTGGAGTTCTAAATTGGCATGCGGCCAACCTGCAAAGCCCATTCTTTGAACTGCGTCCCGAAACTTCAAAATCACACTCACAGGTCCAGTTTCTGTAGTGCCATAGATTTGGCCAATAGGCACCCCTCGCTCATGAAATTTTTCTAGATAGGCTTGTGGCAAGGTTGACGAACCCGCCATGATGCCTCGCAAACTTGTCAAATCAGCACTTGGCCATTGCGCATGTTCCAACACTGCGCGCATAGTGGCAGGGACCAGCAGTGACAGTGTGGGGCGCTTGGCAACTTCGACACTTGAAACAGCGTGTAGCCATGCCGAAGCATCAAAGCGTGGATGCAAATAGACAGAGACACCCGCAAGCAATGCAGGCAAAGTTTGGATGCACAATCCGCCCACATGAAACATGGGCAAGGTCGACAACACAATGTCTGTCGAATTAAATTCATGCGCCTCGCCACTGGCTTGGGCATTGGCCAGCAAACCTGCTTGCGTGTGAACTGTACCTTTTGGCAGGCCCGTGGTGCCAGAGGTGTAAACCAAAAGCACATCTGAGTCATCGTTGACAACAGGCAGTGCTAGGTTTTTTGGCGAGGAACTCGCAATCAAACTTTCTAATTGAAAACATGGTGGTCCCGCTTTCGACAAACTTATAGCAGCGTCGGCGTGCATTTCATCATGAATCAAAATACTCGGCTTTGCGTCTTGAAGCACTGAATGCAATTCAGCCAATGCCAGTCGAAAGTTGAGGGGCATGAACATCAAGCCCAATCGGGCGCAAGCCACCAAAGTGACCAACTGCAATTCGTGGTTCAAGCCAAGCCAAGCCACGCGTTGGCCAACTTTCAAGCCATGGGTGCTTTGAAGGTGTCCCGTAACACGCTCCACACGTCGCCAAAATTTGGCAAAGTCAAACTCTTCGGTGTGATCTGGCATGCCAAATTGAAGGGCTAACTTTTCAGGTTGGCTTTTGGCAAGCTCACAAAAGCGTTGCGCAATTTTGGAACTTTCGCTCATTCGTCTTTCTCGCCCGCTTCGTACAAGGTTTCGCGGCCCAAGCGATCTAAGCAAAGTTCGGCTGTCCAAGGCAGCATCAAAGAGCCGCAGCGTGCATCGCGGTACAAACGCTCTAATGGCAAAGACTTGAGCATCGATTGCCCGCCACAGGTTCGAATGGCCAAGCGTGCAATGTCTTGTGCATTTTCCATGATGGTGTACTGCGCTGCATAAGCACGCAAACGTGACGATTTTGGAGGGTCAATTTTGGCGTCTTCAATGGCGCGCAAAAATAAGTTGCGCGTTTGTTCCAACTTCACAAACATTTCGGCCACCGCAATTTGCTTGGTTGCAAATTGGCGGCGCTTCACAGGGCCTGTACCAGGAATTTCACCGCGCAAATAGGCCACGGTGAAATCGTAGGCTGCTTGCGCAATGCCCATGTAAGTGGGCGAGAGTGTCATGAACATGTGCGGCCAACGGGTGGCCGCTTGGAAATAAACCCCCTGAGGCATCAGTGCTGCATCGTCGGGCACAAACACATCTTTGAAAATCAAATTGCGCGACACCGTGGCACGCATGCCCAGCGGATCCCAATCGCCCTCAACTGTCAAGCCGGGTGCTGTGCGGGGTATGGCCAAATAAAGCGTATCGCGTCTGGACAATTCGGCATCTGGTTTTTTCTCAGTGCACAGCACGCCAAAGAAATCAGCTGCATCAGACAGCGATGCAAAGATTTTTTTGCCATTGATTTTCCAACCGCCTTCTACCTTCACGGCTTGCGTGCCAAAGGGTTGCGCGCCTGCTGCCGATGCGCCGCCTTCAGAAAAGGGCTGCGCATAGATGGCACCGTCATTGACAACACGCGCAAAGTGCGACTTTTGATGCACACGGTGCAAATCACGTTGCTCGGGGGTCATGTCTAAATCTTCAGACAACAAACCGCTCCACATCATGGTGCAAACATGCATATTGAAAGTGAGCGCGGTGGCGCCACACCAACGGCCAATCTCTGCTGACACCATGGCATAGGTGGCGTAATCTGCGCCTTGGCCGCCGTGTGCTTTGGGCACGCAAAGCGCCAGAAGTCCTGCAGCCTTCATGTCCTTGTAGTTTTCAAATGGA
>SHXD01000105.1 GCA_009693505.1 Limnohabitans sp.
TGATAGCTTTACAGCAGCGGTATAGGCTGTAGCCGCAGTGGCTGCAGTGGCGGCGGCTGCTGCGTACCCAGGTGCCCCTCCGGTAGCCGCATCTAATTTGGCTTGCATGATGGCCACGGCTTGCGTGATGGAGACAGTGCTCAGTGTCGTAGCTGGTGAGGTGGTAGGGAGGTCAGAGGTCGCAAAAGAAATGGTTAATGGGGCTCCGCTGCTACCCGCAGTACCAGTTGCGTATCGGCTAGATGAAATCTTGAAAGTCCGATTGGCGTCTGATGTGAAATCAAAATAAGTCTCATCACCAAACTTGCGGTTCATGATGTTGGTGACTTCGGCTGCAATTTGGGCGCCCGTTATGGTGGCATTGATAGACCTTAAGTGAGACAAATCAATGGCAACTGGGTTTTTTGTGCCGTCAATGTCAATGCTGAACATGTTTGTCAAGGTAGCAGCGGTGTAGGTGTCTCTGTTGGCAAAGAAATTAATGCCGGTGGACAAGTCTGTAGTTACAGCCGCGCCGTTGACTTTGGCAGCCGTGGAAATTCGCTTGTCGGTCAACTCGTCCAGCGAGAAAAGCTGTGTTTTGTTTGTGGTCAATTCATCTTTGACCTGGCTGAAGGGTTTGATCTGGCCGTATTGGTTGGTGAACATCTTCTCGCCATTGGCGTTGGTTGACTGCACCAAAGAGGCTGCCACAGCATCGTCACCCACAAACACATAGGTTTGCCATTTGTTGGTTGGACTGCTTTGGTTGGCATTGGCGGTCTTGACGTAGTAAATGGTGGCCAAGTAACCGTTGCCCCCTTTGTCGTACACCGTGAAGGCTGTGCTCTTGTTGTAGGAGGATGGGTTGGAGCGGTTGAAGGTGTCTGTGATGACGGTGGCATCGGCCGGGAAGTTCAGGCCCAAGGAGACCAAAGACGTTTGTTTGGCTTCGCCGGAGGTTTTTTGGGGGATGGTCAAGACCACGCGTTCATTCACGTTCGCACTACCGGTTGAGTCAACCGTCGCAGCCATCAAGCGTTGACCGGAAGAGTTGACCACGTTGAACTGCTCGTTGAGCAAGAAGGATCCGTTTCGTGTGAACAACTCAGACAAGCCGTCTGCTGAGCGAATGGGGAAGAAACCGTCACCCGTCACAGCCAAGTCCAAAGCGTTGGCAGAGAAAGAAATATTTCCCTGGCCGAACTCTTGAGACACTTGCTTGAGTGAAACGCCCTGACCAACCGTAGACGATGATTTTTGCAAAGGTGATGTGGCAAAAATATCGCCAAAGTCAGCACGCGAGCGTTTGAAGCCGGTGGTACCTACGTTGGAGATGTTGTTGGCTGTCACGCCCAACATGGCGGTGGCAGCATTTAGTCCGGTGAGCGAGGTATAAAAAGACATGGTGTAGAACTCCTGAGGGCGCTTGTGTTAAAAGTTTTCTAAACGTTTTTGAAAATGACTTGGCCGCTTAGCTGCCAATGCGTTGCACGTCGGTGAGCTTGACGCTCTTGCCACCCGCCACTTCAAGCATGATGGTTTTGTCTGCGGCTTGGCGCACGCCCAGCACTGTCGATAAAACGCTGACTGGAGGGGTGGTGGTCTTGCCTTGGCTGACTACGGTGGCCTTGAAGAAATAGTTACCGTCGGGCAATATGTCGCCTTTGTCGTTTGAGCCGTCCCAAGCCCATGGCATGTCGCCCATGCTCTGGGGGCCCATGATTTGGGTGGCAACCAATTGACCTTTGTCGTTGGTGACTTCAAACTTAACGCCTTCTGCGCCAGTGGGTAAATTGACGACGCCTTGGGCTGGCTTGCCGCCACTCAAAATGACCGGAGCGTTTGGTACAGCGACTGTTTTGCCAATCATGTTGGTGCTGCTCATCATGCGTTCGCCCGACATGCTGTCGACAAAAGTTTTTAATGTTTCAGACATTGATGTCGTAGCTTCAAGTTGCGAGAACTGCGCAAGCTGGGCCACGAAAGCTTCATTTTTGACAGGATCTAACGGGTCTTGGCACTTCAACTGTGTTGTAAACAGCGTTAGGAAATCTTTTTGACCCACACCGTTGCTTGATTTGTTAGCTGTTAGGGCCTCGTTAGCCGCGTCTGCCGTAGTTTTAATGCCAGCAGGCGCATTGATTTTTTTGTTCGCAGCTTGAGCGGCAGCCGTCAAACTGTTGTTGGTACTCAAAGACATCATGGTGAGTGGTTCCTAAAACTTACTTAACTTTTAATCATGTCAACGGTGCGCATCATGAGCTGACGGGTGGTGTTCACCACCTCCACGTTGTTTTGGTAAGAGCGCGAAGCTGCCATCATCTCTACCATCTCGGTCATTTCGTTCACGTTGGACAAATAGATGTAACCGTCTTTGTCAGCCAAAGGGTTGCCTGGCTCTGACATTTTTCGAATGGGGGAGGGGTCGTCAATCAGTTTCTCAACTTTGATGCCGCCAGCGTTTGAATCACCCATCTGGTCGGCCAAAATGGATTTGAAAACGGCGCGCTTTGCACGGAAAGCGCCATCTTCAGAACCCGCAACTGTGGCCGCATTGGCCAAGTTGGAGGCTGTTGTGTTCATGCGTGTGGTTTGCGCGTTGAGCGCAGACCCAGCAATGTTAAAAATGTCTTCTAAGGCCATGATCAATCTCCTCGCAATGCTTTGCGAATACCGCCAATGCGGTTTTCTAAAATATTTAAAGTCGCTTGGTAGTCGGCAGCTGCCTGACCAAACTTGGCTTGCTCTACGCTCATCTCAACGGTGTTTCCGTCGAAGGATGTGTCAAAGGGAATGCGGTACATCTCGCCATCGGGGCTGCCTGATGCAGTGAGTGGCACGTGGCCTTTGTTGGTAATGCTCAGACTGCTTGAATGCGTGGCTTGCAACACGCTTTTGAAGTCAACGTCTTTGGCCTTAAAACTGGGTGTGTCGGAATTGGCAATGTTCAAACCAAGCAATTCCATGCGACGGCTGCGCACGCTAAGGGCTTGTGCATGTACCCCAAGAGCACTGTCGATCATGTTCATATGTCGTCCTTCCTTGCTTAAAAATCATTGCCGTTTTACCGACAGATCGTGGACTCAAGTCCGCTTAAGCTAAGCCGATTGCAAGTCTCATGCCATGAGCGCCTTGCCGTTTTGAGAGGGGTTTTTGACACTGAAGTTGTCATATCGACAAGGCAGGAGGCGCATGGGGCAGTGGCCAAAAAAAAGAGCGGCAAGACCTTGCCGCTTCAATTGCCGATGGATGTTTGGCTTACCGCTTACCGCTTCCAAACGCGTGAAGGATCGTTGGCTTCGTACTCAGCCGTCTTTTGCGATTGAATTCTGTTGCGCGGTGAATTGTTGTTGGTGTTCAAGCGGTCTACCGCGTTTTGCATCAAGCCTTGAATGATGGAGTTGCGCGTGATGGGCGCCTGCGCGTCATTGCCCTCATACAGTTTGAGCGCTTGCTTGCCTGGAATGCCCAAGGGCGCTTCCGATCGTGTTTCGTTGCGTGCTGCTGGCTGCAGCACTGCCAAATAAAGTTCATCCAAAGGCACGGCGCCAGCTTTTGGTAAACCCACATTTTCAAAGTAGGTGTCTACCAATTGCAATTGCTGATAAACGCTTAAGCCCAGAATAGCTTTCGGTTTTTCGCCAAAACCAACGCCAGCTGCGCCGCGAGCCGGGCCATCACAAAACTGAATGATGCCGTGGCATCGTTGGTTGGTAGCTTGCGGGTTCATGCCATCGCTCTCCATGAGCGTCAGGCGTGCAAAGTCGTCTGGAGAAAACTTGTGTTTGTTGGCCACCTGCAAAATTTTGTTAAAAACATCTTGCTTTTCGTTGCCTGGAATAAAGCCTCTGGCCACAGCTCGATCGAGTGTTTGGGCCAACACGGGGTGTTGAGAGACGGCAGGGGTTCTGGCCACAGTAGGTTTTGGCGCTTGAATGCTCTTATTAGTTTGCAGTGCTTGGGCTGCAGGTACGCTGCTAGGTGCAGGGTTGGTTTTGGTGCTGCTGTTATTTTGTGCTTGAGTCGTATTCAGGCTGGGCAAGTCATGCAGCAAAGCACCCAACTTGTCTGTTTGCAAAGTACGACCTGTTGCAATTTGATTGGGGTTAGCAATGCCGTTGTGTGTTGCAAGCGACATGGCGAGCCGATATTCTTGTGATCCAGAAAGGTTAATGCCCTTGGCTTTGGCTTCATCGCGCACAATGCCAATGAGCGTGTCGCCCGATTTGGTAACCCTTGTGGCTGGTAATTCTGCCGATTTGGTTTTTTCTAGAACATTGGCAAAGTCAGCTCCTGAAGGGACGGACGGAGCTGCAGAAGCCTCGCTTGATGTGGCTGGCACAATAGGCGTGAAACTAGTGTTGTGAATTGCGTTATCAATTTTCATGTCAGCACAGTGTTGCGAGTTGGTAAAACCCAGAGCCCTTGGGCTCGTGGCATCTTTATTGCAATAGCTCCGTTATGTCTAATATGAGTGTCAAAACTTCAACACCCGCCCTCAAGCGGATGCAAATACTGTGCCTAACCATGGCAACATGGTTCATGGGCTGTGGTGTCGGTTTTGCGCAAACCAGCCCGCAAATGGGTTCTCAAGCTTCCATGTTCAATCAGGTGAAGTCTTGGATGGCAGAAACCCACAAAGTTAAAAGCGAAGAAGTGACCATTGCGCCGCTTGACCCCCGAGTTCAGATTCAAGCTTGCAGTAAATCTCTGACGGTAGACCATCCTTTTTCATCCAAAGATACAGTTCGGGTGAGATGTGTCGATCCTGCATGGCAGGTGTATTTGCAAGTCAGCATGCCGGTGCTGCCACCAGTGGCAATGCCCAATGCAACTGCTTCGATATCGGGTAAACCCTTGATTTCTGGCGCTTCCAATGCGCCAGCAGCTGTAGCAGCCCCGATTGTTAAAACCGTGGTGGTGCCTAAAAGGTTAATTCAGCGAGGCACGATCATTGAGGCAGAAATGCTGGAAGAAGTCACTCAAACGGGCGGAAATGTAGACAATAGTATGCTTCAGAGCCTCAAAGATGCTCTGACAGCCGAGGCAGTGAGAGATTTGTCAGCGGGCCAAGTTTTGAGGAGTTCGGACATTCGCCGGGCCATCTTGGTAAAGCAGGGACAACAGGTCACCATGAATGTGGGTGAAAAGTCTGGTTTTTTAGTCACTTTGAGGGTAGAAGCTTTGCAAGACGGCCGCATGGGCGAGCAAGTGAGGCTTAAAAATACAGAGTCTGGACGCCAGATTTCGGGTGTGGTCGTAGGTCCCAACCTTGTAAGGGGCCTGCAATGAATGTTTTTT
>SHXD01000106.1 GCA_009693505.1 Limnohabitans sp.
CGCACCACGTCCAAATAGGGCATGCCAGGTTTGACCATGACCATGTCGGCACCTTCGGCGATGTCTAGCGCCACTTCGCGCAATGCTTCGTTGGTATTGCCTGGGTCCATTTGGTAAGTTTTTTTGTTGCCCTTGCCAAGATTGGCGGCAGAGCCCACAGCGTCGCGAAAGGGGCCGTAAAAAGAGCTGGCATATTTGGCGCTGTAAGCCATGATTTGCGTATGCACATGGCCCTTGTTTTCAAGGGCCTGTCGAATGGCGCCAATGCGACCATCCATCATGTCGCTGGGGGCCACCATGTCAACGCCGGCATCGGCTTGTACCATGGCTTGCTTGACCAATTGCGCCAGCGTCAGGTCGTTCAAGATGTAGCCATCATCGTCTAGCCAGCCATCTTGTCCGTGGCTGGTGAACGGATCTAAGGCCACGTCGGTCATGATGCCCAGCTCGGGAAAATTCTTTTTCAGAGTGCGAACCACGGTGGGCACCAAACCCGCTGGGTTCAGTGCTTCGTTGCCATAGGGGTCTTTCAATGAACTGTCGATGACGGGAAAAAGGGCCATCACAGGAATGCCCAGCTTCACGCAGTCTTCTGCGACGGGCATTAACAAATCCAAACTCAAGCGCTCGACGCCTGGCATGGAGCCAACGGCTTGGCGTTGATTCTTGCCGTCTAAGACAAAGACGGGATAAATCAGATCATCGGCAGTGAGTTGATGCTCACGAACCAAGCGCCGCGAATAATCGGTGCGACGCAAACGGCGTGGGCGACTTAAGGGGTAGGGGGTGTGTATCAGTGTCATTTGAAAATTGTGCCTGATCTTTGCCCCATTGGGCGCATTTCACGAGCTTCTTTGGCAAGAAATTTAAACCCCAGCCAGTCGGCGAACTTGTGCCCAATTCACCGACGGGGCTACACTCAGGGCATGCTCTGGATCAAAGCCTTTCACATCGTTTTCGTGGCCAGCTGGTTTGCCGGCCTGTTTTATTTGCCTCGAATATTTGTCAATTTAGCCATGGTGCCAGATGACTCTGAGGCAGAGTACGCCAGGCTCTTGCTCATGGGCAGAAAACTGTTGAGGTTCACCACTGTGCTGTCGGTGCCGGCTATCGCCTTGGGTGTTTGGCTATGGTGGGGGGTTGGCATTGGGTGGGGGCCGGGCAATGCTTGGATGCATGCCAAATTGGCCTTGGTGCTTTTGATTGTGGGCTATCACCATTCCTGCGGCCGAATTTTGAAAAATTTTGAGGCCAAGCAAAACTTGCACAGCCATGTTTGGTACCGCTGGTTCAATGAGGCGCCCGTCTTGATGTTGGTGGCGGTTGTCATCTTGGTCGTCGTGAAACCTTTTTAAACCAACACAGCCAGCCAGATGAAAAAGACAGCGGCATGGCCTTTGGCAGCAATCTATGCCGCGTTGATCATCTACGCCAGTCTGTATCCGTTCCAAAACTGGCGCTCACAAGGGGTAGATTGGACGGCATTTGTGTGGGCACCGTGGCCCCGGTATTGGACAGGCTTTGACATTCTCTCTAACGTTTTGGGTTATGCCCCTTTAGGCTTCATCGTGGCGCTGGCGCTACAACGAAGTGCCAGGCACTTGCCGGCCGTGGGTTTGACCTTGGCATTGGGCTCTGTGCTTGCACTTGGCATGGAAAGCTTGCAGCTCTTTTTGCCAGCACGGGTCCCCTCCAACGTTGATTGGGGCTTGAACAGCGCCGGAACTTTGGCAGGTGCAGGCGCCGCTTGGACCTTGGAGCGATTTGGATTTCTAGACCGCTGGAGTCGTTTTAGAGCCAACTGGTTTGCGCCAGATGCTCAAGGCTCATTGGTGCTGCTTGCCTTGTGGCCCATCGCATTGCTCTTCCCTGCGCCGATTCCTATGGGCTTGGGTCAGGTTTTAGAACGTGCCGAAGATGCATTGGCCTTGCTGCTGCAAGAAACACCCTGGCTAGATTGGTTGCCTGTGCGCGAAGTTGAATTGCAACCCTTGTTGCCGGCCTATGAAATTTTGTGCGTCAGCCTTGGCCAGTTGCTGCCTTGCCTGCTGGCGTTCAGCTTGATACGCCATTTGCACCAAAAAGCAGTAGCTTGGTTTGTCTTGACGGGCTGCGGCCTGTTGTTCACAGCCTTGTCTGCAGCGCTGACTTATGGCCCTTCACATGCTTGGGGTTGGTTGAATGAGCCCGTGCAACTGGCGCTGGTACTTGCTGCTGTTGCGGCATGGCCCATGATGTGGCGTAAAGAAAAAACACTTCAAGTTTTGGCCCTGGTCGGGCTGGTCTTACAACTCACCCTGCTCAACAACGCGTCGGCCAACGCTTACTTTTCCTTGACCTTGCAAAATTGGGAGCAGGGGCAGTTCATTCGCTTCCATGGCCTGATTCAGTGGCTGGGGTGGTTATGGCCCTTTGCGTTGCTGGTTTATTTGATGCGCTGTTTGTCTGCCGCGCGCCCCACTAAAATGGAAGCATGAGTGAATCTAAACCTGCCCTATCAGATGTCGTGCAAACGACATTGCCCGCCAAGCCTTATTACGAACGCCATATATTTTTCTGCTTGAATGAAAGAAAAAGTGGTGAAACTTGTTGCTCACAGCAAGGTGCCCAAGCGGCCTTTGACCATTGCAAAGCGCGCATCAAGAGCCTGGGACTATCTGGCCCGGGTCAAGTGCGGGTGAACAAAGCAGGATGCCTAGACCGTTGTGCGGGTGGGCCGGTTGCCGTGGTGTACCCGGAGGGAACTTGGTACAGCTTTGTCGACAACGCTGACATCGATGAAATTGTTGACAGCCATTTGAGGAATGGTCAGCCCGTCACGCGATTGATGACGCCTCCTGAAGTCGGGCGCTGATGAATTTCGCAACGCAGAACATGCAACTCCGAGGCCCGTCAGGTCTTTTGGAGGGGCTGTGTGACCTGCCAGAGGGCGGTGTTTTTCAAGGGACGGTCGTCATTGCGCACCCACACCCTTTGTTTGGCGGCACGATGCAAAATAAAGTGGTTCAAACGCTGGCCAAGGCCTTTGTCCAAAATGGCTGGCGCGCAATTCGTTTTAATTTTCGAGGTGTGGGTGCAAGTGAAGGCGCCTACAACGAAGGACGTGGCGAAGTTGACGACCTGATGAGCGTGATCCAGGCCACTTGTGAAACGGCGCAGCCGATGGCTCTTGCTGGATTTTCATTCGGCGCTTTCGTCACCAGTCATGCGGTTGCCCGCTTATCGCCCGCCAACAAGCTCGAAAAACTGGTTTTCGTCGGTACCGCTGCCTCGCGCTTTCAGGTGGCGCCAGTGCCTACTGAGTTGCACGATAAAACCTTGGTCGTGCATGGCGAAGTGGACGACACCGTGCCTTTGGCCAGCGTGATCGATTGGGCTCGGCCGCAGTCTTTGCCGGTCACGGTCATCCCCGGGGTTGAACATTTCTTTCACGGACAGTTGCCCTTGCTTCGTTCCCTGATCAGCCGCCATTTGCGGACTTGATTGCTTAAAAATCCCAACATGACATTGTTATTTTCTAAATTTTGCCGAATCGCCTTCAGGCCCTTACTTACTTTCACTTTTTCGGCGTTCGCTTTTGCTTGGGCGCCCTTCCAAGCGCATGCTCAGAGTTCTGCACCTGAGGCGCCTGAAATTGCGGCGAAGGCGTATTTGTTGCTCGATGTCACGGCCAATCAAATCTTGGCTTCCCGCGACTTAGACATGCCCGTAGAGCCGGCCTCTCTCACCAAACTCATGAGCGCTTATTTGGTGTTTGATGCTTTGAAGTCGAAAAAAATCGTCATGAAACAAACATTCAGCGTGAGTGAACGCGCTTGGAAAATGCCAGGCTCGCGCATGTTCATTGACCCCAAAATGAAGGTGCCGGTTGAAGACCTGATCAAGGGCATGATTGTTCAATCGGGCAATGACGCCACCATGGCGCTTGCCGAAGGTGTGGGCGGCACGGCCGAACGCTTCGTTCAGATGATGAACGAGCAGGCCAAGGTGCTGGGGATGAACAGCACCAGTTATAAAAATCCTGAAGGCTTGACCGAAGCGGGACACACCACCACAGCGCGCGACTTGGCCACCTTGTCCATGCGTTTGATGAATGACTTTCCCGAATATGTTGGCACGTATGCCATTAAAAAATACCGCTACCCCAGCACACCGGCTGCCAATGACAGCAACCGCAACTTGCTGCTTTTCAAAGACCCCACTGTGGATGGTTTAAAAACCGGCCATACAAATGCTGCAGGGTATTGTTTGGTGGCAACGGCCAAACGTGATTTTCCAAATGTGGGCTCGCGCCGTTTGATGGCCATTGTGCTTGGCACCAGCAGTGAAATTGCGCGAGCCAATGAAGCTCAAAAACTGCTCAACTGGGGCTACACCGCTTTTGAAGCGGTGAAATTGTTTGACGCCGGCCAAGCGGTGGCTACGCCCGCTATTTGGAAAGGCAAGGCTTCCACAGTCAAATTGGGTCGCGCCGATGCGCTCGTGGTGGCCGTTCCAACAGGCGCTGCTGCCCAAATCAAAACGCAACTGGCCCGCCCAGACCCATTGGTGGCGCCAGTCACCAAAGGTCAGACCATCGGCAGCCTCAAAGTATTCCGAGGCGAGCAACTGTGGGTTGAGATGCCTTTGCAGGCCTTGGACGCTGTGGAGCAGGCGGGCGTGTTGGGTCGCGCTTGGGATGCTTTGCGTTTATGGATTAAGTAAGAAAAGTTGGTGCTTGCAAACTTTGATCTAAAGGGTCCGGCAGAATAATATTTTGCCTGATTCATGTTCCAGCGCTATACTAGAAGGCTTTTCCGCATTTGGAGCGGAGAAGACTCTTTTGTTCATTCCAAACGTTTAGGGACGTTTTTTTAAATGCCAACCATCAATCAATTGGTGCGTCAGGGGCGCGAGGTCGAAAAGACCAAGTCAAAAAGCCCTGCGATGCAAAACTCTCCGCAGCGCCGCGGTGTGTGCACACGTGTGTACACCACGACGCCTAAAAAACCTAACTCTGCTCTGCGTAAAGTTGCCAAAGTGCGCTTGACCAATGGCTTCGAGGTGATCTCCTACATCGGTGGTGAAGGCCACAATTTGCAGGAACACTCCGTGGTGTTGGTACGTGGTGGTCGTGTGAAAGACTTGCCTGGTGTGCGTTATCACATCGTGCGTGGTTCACTCGACTTGCAAGGCGTGAAAGACCGCAAGCAATCGCGTTCTAAATATGGTGCTAAGCGCCCGAAGAAAGCTTAAGTTAG
>SHXD01000107.1 GCA_009693505.1 Limnohabitans sp.
GAAATCAAACAAAGCCTGACTGACTTGGACAAAATGTTTGTGCTCATGGA
The DNA here is from genome assembly GCA_009693505.1 of Limnohabitans sp. Taxonomy (GTDB): domain Bacteria; phylum Pseudomonadota; class Gammaproteobacteria; order Burkholderiales; family Burkholderiaceae_C; genus Limnohabitans_A. The sequence continues at coordinate 51 of SHXD01000107.1, forward strand.
CCGAGAGCGCGAAGTGGCCGATATTCCCAACGCAGCCGATTTAAATTGCGAACACGGTGCACTTTTGAAGTTTGAATCTGTGTCGTTTGCTTATGAGTCAGACAGGCCCATTTTGCACAACATCAGTTTTGAAATTCCTTCTGGCAAAACAGTGGCTGTTGTGGGCCCTTCAGGTTCCGGTAAATCTACGCTGGCGCGTTTGATGTTTCGCTTCTACGACGTGCAGCAAGGCCGCATCACCATCAACGGGCAAGACATTCGGCAAGTCACACAGCACAGTGTGCGCAAAGCATTGGGCATCGTGCCGCAAGACACCGTGCTGTTCAACGACACCGTGGCTTACAACATTGGCTATGGGCGCACAGGTTCAACGCAAGAAGAAATTGAAACAGCGGCCAAAGCGGCACGCATACACGATTTCATCGCCTCCACACCCAAGGGCTATGCCACCTCAGTGGGTGAGCGCGGCTTGAAACTCTCGGGCGGTGAAAAGCAGCGCGTGGCCATTGCGCGAACGCTGCTCAAAAACCCGCCCATCTTGGTTTTTGATGAAGCCACATCGGCACTCGACTCCGCCAATGAACGCGCCATTCAAGCTGAGTTGGCCAGCGCGGCCCAAAATAAAACCACTTTGGTCATTGCCCATCGCTTGTCTACCGTGGTGGACGCCCATGAAATATTGGTCATGGAAGCCGGGCACATCATTGAGCGGGGCAACCACGCCCACCTGCTGCAACTCAATGGCCGATACGCTCAAATGTGGGCTTTGCAGCAAAATTCAGAGGCCAGCTCTGAGGAGGCAACTGCGGGATAATGCGCGCATGGATACCAAGTGGCTTGAAGACTTTGTGAGCTTGGCTGAAACGCGAAGTTTCAGCCGGTCTGCTCAATTGCGCCATGTCACCCAATCGGCCTTTTCCAGGCGCATTCAATCGCTTGAAGCTTGGGCCGGGGTTGACTTGATCAATCGCAGTTCATACCCCACCACACTCACACCGGCCGGCGAGGTGTTGCATGCCAAAGCGCTTGAATTGCTGCAATCTTTGCAAAGCCTCAAATCGGAAATGAAAGATGACCATGATAAACAATCTGACAATCACACGGCCTGATGACTGGCATTTGCATGTGCGCGATGGTGCTGCACTTCACACTGTGGTGCCGCACACCGCCGCTCAGTTTGGCCGTGCCATCATCATGCCCAATTTGAAGCCGCCCGTCACCACGGCTAGCTTGGCACTTGAATACAAATCACGCATCTTGGCTGCAGTGCCTAAGGGCATAGATTTTGAACCACTCATGACTTTGTACCTCACTGACAATTTGCCGCCCGAAGAAATTGTGAAGGCCAAAGCCGCTGGCGTGTTGGCATGTAAGTTGTATCCTGCAGGGGCAACCACCAACAGCGATGCAGGCGTGACAGATTTGAAAAAGATTTACGCCACGCTTGCGGCCATGCAAAAATTGGGCATGCTCTTGCTGGTTCACGGCGAAGTGACCAGCAGCGACATTGATTTGTTTGATCGCGAAGCTGTGTTCATTGAGACGCAACTCATTCCATTGCGCCGTGATTTTCCAGAACTCAAAATTGTGTTTGAGCACATCACCACCCAAGATGCAGCAGATTATGTGATGTCTGCCGATCGCTACATGGCAGCTACGCTGACTGCGCACCATTTGCTTTACAACCGCAACGCCATTTTTACGGGTGGCATTCGGCCGCATTACTACTGCTTGCCGGTGCTCAAACGAGAAACACACCGTGTGGCTTTGCTCCATGCCGCCACTTCAGGCAATGCCCGATTTTTCTTGGGCACCGACAGCGCACCTCACCCTGCGCATTTGAAAGAACACGCTTCTGGCTGTGCCGGTTGCTACACCGCACACGCCGCCATGGAAATGTATGCCGAGGCCTTTGACAGCGTGGGCAAACTGGCCCAATTAGAAGCCTTTGCCAGTTTCAATGGGGCCGACTTTTATGGCTTGCCCCGCAACCAAGGCCAAATCACCTTGAAGCGAGAATCTTGGACACCTCAAGAAAGCTACCCCTTTGGTGAAGCCGAGCTCAAACCCCTTCGGTCTGGCGAAGCCTTGCCATGGCGCATGGCCTGAACGACATTGACTGGATGGCGCCTTGGCTCATGCCTTGGCGCGAGCGAGGTGAATGGATTGCGCAACAAGTGGCGCAGGGCGCATCGGTCGAGCAAGCCTGCAATGCATCCCTTCATTTGCTCAAGCAACATGACATCGAGCAAGGTTCAAAGACCGAGTCAACTTGTTCGGTTCATTTCGTGCCGCAATCGACTTTGCCTGATGGGCAGGCCTACGAGCAGTTCATCTTCGACACGCAAACGGTTCCCACGCGCGATGGCGTACACGATTTTTTCAACGCCATGTGCTGGTTAAAATTTCCCTTGGCCAAAAAAAAATTGAACCAAGTTCAAGCAGATGCCATTCGAGCGCAAGGTATGGGTGCAGTGCGCGGGTCGGTGCGTGATGCCGTTACCGTGTTTGATGAAAATGCTGCCCTCATTCAATTGCCAGACTCAATTTGGGATGCTTTGAAAGCGCGTGATTGGCAGACTGCATTTGTCGAACTGAAACCCAGTTGGCAAGCGGCCCAAGTTGTCATATTTGGCCATGCTGCTTTAGAAAAACTGGTTCAGCCTTACAAGGCCATCACGGTTCATTTATGGCGAGTCCCATCAGAGTTGCCGTTGGCTGAGTGGGATGCCTGGTTGGCGCAAGACCTTCAGCCTGAAAAACTGGCGACAAAACCTTTCCTGCCGACACCTGTTTTAGGTATTCCTGGTTGGTGGCCTGCCAATGAAACCCCCGACTTTTATGCCGATGCGCAGGTCTTTCGCAGGCTCAAAGCGAGTTAATTCCGTTCTATTTTGAGGAATTAAGTGGCCCCACTTGATTTTGTTGGCGTCCCCCCTAACATTCGCAGTGTGCACCTGGCATTCGCTGGGTGGTGAATTTAAATTACTCATGAAACGCATTATTTTATTTGTACTGACCAATCTGGCTGTGGTACTTGTGTTGGGTGTTGTGGCCAGTTTGCTGGGCGTTAACCGCTTCCTCACACCCAATGGCTTAGATTTAACCGCCTTGTTGGGCTTTGCCCTGATCATGGGCTTTGGTGGCGCCTTCATTTCATTGCTCATCAGCAAGCCTGTGGCCAAGTGGAGTTCGGGCGTTCAAGTCATTGCGCAGCCTAGCAATGCCGACGAAAAGTGGTTGGTTGACACTGTGCAAAAACTGGCCGACAAGTCGGGCATTGGCATGCCGGAAGTGGGCATCTTTGAAGGCGACCCTAACGCTTTTGCAACGGGTGCTTTTAAGAACTCTGCATTGGTTGCAGTCTCTACTGGTTTGTTGCAAAACATGAACCACGATGAAATCGAGGCCGTCTTGGCGCACGAAGTGGCGCACATTGCCAATGGTGACATGGTCACCATGGCCCTCATTCAAGGCGTGATGAACACCTTTGTGGTGTTCCTGTCTAGAGTGGTTGGCTATGCGGTCGACAGCTTCTTGCGCAAAAACGACGAAGAAAACACAGGCCCTGGCATGGGTTACTGGATCACGACCATCGTTCTGGACATTCTCTTGGGCTTTGCGGCAGCCATTGTGGTGGCCTGGTTCAGCCGTCAGCGTGAGTTCCGCGCAGACGCTGGCGCAGCCGAGTTGATGGGCCGCAAACAGCCCATGATGAACGCATTGGCACGTTTGGGAAGCCTGCACACAGCCGACTTGCCAAAAAGTGTGGCGGCCATGGGCATCGCGGGTGGCATGGGTCAGTTGTTTTCAACTCACCCGCCCATTGAAGAGCGCATTGAGGCTTTGAAAAACAGTTAAGCATTGGTAACCCTTGGGACTTGGCGTCATACCGCTGTCATTTATAGTCCGAGGGTGCCCAGATTTGTTCCCACCTCGCTTCAGCGATTCTTAACCCTCGCGCGTCTCCAAAACACCCGACGTTTTGAACGCTTGCCAGCCCCCATTCGTGGCATGGCATGGATGGCACTGGGGGGTTTGGCCTTCTCATTGTTGAATACCATTGCCCGATCCTTTGCCATGCAAATGGACCCGTTCGAAGCGCAATTTCTCAGGTATTTTTGCGGCCTCTTGATCATGTTGCCCCTGCTTTGGTATCAAGGTCTGGCGGCCTATGCGCCCAACGATGTAAAAGGCCAATTTTGGCGAGGCGGCGTGCACACCATCGGTTTGATGTTGTGGTTCGTTGCTTTGCCTCAAATCCCCTTGGCTGACATGACGGCCATTGGCTTTACAGGCCCTATTTTCATCATGTTGGGTGCCGCGTGGTTCTTGGGCGAGCCCATGCGCAAAGACCGATGGATCGCGGCTGCAATTGGCTTTGCAGGCGTGTTGGTGGTGGTGGTCCCCAACTTGTCGGGCACAGGGGGTTGGTACAACTTGGTCATGCTGGCCTCATCGCCTGTGTTTGCTGCCTCGTTTCTCATGACCAAGCATCTCACCCGAACAGAAAAGCCAGGGGTCATTGTGATGTGGCAATCGATCTCAGTCACCTTGTTCAGTTTGCCTTTGGCTTTGATGAATTGGCAAGCGCCTACGCTTTGGCAATGGGGTGGCTTTATGGTGGCCGGCCTGCTGGGCACCATTGGCCATTACAGCCTGACCAAGGCCTTCAGTGTGGCCGATATTTCTGCCACGCAATCACTCAGATTCTTAGACTTGGTGTGGGCTTCCCTTTTGGGGTGGCTTGTGTTTGGCGATTTTCCAAGTCAATGGACTTGGTTGGGTGCGGCGGTCATTCTGGTGTCCACTGTTTGGATTGCAAGGCGCGAAGGCCGCAGAAAAGAAGAGCCCACGCCGCTCAATTCATCGGAAACCTGAAGTTCAGTGGGTAGCGTCACCCGATGGCGAGTTGCTCGGAGGCGGGTTGCTAATGCCACTGGCGACGTGGCCTGCTGGTACATGTAGCGCTGCCGATTCAATGTGACCCGTTTGATCATCAAAGAAAAAGTCAGGCTCAAACTCTTTGAGAAATTCACCCTTGGGCAAGCCGCCTAAGAACATGGCCTCGTCCACCTCAATGTTCCACTGCATCAAGGTGCGAATGGCGCGCTCGTGAGCGGGCGCACTGCG
>SHXD01000036.1 GCA_009693505.1 Limnohabitans sp.
TCTTGTTCACAGGGCTCTCCTAAGAGGGGAAATCTACAAAGTGAGTAGTGTAATAGGCGATTAGAATCTGGAAACTGACAAGGATTGCTATGAACACGCACGCTACAGATAGCCCCAAAACCCAGCGCTACCCCGCGCCAGAGCTGAAAGATGTGCCCGAAGACATCCGCACCAAAATTTTGGAAGTCCAGAAAAAGGCAGGGTTTGTACCGCAAGTCTTTTTGGCTTTTGCCCGTCGCCCTGCTGAATGGCGCGCTTTTTTTGCCTATCACGATGCCTTGATGATGCCAGAGTCCGTGGGTCGCACCAGCAACCTGACCAAAGGCGATCGGGAAATGATTGTGACCACCACCAGTGCGGCCAACAATTGTTTGTATTGCGTGGTGGCGCATGGTGCCATTTTGCGCATTTATGAAAAAAAACCTTTGGTAGCTGATCAAGTGGCCGTGAACTATCGCAAGGCCGATATTTCAGCGCGTCAACGCGCCATGCTCGATTTCGCCATGAAAGTTTGCTTGCACAGCGACCAAATTGAAGAGGCAGACTTTGCGCCTTTGCATGCTGTGGGCTTGGACGATGAAGACATTTGGGACATTGCAGCCATCACGGCATTTTTTGGACTGTCTAACCGCATGGCCAGTTTCAGCAACATGATGCCCAACCCAGAGTTTTATTTAATGGGTCGCGTGCCCAAACAAAAGTAATTGGGCCCATTCATTTGAACGAATTCAGGGTGTCACCAATGCTCTGATGTGATCAGGCAAAGTGACCGCTTTTTGCAGCGGAAAATCAACCCAGATGGTGGTTGCACCGCCAGCTGCATACACAACACCTGGCTCACTCACCAACTCCAGAGTGCACCAGCTTTCAAAAGTGGTGCGGCCGGGGTCGCTCACATACATCTTGGCCAACACATTGCCTGGATATTCCAGTTGTTTGTAAAAATTACAAAACGCATTCACGATGACAGGCCCTTGGCCTTGCGGGTTAGGCACACAGCCAATCGATTGAAAATAATCGATCCGCACTGTTTCTAGATACCGGAAATAAACGGTGTTGTTCACATGCTTCATGGCGTCCATGTCACCCCAGCAAATGGGGATGATTATTTCGTGAACTTTTTTCTTGATCTCAGGTATTTCAAATTTCATATGACTTTGTCTCTGATTTGAAGCAAAGAAGGGATGTGAATTCACCATTTGCTTTTAAGTAGATTCTGCCTGTTCCGCGCTTAAAATGATTAACAGGTCCGATAATTGGCCATCAGATCCTTAACTTAATGTGAGTCTCCCCATGACACCCGAAGAGATTTTGAACACACACGGTCCCCGCGAATCGATGGCATACGACGTGGTCGTGGTGGGCGGCGGCCCTGCTGGCTTGTCTGCGGCCATTCGCTTGAAGCAGTTGTCTCAGGAAAAAGGCCATGATGTTTCTGTGGTGGTTTTGGAAAAAGGCTCAGAGCCAGGTGCACACATTTTATCGGGCGCCATCATGGACCCCATCGCTTTGACTGAGCTCTTTCCTAAATGGAAAGAAATGGGCGCCCCTCTGAATCAACCCGTCACAGAAGATATTTTCTTGATGACAACCGAAACGGGCGCCACACGCGTGCCCAATTTCACATTGCCCCCCTGCTTTCACAACGATGGCAACTACATCATCAGCTTGGGTAACTTCACGCGCTGGCTTGGTGAGCAAGCTGAGGCTTTAGGCGTAGAAATTTTTCCAGGCTTTACAGCCGCCGAAGTTTTGTACAACGAAAATGGCTCGGTTAAAGGTGTGGCCACCGGCAACATGGGCGTTGGCAAAGATGGCGAGCCTACAGACAACTTTCAACTGGGCATGGAACTGCACGCCAAATACACCGTGTTTGCAGAAGGTGCACGTGGCCATTTGGGCAAGCAAGTCATTTCTCGCTTTAAGCTAGACGCAGGCAAAGATCCTCAAAGCTACGGTATTGGTATCAAAGAATTGTGGGAAATTGACCCTGCCCGTCACAAAGCCGGTTTGGCTTTGCACAGCGCAGGCTGGCCGTTGGATGAAAAAACCTACGGCGGGTCTTTCCTGTATCACATGGAGGACAACAAAGTGGTGGTGGGCTTCGTGGTGGGCCTCGACTACACCAACCCTTGGCTCAGCCCTTTCGAAGAATTTCAACGCTTCAAGACACACCCTAATATTCGCTGGTACTTTGAGGGCGACGAAGCCAAAGGCATTGCACCGGCCAAGCGCATTTCCTACGGTGCACGTGCAATTACAGCTGGCGGTATTTTGTCATTGCCTAAAACTGTTTTTCCCGGTGGTGCACTCGTCGGCTGTGAAGCAGGCTACCTGAATGCCAGCCGCATCAAAGGCAGTCATGCCGCCATTAAAACGGGCATGTTGGCAGCCGAGGCGGCCTACGATGCGCTGCAAGCGGGTCGTCAACATGACGAACTCAGCGCTTATCCCGTGGCTTTCGAAAACAGCTGGTTGCACACCGAGTTGAACAAAGCCCGCAACTTCAAGCAATGGTTCAAAAAGGGCCGCACCGTGGGCACCCTCATGACCGGCGTAGAGCAGTTCTTGTTGCGCGGCCACGTGCCATGGACCATCCGCCGAACGGCGGCAGACCACACCTATTTAAAACCTGCGGCTGAGTGCAAGCCCATTCAGTATCCCAAGCCCGATGGCAAGCTCACCTTTGACCGCTTGTCCAGTGTTTTCATCAGCAACACCAACCACGAAGAGAACCAGCCGGCTCACCTCACCTTGAAGGATGTCAGCGTGCCGGTCAACGTGAACTTGGCCAAATTTGCAGGGCCTGAGGCGCGTTATTGCCCGGCTGGTGTTTACGAGTATGTGAAAAACGAGGATCAGTCCGATCGGCTGCAAATTAATGCGCAAAATTGTGTGCATTGCAAAACCTGCGACATCAAAGACCCCACGCAAAACATCGTCTGGGTCACGCCAGAGGGCGGTGGCGGTCCTAATTACTCGGGCATGTAAAAAAGGCAGTAAGGCCTTAAAGACCTGTTTATAATTCAGCTGTCAGGAGAGCGCGGTCTTTGAAAGACCGCCACCGAAGGCGCAGGAAACCAAAGTGTTTCTGAACGCTCAGGTACCAAGGACTGACAAACGTTCGTGGTTTGGCCATGAACGCTTCCTCACTGGAGAGAGAGGGCGGGCCATATGGTCGAACCCTCCACCGAAGGCGCAACCCGCAGTGGGTCTTTCTGTTTGAAGGGCCCAACCGGCGAATCGCTCAGGTAAAGCGAACAGCGAGGGCAACCCATGATTTCGGTCATGGTATTACATTGCCCTTGGAGAATTCATTTGTCTGCTGACACCACATTGCTCAATACCCCCCTTAATGGTTTGCACCTTGAATTGGGCGCACGCATGGTGCCCTTTGCCGACTACAGCATGCCGGTTCAATACCCTATGGGCTTAATGGCTGAACACATTCATACGCGCTCTGAGGCTGGGTTGTTTGATGTGTCTCACATGGGCCAACTGCGATTGGTGGGCACCGATGCTGCGTCAGCTTTTGAATCCCTGATGCCTGTTGATGTGATCGACTTGCCAGTTGGAAAACAGCGCTACGGTTTACTGCTCACCGACGAAGGCAACATCATTGACGACTTGATGTTTGTAAACCGCGGTGCAGATATTTTTGTCATTGTGAATGGCGCTTGCAAAGTGAATGACATTGCGCACATTCGAGCGCGCATTGGTTTAAAGTGCCAAGTCATTCCCCTGCCTGAACGTGCACTCTTGGCTTTGCAAGGGCCCAAGGCAGTTGATGCTTTATCGCGCATGGTGCCTGGGGTAGAAAAATTGGTCTTCATGACGGGTGCATCATTTGAGTGGCAAGGCGTTGATTTGTTCATCACTCGCTCTGGCTACACCGGAGAGGATGGCTTTGAAATTTCTGTGCAACACGATCATGTGGATGCATTTGCGCGTGCGTTGTTAGCTCAAGCAGAAGTCAAGCCGATTGGCTTAGGTGCACGAAACTCTTTGCGCCTTGAAGCTGGCTTGTGTTTGTATGGCAACGACATTGACGCCAGCACCACGCCCATCGAAGCGGGTCTTAATTGGGCCATTCAAAAAGTTCGCCGCACAGGTGGTGCACGCGCAGGTGGATTTCCTGGCGCCGCCATTGTGTTGGGGCAATTGGATGGCACCCGCGCCCTCACCCGCAAGCGTGTGGGACTCATTGCGCAGGAGCGTGTGCCAGTTCGTGAGCATGTCGAATTGCAGAATATGCAAGGCGTCAAAATTGGCGAAGTCTCTAGCGGCTTGCTTGGCCCCACCGCCAACGTGCCGGTAGCCATGGGCTATGTCGATGTGGCAAGTGCGAGCTTAGGAACTGTGGTCAACGCGATGGTGCGCGGCAAGGCTGTGCCAATGACTGTGAGCGCAATGCCGTTTGTGCCCAATCGTTACTACCGCGGCTGAAACAGAAAAAACTTTTAAAAACAATTGTGATCTGACCCCAATTAACTGAACCGAATTAAACAAGGAGAGAGAAATGAGTTTGAAGTACACGGAAGAGCATGAGTGGATTTTGGTGAACGGCGATGTGGCCACGGTGGGCATTACGCACCATGCGCAAGATGCGTTGGGGGATGTGGTTTTTGTTGAACTGCCTGAAGTCGGAAGCAGTTTTGAACAAAAGGCTGTGGCAGGTGTGGTGGAGTCTGTGAAAGCTGCTTCCGATGTTTACATGCCGATCAGTGGCGAAATTACAGAAGTGAATGAAGCCCTGCGTGACGATCCCTCTTTGGCCAATACCGATCCCCTGGGTGCTGGCTGGTTCTTCAAAGTGAAGCTGTCGGATGCATCGCAAGTCAATGCATTGTTGGACGAAACTGCTTACTCAGCGTTTGCAGCGTCTCATTGATATTTATTTAAAGTTTTTTGCTTTTTAATTTTTAATTTTTCACCACACTTTGAGTCTGAAAGTCAAACCATGCTGATGTCCTCTGCCGCACCTTTAAGTCAACTTGAACACGAGCATGAATTCATTGCACGCCACATTGGCATCAGTGAAGCGGATGAAAAACACATGTTGTCGGTCATAGGCCAGGCTTCACGCCGCGCGCTCATTGACAGCATCGTGCCCGCCTCCATTGCGCGCAGTCAAGCCATGAAGTTGCCTGCGCCCGTCACAGAGGCTGGTGCTTTGGCAGAGCTCAAAGCCATGGCGCAACAAAACAAAATTCTCAAGAGTTTCATTGGCCAAGGCTATTACGGCACGCACACGCCCGGCGTGATCTTGCGCAACATTTTGGAAAACCCAGCTTGGTACACGGCCTACACGCCTTACCAAGCTGAGATAAGCCAAGGCCGCATGGAAGCTTTGGTCAATTTTCAAACCATGATTTGCGATTTAACGGCCATGCCAATTGCCAACGCGTCCATGTTGGACGAGGCCACGGCTGCCGCAGAAGCCATGACCTTGGCCAAGCGTTCGGTCAAATCAAAAAGCAACAACATCATTGTGGCCAGCGATTGCCATCCCCAAACCATTGAAGTAATTCAAACGCGTGCAGCACCTTTGGGCTTGAAGGTGTTGGTAGGTTTTGCACCCGAACTCATGAAACAACATGACTACTTTGCAGTGGTGGCCCAGTACCCCGCCACTTCGGGCATGACGCACGATTTGAAAGACGTCATAGCAAAAGCGCATGCGGCACAAGCCGCCTTCATTGTGGCCGCTGATTTGCTAGCCCTGACATTGCTCAGACCGCCAGGCGAACTCGATGCCGACATTGTGGTGGGTACCACGCAGCGCTTGGGCATGCCTATGGGTGCCGGCGGCCCACACGCGGCTTACTTGGCTTGCCGTGATGATTACAAACGTTCAATGCCAGGACGTTTGGTGGGTGTCAGTGTGGACGTGCATGGCAATACGGCGTATCGCTTGGCTTTGCAAACACGCGAGCAACACATTCGCCGCGAAAAAGCCACCTCCAACATTTGCACGGCGCAAGTTTTGCCCGCTGTGGTAGCCAGCATGTACACGGTCTATCACGGCCCTGTAGGTTTGAAGCGCATTGCCCAACGCGTGGCCAGCTACACCGCCATCTTGGCAGAAGGCTTGGAACAACTCGGTTGCAAACTGGCACACAAATCCGCCTTTGACACTTTGCAAATTAGCACCGGTGCACGCACCGATGCCATCCTACAAAAAGCCGTGCTCAAAGGTTTGAACTTACGCAAATTAAGCGCCGACAGCATTGTCGTTTCTTTAGACGAAACCACATCGCGCGATGACATCGAAGCACTCTGGTCCAGCTTTGCAGAAGGCGGCCAATCCTTGCCCGACTGGACACCTTTTGAAAAAGGTCGCGACACCCTCATTCCTACTGGCCTGCGCCGTACCAGTACATTCCTCACACATCCCGTGTTCAATCGGTACCACTCTGAAACCGGCATGCTGCGTTACATCCGCCAATTGAGCGACAAAGATTTGGCGCTTGATAGGAGCATGATCCCGCTGGGCTCTTGCACCATGAAGCTCAACGCCACCAGCGAGATGATTCCCATCACCTGGCCCGAGTTTGCCAACATGCACCCCTTTGCACCCGCTGACCAACTCAAAGGCTATGCCCTGCTTGATGAGCAACTGCGCGAGTGGCTGTGCCAAGCCACCGGCTATGCAGGCATCAGCTTGCAGCCCAACGCGGGCTCGCAAGGTGAATATGCAGGCCTCTTGGTCATCAAAGCATTCCACGAAGCCAAGGGCCAAGGCCATCGCAACATTTGCATCATTCCTTCTAGCGCGCATGGCACCAATCCTGCCAGCGCGCAAATGGTGGGCATGCAAGTGGTGGTCACCGCCTGCGATGAGCAAGGTAACGTCGACATGGTCGACCTGAAGGCAAAGTGTGAACAGCACAGCGCCAACTTGGCCGCAGCCATGATCACCTATCCCAGCACACATGGCGTGTTTGAAACGCAAGTGAAAGCATTGTGCGAACTGGTTCATCAGCATGGCGGCCGTGTGTATGTAGACGGCGCCAACATGAATGCTTTGGTGGGCGTAGCAGCCCCTGGTGAATTTGGCGGTGATGTGAGCCACCTTAATTTGCACAAAACTTTCTGCATTCCCCATGGCGGTGGCGGCCCAGGTGTAGGCCCTGTTTGCGTGGTGGAAGACTTGGTGCCCTACTTGCCAGGTCATGCCACAGGTGGCTTGAAGGTGAATGGCGTAGGCGCCGTCTCTGCTGCACCTCTAGGCAATGCGGCTGTGTTGCCCATCAGCTGGATGTACTGCCGCATGATGGGTGCCGAAGGTTTGAAGCATGCCACTGAGGCGGCTATTTTGGCGGCCAACTACATCAGCCATCGCTTGGCCGATCACTACCCCACGCTTTACGCCAGCGCTGGTGAGAATGGCAAAGCCGGTCATGTGGCTCACGAATGCATTTTGGATTTGCGCGGCCTGAAAGAAACCAGTGGCGTGATGGCCGAAGACGTGGCCAAACGTTTGATGGACTATGGCTTCCACGCCCCTACCCTGTCATTCCCCGTGGTCAATACCCTCATGGTGGAGCCCACTGAAAGCGAAACCCTCGAGGAGATCGACCGTTTCATCGACGCCATGATTGCCATTCGCAAAGAAGTGCGCCTCATTGAAAACGGCGTTTGGCCGCAAGACAACAACCCACTCAAGCACGCACCCCACACTGCGGCCAGTTTGATGGCTGCTGATTGGAATCGTCCTTACTCACGTGAAGTGGGGGCAGCGCAGGCAGGTCGCCCCTTAAGCGCCGTGAAGTACTGGCCACAAGTGGGGCGCGTTGACAACGTGTATGGCGATCGCAACTTGTTCTGCAGTTGCGTACCGATGAGCGACTACGCTGCATGAGCAACTTGCAAATCAAGCGCGTTGACTATACGAATGCGCAAGATGCGCAGGCTTTGTTTTTTTTGCTAGATGCCTACGCCCAAGATCCAATGGGGGGTGGCGAGGCACTCAACCCAGAGAATGCGGCGCGCTTGTGCGGCGACCTTGCCCGCATTGCCGGTGCAGCCAGTTTCGTGGCTTGGCTAGAAGACAAACCGGTGGGCCTTGTCAACTGCTTTGAGGGCTACTCCACCTTCAAGGCCAAGCCCTTGCTCAATGTGCACGATATCGCCGTTTTGGCGGGCCATCGCGGCCAAGGCGTTGGACAAGCCCTGCTCAAAGCAGCGCAAGAACATGCCCTCACGCGGGGTTGCTGTAAGCTCACCTTAGAAGTACTCAGTGGCAACGCACTGGCCATGGCCAGCTACAAACGCTTTGGATTTGCCCAATACGAACTCAATCCAGCTGCCGGACAAGCGCAATTCATGCAAAAGTGGCTGTAAAGTCACAGGTTGAATGAACCCAAATCAAATTCGCGTCTTAAGCGTCATTCCACCGATGACGCAACTCAACACCCCCTACCCGTCCACGGCCTACCTGACGGGCTTTTTGCGTTCTCGTGGGGTGAATGCTGTTCAAGAAGATTTGGCCTTGAAACTGGTCTTGAATTTGTTCACGGCCCAAGGCTTGGAAGACGTGAAGGTTCGCGCGTTGCTATTGCCAGAAGCTGAGCGCAGTACCAGCGTTAATTTCTTTATCGATTTCTTTGCGCGATACGTTCACACCATTGAACCCACCATTGCTTTTTTACAAGGTAAGGACAGTACGCTGAGCCATCGGATTGCAGGTCGTGGCTTCTTACCCGAAGGCCCTCGCTTTGCGGCACTCGATGCTTATGACGACAGCGAATCGGGCGACCCCCTGTCATGGGCCTTTGGCGCTTTGGGTCAGCAAGACCGCGCACGTCACTTGGCCACTTTGTATTTGAACGATTTAGCCGATGTATTGCGCGATGCTGTCGACTCTCGGTTTGAATTTGTTCGCTACGGCGAATCATTGGCTGGCAGCCAGGCCACCTTTGAGCCTTTGGCTGCAGCACTTGCAGCGCCGCTCACCTTGATGGATGAGAAGCTACAAGCTCTCACGCTGCAGGCCATTGATCAACACCAACCCACCTTGGTCCTTCTCTCTGTGCCCTTCCCTGGCGCTGTTTATGCTGCCTTCAGAATTGCTCAGTGCATCAAACAACAACATCCCCGCATTCAAATTGCGATGGGTGGCGGCTTCGTGAATACCGAATTGCGTGAGTTAACAGAGCCTCGCGTCTTTGATTACGTCGACTTCATCACACTCGATTCTGGCGAGCGGCCACTGCTGGCTTTGCTAGAACATCTAGAGGGCAAACGTTCATCATCACGTTTGGTCAGAACCTTTATACGCAAAACAAGCGATGAGACGCAAATTAGCGGTGGCGATAGGACTGCCACTGACAGTGCTCAGCGCGTTCAACTGATCAATTGGTCAGAGCCCGATGTGCCTTTTGAAGAAGTAGGCACCGCCACATGGGATGGTCTGCCTTTGCAAGACTATCTGTCATTGCTGGACATGCTCAATCCCATGCACCGATTGTGGAGCGATGGACGCTGGAACAAACTCACAGTGGCTCATGGCTGCTATTGGAAAAAATGCAGCTTCTGCGATGTGAGCCTCGATTACATATCGCGCTACGAAACAGCGTCTGCAACTTTGTTGGTTGACCGCATTGAACAAATTGTGAAAGAAACGGGGCAAACAGGTTTCCACTTTGTAGATGAAGCTGCACCCCCCAAAGCTCTCAAAGCTTTGGCCGAAGAGCTCATTCGCAGAAATATCCACATCTCATGGTGGGGCAATATTCGTTTTGAGAAAACCTTCACGCCTGACTTAGCAGAATTACTGGCCGAGAGCGGCTGCATTGCCATGTCGGGCGGGCTTGAAGTGGCCTCCGACCGCCTGCTCCATCTCATGAAAAAAGGCGTGACAGTCGAGCAAGTAGCGCAAGTGACCAAAGGCTTCTCAGAGGCAGGCATTTTGGTGCATGCTTATCTCATGTACGGCTTCCCGACTCAAACTGTGCAAGACACTGTGGATGCCCTTGAGTATGTGCGGCAACTGTTTGAACACGGCTGCATTCAAAGTGGCTTCTTTCATCGCTTTGCCTGCACTGTTCATTCACCCGTGGGCTTGAACCCCGAAGAATATGGCATCAAACTCATCCCATTACCGCCAGTCAGCTTTGGCAAAAACGACATCGGTTTCATTGACCTCACAGGCGTTGATCACGACCTTTTGGGATTGGGCTTGAAAAAAGCCATCTACAACTTCATGCATGGCATTGGCCTAGAACAAGATGTGCGTACTTGGTTTCAAGATGCGCTCATTGAACACGCGGGCGACAAAATCCCTGCTTTCAAAATTCCAAAAAGTACCGCGTCAAGAAATAAAATTTCTCAAGCCTTGCAGCGCTAAGCTGCAAAACCTTGTACTGACCCTTCTTCAAGATGAACTTGGATAAATTTTGAACGAAAGTAATTTACCAGCTGAATTGACTTTGGCCAAAACCATGTCGCCAGACCCTACATTTTCGCCTGCAAACTCCGCAATGTTCACATGGTGCGTCACTAAAATCAAAGCCTTCTCGCCTTTGGTTTTAAGCTGGTTACCAATGAATTTTTGCAAATTCACATTGCTTTGTGGCCCCTGACGCATGTCGTCAAAAAATGAATTCAAAGACGCTTCCAACACGATTGAGCCAAACGCCAAGTTTTCAGCGGTATCTTTGCAACGACACCATGCACTGCTGAACACAAGTGCATCACCAACACCTTGGGCCTTCAACCACTGACCCGTTTTTTTTGCTTGCTCACGACCTCTAGCGTCTAAGTTTCTTTGCGACTTGCAATCTTGAAGTTTGTAGTCAGCAGGATCTCCAACGCCAGGCGCTATAGCGTGTCGCATTAATAAAACATGGTCAGACTTTTTAAGCAACTCAGAGAGTTCACTGGCGCATGCGTTAAAGCTGCCTGTCAATACCAAGCCCACCCAAACTAGCCTGAACAAGCTCACCTTAAATACATTCATCATTCAGCACCCGCCTTCGACTGATCTTGCTGAGATTGAATGGCTTGTACTTCATCTGCTGGAAGCACTGGCTTGGGCATGGCCATTTTTTCACCATCCCATTGCTGACCGCACCAGCAGAAACCCTCAGGGTCAATGATGCAAGTACCGGCACCACAACATCTTGGATCTTCGTTCATATTTCTCCCTTCAATATTTGATTAATTACCATGGAATGACCTGCCCAGCATGGTCTACAAATTGCGCTCGGCCGTTAGGCTTTAATTCTGACATCACAGCCATCATTTTTGAAACCGACTCTTCTGGCAGCATGGCGTTCTCTGCCGCTACAAAACCAGAAGACAGATTCGATTGAACTGTACCGGGCTGCAATGCAGCAAAAACACACAAGGGCTTTTTTCGAGCTGCTTCAATCGCAGCCGTTTGCAGCAGCATATTTCTGGCGGCCTTGGCGGCTCTGTAACCATACCAGCCGCCCTTGTGATTGTCTTCAATGCTTCCCACTCGCGCCGACAAGGTGGCATAGCAAGATGGCTCTTGACCTACTAGCAATGGAAAGAAGTGCTTCATGAGCAAAGCTGGCCCCACTGCATTCACTTCAAACTGTTTTAAAAGTTGCTGAGCATTCAAGGCTTCCAAGCGCTTTTCTGGACCTTGCCCTTCAATGGTCAAAGCACCCGTTGCATCAATGATCCATTTGAATTGACATACGCCAAAGGGGCCGGTCGCACTTTTCAATTGAGCAGCGCAATGCGCCATGCTGTCTTCGTTTTCCAATTCAAAATGTAATGCACTTTGACGCGACAAACCAACAACCAGCGAGCACGCTGAATCATTTTGAAAATGCGAGACAAACTCGCGTCCGATGGCACCGCTTGAGCCCAAAACCAAAGCTTGAAATTGACTCATGAATGACGCGCGTCCCATTTGATCAAATACTTTTGTAAAGTGGGCCGAATGGGTAAGAACATTTTGTATCCCACGTTGATGACCCAACTGAAAGGCCACACCGAAAACACTCGGCCCGCCAAGCGCCAGCCCCGAAGCTCTAACCACAAGCGGGCAAATGCAGCACCACCCTCAAACAAGTTGCCCTGCGCATCGCGCACATGAAAGTAAGCCATGGCACGTTGGCAGCTAAGTCCGTCACCCAAACTTGAATCGTCGTTGGCCTGAAAATTGACACTCACGTCGTGCCAAACCAAAAGATTTGCATCTGGATTGCCTTTGTAAAAGGCAATTTCACGCCGGCACAGCGGACAGCTGCCATCGTAGTAAATGGTCAGTGCGGGCATGGTTCAAACTTCAGCAGCAGCAATTTTTCTGAGCGCTTGCTCAAAGACTTCTGCAGGTTGACCTCCTGAAATCAGATGCTTGTCATTGATGATGACGGCAGGAACAGAATGAATACCTGCTTTTTGGTAATGCTGCTCTATCTCCCGTACTTCTTGTGCATAGGTGTCAGAAGCCAAAATACCTTGCGCCTCAGCAACATCCAAACCCACTGAGGCCACAACTGCCAGCAAAACCTCATCAGATTCGATACGCTCTGCGCGTCCCTGGTAGGCCTCAAGCAAAGCGCGCTTTAGAGCATGCTGACTGCCTGCAGGCCCTTTGACGCCAACCCAATGCAGCAAACGGTGTGCATTGAAGGTGTTGTAAACACGTCCTCTACCGCCTGGATTGAATTGAAAGCCAACCTCTTCGCCTCGCGCCGAAATATTGGCTCGAATCTGCGCTTGCTGCTCTGGGGTTGAACCGTACTTGGCGGTCAGGTGCTCACCCAAATCCTGCCCCCCTGGCCCCATATTGGGGTTCAACTCAAAGGGTTGAAAATGCAAGTCTGCAGTGACTTCACCCTTGAGCCTGCCTAAGGCTTGCTCCAGCGCACCCAAGCCCACCGCACACCATGGACAGGCAATGTCAGAGACAAAATCGATTTTCAAAGTAGCGGCCATGGCAAAAGTTTTTGGAATAAAAGCGCGATATTGCCTCAAATATTGGAAAATCGGGGCTTAGGGCTCAGATTCCATGTTTTCACAAGGGATCTTTGTCGGCCCCACCTCAGAGGATGATCATGAAGATTTTGTGTTTGAACGGCATCAACTTGAACATGTTTGGCAAGCGTGACCCAGCCCAATACGGCACTACTACCTTGGCCGAAATAGATGCGCAAGTGAAAAAGCTCGGCCAAGAATTGGGTGCCAGCGTGGAATGCTTTCAAACCAATTTTGAAGGCGCCATGGCTGAAAAAATTCACCAAGCTCATACCGATGGGGTCGACGCCGTCATGATCAACGCAGGGGCATGGACCCACTACAGCTACGGCATTCGCGATGCCTTGGCCATTTTGAAGTGCCCCATCATCGAAGTGCACATGTCCAACATTCATGCGCGCGAAGCATTCCGGCACCATTCGGTCATTGCAGAAATTGCCAAAAGCCAAATTGCAGGCTTTGGTGTCGACAGTTACTTGTTGGGTTTAAGAGCCGCAGTGTCTGCAGCCCAAGCCAAGGCTTGAGCTGAACTGAGCCACCTACAAAGTCTTTTTCAAAGCAAGCTGAAACGCCTCTGGTGCTTCAAACTGCACCCAATGCCCAGAGCCAGAAACCAGCTGCCACGAAGCCAAGTGGGGTGTGACGTTTTTAACGAGCTTTTCCACTTCAGACATGCACCCGTGGTAAAGCGCATCCCACTCCCCATAAATGACATGCACAGGACACGCAATGTGCGGCAGGGCATTGGCCACAATGGGTGTGCCCGATAAACGCCTGCGCGGCATTCGGTCGCGCGCCACATTCAAGCGGTGCACTGTCATGGCCAATTCATCAAGCTTGCTCTCATCGTGCAGCATCAAGCCCAACAAGTTGTGCCTGTGAGCTTGAGTTTGCAAGTCTTCTGTCGGCAAGTGCCGCCAGCCCTTCAAGGGAACTCTATGGGGCGATTTAATCCCTAAGCCAGGCGATCCCACCAAGATCAAGTTTTTCGCATCCTGAGGATATGCAGCCAACCACAGTGCTGCAGTCATGCCGCCAAAGGAAAAACCAATGAAACTAACCCTTTCAGAAGCACGCAGCATTTGCCAAGCCGCATGCAAAGGTTCAATCAGTGTATCAACATCGGCACCTTTTTCAGGCGAAGCCGAATCGCCAAAGCCAGGCAGATCAACAGCCAGAACATGGAAGCCATCTGCAACCAGAGGCGCCACATTGCGAATCCAATGCGTCCAACTGCCACTGCCCCCATGAAGCAACACCAGCGTTGAAGCGCCTTGGCCTAAAGATTCATGACCCCACTCATGCCAAACCATTGGCCCTGGCAACTGCAGTTGACGACCCGTCAACAAAGAAGTCGCAACTTGAGGTGACAAGCATCGCAAGACTTCGGGCGCTATGTGAATGGGTTCTTGAATCAGGGTCATGACAAACTTTAAGTGGGCCTTTCCAGGAATGGCCTCAATGTGACAGCTGCTCAGAACCTGATGGGTGCTGCAAACGCCAAACGCGATAGGCTGCGGCAGTGGCAATCAGTGCTGCAAGCAAAGAAAGCCAATAGACACTTTGCAAACCAAATCGATCACTTAACAAGCCGCCTGTCAAACCACCCAGTACGCCAGGAAAGCCATAGGCAACGACGGTGTAAAGCGCTTGACCTCGACCTCTCAATCGACCTGGAAAATGATGCGACAAGAGGGCAATGCACGCGGTATGGTGAGCTGCAAATGTGAGCGCATGAATAGCTTGCGCCAGCAGCAATACCCACAGCACATCGGCCCATTGCGCTGTCATGCCCATGCGCAAGGCCATGGCCACAGAACAAACGACCAGCCAAGCTGTCAAGGGCAACTTAGGCATCCATTTGGCTTGTGTGAAAAACCAGCCAATTTCAACAATGACTGACACTGCCCACAGCATGCCAATCCAAACTTTGCTGTAACCCAAAGAATCTAAATACAAGGAGAAAAACACATACACACCCATGTGCGATAACACATGAAAAAACGCCGCAATGAAGAACCACTTGACAGGCTTTTGACGCAGCACTGGCCAGACAGCCACCTTGGTATCGTTCAAAGGCACGGCCTCTTTTAAGTTAGGCAGCATCCAAACACTGGCCGCGACAGCCGCCAAACTCATGACGGTCCAACCAGGAAAATGTTGCATACCGAAATATTCAAACCAGGCACCCGCCAAAAACACCGTGAACAAAAACCCGATCGAGCCAAACAAACGCACACGGCCATAACGTTTGGCATCAAAAGCACCGCCCTGACTAACCAAATGGGCCATTGCTGCCTCGCTCATGGGCATCATGGCACTGGTGTGGGTGAACATGACCAACAGCACCAAGCCCAAACCAATGGGGCCTAATTCAAAAAACAAAATACATGCGCACAGCATGGCAGCGGTAGCGCCGTAGCGGAGCAAGCTGACCCGCTCGCCTGTATGGTCGCTGAGCCAACCCCAAGCATAGGGTGCAAACAAGCGAGTAGCCGCCTGCACAGAGGTCAGAATGCTGATGGCCACCAAACCAAATCCCAATTCTTTCAACCAGAGCGGCAAGTAGGGATTGAAAAATCCAATGTGCGCGAAGTAGCTGGCCGAAACAGCCGCAAACGGAATCAATTGGCGGCGGTTGACCGCTGAAGCATTGGGCATCGAAGCCCCTTAAGAATGGGCAGGCTGAACAACGTCGCCGCACTGGGCTCTGTGTTGCAACACATGGTCAATGACCACCAAAGCCAACATGGCTTCGGCAATGGGCGTTGCGCGAATGCCCACGCAGGGGTCATGTCGGCCCTTGGTGAGCACCTCAACAGCGTTGCCTTGAATGTCAATGGACGGACGGGGAATCAAAATAGAGCTGGTGGGCTTGACGGCAATAGACACCTCAAGGTCTTGACCCGTGCTGATACCACCCAAAACACCGCCCGCATTGTTGCCAATGAAGCCGCTGCGAGTGATGGGGTCGCCATGCTCACTGCCTTTTTGAGTGACGCAAGCAAAGCCAGCACCAATTTCGACGCCCTTGACAGCATTGATACCCATCATGGCGTAGGCAATGTCGGCGTCGAGTTTGTCAAACAAAGGTTGGCCCAAACCGATGGGCATGCCCTGAGCAACAACACGCAAACGTGCGCCACATGAATCGCCTGACTTGCGCAAAACATTCATGTAATCTTCCAGCGCAGTAACGTTGGCTATCGGTGCAAAAAAAGGATTGTGGTGAACGTGTTCCCAACTTTCAAAACCAATGGGCACTTCGCCTATTTGCGTCATGCAGCCTTTGAATGTGGTGCCGTGCTTGATTGCCAGCCATTTTTTGGCAACCGCACCTGCCGCCACCATGGGCGCTGTTAAACGTGCGGATGAGCGGCCGCCACCTCGAGGATCACGCAGGCCATATTTGCGCCAATACGTAAAGTCGGCATGGCCAGGGCGAAATGTTTGGACAATGTCGCCGTAATCTTTGCTGCGCTGGTCGGTGTTTTGAATGAGCAGCGCAATGGGCGTTCCGGTTGTAAGACCCTGGTACACGCCCGACAAAATTTGAACCGTGTCGGGCTCGTTGCGCTGAGTGACAAATTTGGAAGTACCCGGCCGGCGGCGATCGAGGTCGGGCTGGATGTCGGCCTCAGACAGCTGCATGCCGGGGGGGCAACCGTCAATCACGCAGCCAATGGCTGTGCCGTGGGATTCACCAAAGTTGGTGACCGAAAATAGGGTGCCGAAGGTATTGCCGCTCATAGGGCCCTATTATCTCAGAGGGTGGGGGCTTCTTTCTTATCTTTCTCTTCGCCCTCTGGCCAATCGCGAATATAGGCTTTGAGCATTTTGTTTTCAAAATTCTGACTGTCAACCACTGCTTTTGCAACGTCGTAGAAGCTAATGACGCCCATCAGCATGCGTTTGTCCATGACGGGCATGTAGCGTGCATGGTTGTTGAGCATCATGCGCCGCACCTCGTCCATGTCGGTTTCACTGGTGCAAGTGATAGGGGCATCGTCCATGGCCTTGCGCACAGAGATATTGCCAATGGAGCCGCCGTTTTGCGCCAAGGCTTGCATCACCTCACGGAATGTGAGCATGCCCACCAGATCGCCGTGCTCCATGACCACCAAGGAACCAATGTCTTTTTCGGACATGATTTGAATGCCGGTTGCCAGTGCCTCGTCTGGCGTGACGGTGATCAAGCTGTGGCCCTTGACGCGAAGGATGTCACTGACTTTCATGGCTGTCTCCTGATGAGGACGAAATATAGCCCACAATGTTGGCACAGAACAGTCAAAGCTTACCCTTAGCCACTTGCCTGAAACTTGCTATTCATTCGTTGGAGACACTTTATGCCTGGCTACTCAGACCCCGGATTTGACACCCTTGCGTTGCACGCCGGTGCCGCACCCGACCCCAGCACCGGCGCGCGGGCCGTACCTATTCATCTCACCACCTCTTTCGTCTTTGAATCAAGCGACCAAGCCGCCTCACTTTTCAACCTCGAACGCGCGGGCCATGTTTACAGCCGCATCAGCAACCCCACCAACGCGGTGCTCGAACAACGAATTTCCGCATTAGAGGGCGGCATTGGCGCAATCGCCACTGCCAGTGGGCAAGCAGCACTTCATTTGGCAGTCACCACACTCATGGGGGCGGGCTCACACATTGTGGCCTCCTCCGCACTTTACGGCGGCTCGCACAATTTATTGCACTACACCCTGAGTCGGTTTGGCATTGAGACCACGTTTGTAAAACCCGGTGATTTGCAAGCATGGCAAGCGGCCGTCAAACCCAACACCAAATTATTTTTTGGTGAAACTGTGGGCAACCCAGGCATGGACGTTCTGGACCTACCGGCGGTCAGTCAAATTGCGCACGCCGCCGGTGTGCCTTTGTTGGTTGATGCCACCCTCACTTCGCCTTGGTTGATGAAGCCCTTTGAACATGGCGCAGACTTGATCGTGCACTCAGCCACCAAATTTTTATCGGGACACGGCACCGTGATTGGCGGTTTGGTGGTCGATGGCGGCAGCTTTGATTGGTCAGGTCCTTTCACTCAAGGAAAATTTGCTGAACTCACGCAAGCCTACGAAGGCTTTCACAACATGGTGTTCAACGAGGAAAGTACGGTGGGGGCATTTTTATTGCGTGCCCGCCGGGAGGGCCTGCGCGACTTTGGCGCCTGCATGAGTCCGCACACGGCATGGCTTATTTTGCAGGGCATCGAAACCTTGCCACTGCGCATGGCACGCCATGTGAGCAACACCGAAAAGGTGGTGAACTTCTTGGCAGCACACCCCATGGTAAGCCGTGTAGGACACCCCCTGTTAGAGACACATCCCAGCCACGCATTGGCCCAAAAATTATTGCCGCGCGGTGCAGGCTCTGTGTTCAGTTTTGACATCCAAGGTACGCGCGAGCACGGCAAGGCCTTCATCGAAGCTTTGCAAGTTTTCAGCCATTTGGCCAATGTAGGCGATTGCCGTTCTTTGGTCATACATCCCGCTAGCACCACGCACTTTAGGGTTGACGATGTAACCCTCAAGGCTTCCGGCATTGGCCCCGGTACGGTGCGTTTGTCCATTGGCTTAGAAGATCCAGATGATTTGATTGACGATTTAAAACGCGCGCTAAAGGCCGCCGAAAAAGCGGCCCTTCAAAATGGAGGTGCCGTATGATTTACACCGTGCAAGGTGCCCCACTTTATGCTTACACAGGCGGCAAAAGCTTCGATCCCGCCAAGCCCACAGCCGTGTTCATCCATGGTGTGCTCAACGATCACAGCGTATGGATTTTGCAAACGCGTTATTTTGCTAACCATGGCTGGAACGTGTTGGCTGTGGACTTGCCAGGTCACGGCAGAAGCGGGGGCAAAGCCCCTGCGTCTGTGCAAGAGGCAGCGCAAAGCATCATGGCCCTGCTTGATTCAGCTGGCGTTTCAAAAGCCGTGTTGATAGGCCACAGTTTTGGCTCGCTCATTGCGCTTCATGCCACTGCCGAAAATCCAAACCGGGTTTCTCAATTGATGATGGTGGGTACCGCCTACCCTATGCGGGTCTCACCCTCCTTGCTCGACAGTTCATTGAACGATCCGCAAAAAGCCATTCAGATGGTCAATGTGTTTTCCCACTCTACATTAGCGCCTCCGCCCAGCGCACTGGGCCCTGGCACATGGCTTCTGGGCGGCAGCAAAGCCCTAATGCGCAGAGTATTGGCCAGCAACCCCCATGAGAATATTTTTAACATCGGGTTCAAGGCTTGCGACAGCTATGACCAAGGCGAAGTTTCAATGCACAAAGTCACCTGTCACACCTTGTTCTTGTTGGGCAAAAAAGATCAAATGACACAACCTAAAGCTGCACAGACCTTGATCAAATTGGCCCATGACGGCCACGTGGCCATGGTCAACGCAGGGCATCAACTGATGGTCGAAGCGCCCGAAGAAACATTGAGCGCCATGATTGCATTTTGTAAAAAGTGATGAGCACCTTGCGCATCTCGCCTTCACTCATCACACCTGCCCTCTCAACGCAGCGTGTGCAAGAGATTTGCAGCGTGTTCGATTTGCGCAATTTACCAGCAGATTTTTTGGCCAATCCCTATCCTGTCTATGCTTCGCTGCGCCAACACGAACCCATCAAACACTTGCCCGATGGTTCTTACTTTTTAACCCGGCATGAAGATCTGGTCGCGGTTTACCGAGATGCCGCAACCTTCAGCTCAGACAAGCGCGTTGAGTTTGCACCCAAATACAACCACGCCCCATTTAACCAAGCACCCTACGCATTACTTGGACAAGACGCACCCCTTTACGAGCATCACACCAACAGCTTGGTGTTCAACGATGCGCCTAGGCACACTCGCGTGCGCAAACTCATCATGGGTGCACTGACACGCCGCGCCATCGACGCCATGGAAACGGGTTTGACTCAATTGGTGGACGGCCTTCTAGACAAAATAGAAGGCCAACAAAAAGGCGATTTGATTGAGGATTTTGCCTCTGCCATTCCAATAGAAGTCATTGGCAACTTGCTCAATGTGCCGCATGCTGATCGAGGCCCGTTGAGGGGCTGGTCCTTGGCGATTTTAGGCGCCTTAGAGCCTCGGATCACCCCAGCCCAAGAAGAACTCGGTCATCGCAGCGTGCAGGAGTTTCTCAGCTATTTGTGCGATTTGGTTGCCGAAAGGCGCAAACATCCTGGCAATTCAGATCAAGACGTACTCACACGCTTAATTCAAGGCGAACTGATGAATGGCACCCACCCAGCATCGACAGAAAGTTTAAGTGAAGTTGAGCTTCTTCAAAACTGTATATTTTTGCTGAATGCGGGTCACGAAACAACCACCAATTTAATTGGCAATGCCTTGATTAGCCTGATCGAAAATCCGATGCAACAAGCTATCTTAAAGTCTGACCTGTCGGCCGCAAAAAACAGCCAGCAAGCAGAATTGGCAACACATGTTCTGAATGTTGCGGTCGATGAGTTTTTGCGATTTGAAGCGTCTAATCAACTGAGCAATCGACGCGCCGTGAAAGCAACTCAAATAGGCGGGCTTCAATTACCTGAAGGTGCATTGGTCACTTTGTGCATTGGCGCGGCCAATCGAGACCCTCTTCAATTCAACGCACCCGAATCACTTGATTTAAGGCGTACGCCAAACAAGCACCTGTCATTTGGCTTTGGTGTTCATCAATGTGCAGGACTCAGTTTGGCTAGACTTGAAGGTCGAGTAGCCATCGGTCGATTTTTAAATCGGTTTCCAAATTATCATCTGAGTGAGCCACCCACTCGGGGTGGCAGGGCTCGATTTAGAGGCTTCCTCAAAGCGCCTTTTTCAACACACTGATTCATCCTTTAGGACCGACCATGAACACCCGCGAAGAATCGAATATTGAAGTAGATGCGACGGCCATCCATAGCTTTGAGGCCTTCTATCCTTTTTATTTGAATGAACACAGCAACGTCACTTGCCGTCGCCTCCACTTTTTAGGGTCAACGCTGTCCTTGATTTGTTTGACGATGCTTTTCACCACTGGCAAACCGCAGTATTTTTTATACGGTTTGCTTTGTGGCTACGGCTGCGCCTGGATAGGCCATTTTGGTTTTGAGAAAAACAAACCCGCCAGTTTCAAACGCCCACTTTACAGTTTCATGGGCGATTGGGTCATGTACAAAGACATGTGGACGGGCAAGATCAAGTTTTGATCACATCGGCCAGCTTGAGACGGGTCAATTGGGTTTTTTCCCAAAGTAACTCGGTGGCCTCCGAGGGATGCAAACAAAGTGTTTGTACCAAAGGCTCAAGCAAGGTATTTTCCATCTCAACCAACAACACCCACGCACTTTCAATGTTGTTGTCGGACTGCTCCAAGCGCCCCACCCACTTAAGTTCTTGCAAAGTATCCAAGACAATTTGTGCGTGCCGCTGTTCAATGTGGAGTTCATTGGCCAACTGCGAAATGCGAAGACCTTGAGGCGCGCTTGCTCTTGCGAGCGACAAACATCGCAAGATTTCCAAGGCCAACCTGAATGACCAGCCAGGGCCATCTGATTGCCGTTTGGCCTGTCGACCAATTTCAGGCAAGCTGGCCGTGACCACTGCACCCAACAATACCACCACCCACATTACATAAATCCAAACCAATAAAATGGGCACAGCAGAAAAAGCGCCGTAAATGGCCGAATAAGTGGGTATTTGCGCCAAGTAAAGAGCCAACACTTTTTTGGCCAACTCTAAGCCCACCGCAACCGCCACGCCACCAATTAAAGCGTGACGCCAATCCACGCGGGTGTTGGGCAAGTAGTAGTACAAGCCTGTTACGCAGGCCACCAGCAAACAAAACTCAACCAGGTCCAATAAATTTCGGACTGATACAGGCAACCAATCACCCAAACCTGAAAGATAGCCCGTGAACAAATAGGATGAGATCGCCAAACTTCCCCCTAACAGCAGAGGTCCTAGCGTGATACCAGCCCAGTAAATGAGGACGCGTTGGGCCCACGGCCGTTGACGGCTGACTCGCCAAATTTGACCCAAAGTACGGTCAATTGTGACCAGCAAGGCCAAAGAGGCCACTACGACTGCAATCAGACCCACCAAGCCGAGTCGGCTGGCCTTGCGTGAAAACTGGGTCAAAGACCCCAATACCTGACGGGAAATGCTCTCAGGCACCAAGCTTTCAATCAGCCAGCGTTGCAACTGCTCTTGAACTTGGGAGAAGATGGGAAAGGCCGTAAAAATGGCCAAACCCAGCGTAAACAGGGGCACCAGGGCCAAAACAGTGGTGAAAGTCAGGGAACTGGCGGTCGTACCGAGTCGCACTTCACGGAAACGACGCCACAAAGTGCGCAACATTTGGCGCCATGGAAACTGCAACATATCGTTCAAAATGGCGCGGAGTGATTCAATCGGCTTCATGACCGGTATGATGCCATCGCCATGAACGACTCTTCACCTCAAACCCCATTTTTGACACCAAAGACCATTGAAATGACGCGATGGGTTGCTGTCGCAAGCCTTTTAGCACTTATCTTGGTGGGCCTTCTCTGGGAATTGTGGCTCGCTCCTTTGCGCGAAGGCGGCTCTTGGTGGGCCCTTAAAGTACTGCCCTTGTGCTGGCCATTGGCCGGTTTGTTGAAAAACCGCATGTACACCTACCGTTGGGTCAGCCTCATGATTTGGATTTATTTCACCGAGGGCGTGGTACGTGCTTGGGGAGACAAAGGGTGGTCCGGCGGGCTTGCACTGGCCCAAACCATTTTGTGTGTCATTTTATTTGCAGCTTGCGCATTGCATGTGCGTTGGCGCTTTCAAATGGCGCGCGAAGGCGTTAGCCTAGAAGACACTCAAGAATCAAAACCTTCACACTGAAATTCAAATATGAGTGCTTTGTTAGAAAACTTGCGCCAAATCTGCGGTGATGCAAACGTTTTGACCCACGATGATCCTCAAACAGATCTCAGTGCATGGGAGCGTGATTGGCGCAAGCGCTCACACGGCAGAGCATTGGCTGTCGTCAGGCCAGCCAGTGTTCAAGAAGTCGCTGCCGTTGTGAAGGCTTGTGCCAACACCTTCACCAGCATTGTCCCCCAAGGCGGCAACACCGGCTTGGTCGTTGGCTCTGTGCCAGATGAATCAGGTCAACAAGTGGTTCTGAGCTTGCAGCGAATGAACCAGGTACGCGCGCTTGACCCCGCCAACCTCACGGTTGTGGCCGAAGCCGGCTGCATTTTGCAAACTGTGCAAGAGTATGTGGAAAAATCCGGCTACCTTTTCCCACTGAGTTTGGCAGCCGAAGGTAGCTGCACCTTAGGTGGCAATTTGGGCACCAATGCTGGCGGCACACAAGTGGTTCGCTTTGGCAACACGCGCGAACTTTGCTTAGGCTTGGAAGTGGTCACTGCCCAAGGCGAAATTTGGCATGGCTTGTCGGGCCTGCGCAAAGACAACACAGGCTACGATTTGCGCAACCTCATGATTGGCAGTGAAGGTACTTTGGGCGTTATCACAGCAGCCTGCATGAAAATCTATCCTCAGCCAGTAGCCCAACTTACGGCGTGGGCCGCCGTGCCCAGTATGGAAGCTGCTGTGTCTTTATTGGGTTTGGCGCATGAGCGACTGAGCGCGGGCCTCACTGGTTTTGAAGTGATGGGGCAATTTGCACTGAGTTTGGTCGACAAACATCACCCACACCTCAGAGTGCCATTTTTCAAAGAAACACCTTGGTGCGTTCTGCTTGAAAACTCTGACCACGAGTCTGAAGCCCATGCCCGTGTGGGCTTTGAGGCTTTGATGGAAGCAGCCATGGAAAACGGCTGGGTCACAGATGCTGTGGTCGCTGAAAGTTTGGCGCAGGCCAAAAGTCTTTGGCAAATTCGGGAAACCATTCCCTTGGCCCAAGTCGATGAAGGCTTGAACATCAAACACGATATCAGCGTGCCCGTCTCGCTCATTCCACAATTTGTGGCTGAGACCGATGCATTGCTCCAATCTAAAATACCAGGCATTCGCTTGGTCAATTTTGGACATTTGGGTGATGGCAATCTGCATTACAACGTGCAAGCGCCCCAAGGGGAAGATGGGCCTGCCTTTTTACGCGATCACGAAGACGAAGTGAACACATGGGTGTTTGACCAAGTCCAAGCATTTAACGGCTCGATCAGCGCCGAACACGGCATCGGCAGTCTCAAGGCCGACAAACTCACACACCACAAAGACCCCACCGCCTTGGCCATGATGAAGGCCATCAAGCAGGCCTTGGACCCCCAGAACATCATGAACCCTGGCAGAGTGATTAAAATTTAGGTCTCTGCCTAGCTTGAAATCGAAGCCGTCAAACAACCCATTTTGATCAGCCCATGACCACACGCCCCATTCGCTCTCAATACGAAGATTTCATGCGCCACGTGAATGACCATGGCGTCTTCAAAGCCGATCGCACCGGCACCGGCACCACCAGCGTGTTTGGCCATCAAATGCGCTTTGATTTGAACGAAGGCTTCCCGCTGGTCACCACCAAAAAAGTTCATTTGCGCTCCATCATTCAAGAGCTCTTATGGTTTCTCACAGGCTCTAGCAACAACAACTGGCTGCGCGAACGAGGCGTCACCATTTGGGATGAGTGGGCGCGCGAAGATGGCGATTTAGGTCCTGTTTATGGCGTGCAATGGCGCAGTTGGCCCACCCCAAACGGCGGCCATATCGATCAAATTGAAGACGTTATTCGCACGCTCAAAACCAATCCTGATTCACGACGCATCATTGTCAGTGCTTGGAACGTGGCAGAGCTTTCGAAAATGGCGCTCATGCCTTGCCATGCGTTTTTCCAGTTTTATGTGGCACCGCCCTTGTTAAAAGGCGGCAAAGGCAAACTCAGTTGCCAGTTGTACCAGCGAAGCGCCGATATTTTCTTGGGCGTGCCATTCAATATTGCCAGCTATGCTTTGCTCACCCACATGATGGCGGAGCAATGTGATTTGGATGTGGGAGATTTCATTTGGACCGGTGGTGACTGCCACATTTACAGCAATCACAAAGAACAGGTTGCGCTTCAACTCAGCAGAGCGCCGTTTGCATACCCTACCTTGAACATCAAGCGAAAGCCTGCATCCATCTTCGAATACGAATACGAAGACTTTGAAGTGTTGGACTATCAGTGCCACGCTGCCATCAAGGCGCCAGTGGCCGTCTAATGAAGCTCAAGCTCATTTACGCGCGCGCTGCCAACGGTGTGATTGGGCTGAACAATCAAATGCCTTGGCACCTGCCTGAAGACTTGGCACATTTCAAGCGCACCACCTTGGGTTGCCCCGTATTGATGGGCCGAAAAACTTGGGAATCTATTCCCGCCAAATTCAGACCTCTACCAGGCAGGACCAACTTGGTTCTGACCCGGCAAAAAGATTGGCACGCAGAGGGTGCGCATGTGGTGCATTCACTGGAAGAAGGCTTAACTTTGGCATTGGTACATTGCCCAGACGACAAAGACCTTTGGGCCATGGGTGGCGCCGACATTTACGCACAAGCAGCACCCATCGCCGACGAAGCTGTGGTCACTGAAATTGAACAAGAATTTGAAGGCGATGCCTACGCCCCCGTGTTAGATGCAACATGGCACGAAACATCTCGTGAGTCACACACAGCAGCCTCTGGGTTGAAATTCAGTTTTGTGACTTACCAACGGACTGTTTGAAAGTCGATAAATTCCCATGAAACTTGCCACTTGGAATGTCAACTCTCTCACCGTAAGGCTGACTCAGGTCATTGACTGGTTGAAGGCTCAAGAGTCGCTCGGTGCCGAACACGCCGTCGATGTGCTTGCCTTGCAAGAACTCAAAATGACCGACGACAAGTTTCCGCATGCAGCCTTCACTGAAGCGGGTTATCACGCGCAATGGTTTGGTCAAAAAACCTACAACGGTGTGGCGCTTATTTCGCGCATCGAAGGCACACAGCTTGTCAAAAATATCCCTGAGTTTGAAGAC
>SHXD01000003.1 GCA_009693505.1 Limnohabitans sp.
AGCAAGGGTACCCGGTCCAACAAAGTGGGCTCGTAAAACCAACCCAGCCCTGTAGCGGGGTCGGCCGAGATTTGGCCACCGCAAAGCACCTGAATGCCTCGCGATTTGGCCGACTCAACATGGCCAGACACACGCTTTAATTGCAACTCCGAATTAACGGGCCCCATGCCTGAATTTCTAAGGCCATGTCCTAAGTGAATGGCTTTGGTTTTTTTCAGAACCTTTTCAATCAGCGCATCATGAATTGAGTCATGCACCAGCAAGCGAGAACCCGCTGAACATATCTGACCTGCATTCTCAAAAATGCCTGCAATCACATTGTCAGCTGTGATTTCTAAGTCGCAATCTGCCAACGCCACAATGGGCGACTTTCCCCCCAACTCCAAAAGTAAGTGTGTGATATTGGACGCCGCCACACGCATCACATCCATGCCTGTGGTGACAGAGCCTGTAAACGTGATGTGATGAACGCCAGGGTGTTTCACCAATGCTGCGCCAGCGGCCTGCCCCGTTCCTGTGATGACATTGAAAACGCCCTTGGGCAAACCCGCTTCGATGCACAACTCAGCCAAAATCAAGGCTGTTAAAGGTGTCTGCTCAGCTGGTTTTGCAACCACCGTGCAGCCAGCAGCCAGTGCCGGTGCAATTCCTCTGGCTGCAGTTGAAAGGGGATAATTCCAAGGAATAATATGAGCTGTCACACCCAGAGGCTCGTTCAATGTGTACGCCACATAATCGGGCCCGAGTGGAATACTGATGCCTTGGTATTTGTCGCAGGCGCCCGCATAATAGTCAAAACAGTTTGCCGCGCCTGCCACATCTCCCATCGCTTCATCCAAGCGTTTACCAGAGTCCAAGGCTTCGACAAAAGACAGTCGTGCTAAATTTTTTCGAATCAACTCAGCCACATTTCTTAAAAGCTTTCCTCGCTGCGAGGGGGTGAAACGCAACCACTCGCCTTTCAGTGCTTTTTGAGAAGATAGAACGGCACGGTCTACATCTTCAGCTTGACCCGCCGCAAATTCAGAAAAGACTCGACCTGTTCCAGGATCCCACGTTGGCATTGATTGGCGACTTTCTGCTGAATAAAATTCACCATCGATGAAAAGCGCATGGGGCAATTCATCCACCTTGCCAGTTGTCAAGTATTCCTGAATGCTTTTCGTTAAATCAAAGCTCATCTACTTAATCTCGCTCACTTGATAGGTGGCGCGATTTAACCAATCGGGGTTGACTTCTACACCCCAACCAGGCCCCTCGGGCAATGAAATCATGCCGTCCTTGATGTTGTAAGGCGATTGCACAAACAAGCCTTCCTGCCATGGGTAGTAATCTGCACCTTCTATCGAAAATTCCAAATATTTTCCAGGATTGGGAATGGCGCAGAGCAGGTGCATGGTGAACAGTGTGACCAAAGACCAATTGGCACTGTGGGGTGTACAAGGAAGTCCAGCTACATGTGCCATTTGTGCCACCTGCATACTGCGAAGCATGCCGCCCATGTAACAAACATCGGGCTGCACAATGTCCACAACCTTTGAATCAATCATGTGCTTCCACATCGGCAAGTAGCAATCTTGCTCGCCACCCGTCACATCCAAACTCAAAGCTTCTCGCACTGCACGCGTTTGGTCTAACTCCCAGTAAGGACATGGCTCTTCAAAATGCGCGACGCCGTTATCCTCCAACATTCTTCCAACCTGAATTGCACGTGCAGTTGAATAACAACTGTTGGCATCCACCATTAACTCAGCTTGGTCACCCAGTGCCTTTCGCAGGGTTGGCACGATTTCTTCAGTACGCCCTTCCCACTCGTCTTGATCTCTTCCGTATTCGGCACCGACTCTGAATTTAAAAGCTGTAAAACCGTCACGTTCTTGGAGTTCTTGCATCCTTCGCGCTTCATCTTTGGGTGTGATGTCACGCTTCATGGAGGACGCATAGGCTCGCAGGGGTTTAGCATGCCCCCCCAACAACTCACAAACAGGCTTGCCTTGCAACTTTCCCAGCAAATCCCAGGCTGCAGTTTCTACGCCGCCCATGGCACGGTACATGTGGGAGCCCGGAAACTTGTGCTCTTTTTCAGGAACCAAGGCCATCAAGCCCGCCATGTCATGAATGTCATGCCCCAAGGCGTATGGCGATACCTGACGGTGCAAAATGAGTGAGCTGATGTCCGAGTGATAAGTTGACACTTGCCCCCAGCCCTGAGATCCATCTTCCGCCGTGACTCTAGTAAAACCTACAAAGAGATCACTGAAGGTTTCGATGCGTTTGATTTTCATGCCAAATGATCTCAAGGCATTGGTAGGGTCAGAAGATCCATTTTGAACAATGAGTGATACCATTTTAAAATTCAATAGGGTCACTTATGGTCAAAAGAGCGCGTGGTTCTTTGTTACTTTCTATCAAATTTGACAGGAATTCGCACCAACCAATTAGCACTCAGCTTTATGTGGCGATGAGAGAGTTGATTTTGGCAGGCGGATTTTTAGCGGGAGAGCGTTTGCCTGCAACTCGAATCTTGGCCAAAGATTTGGGCATTTCCAGAACCACAGTCATTGAAGTCTTTGACCGGCTCACCTCCGAAAGCTTGGTGACCTCCAAAACAGGGGCTGGCACTTATGTCAGCAAGGCCTTAAGCGCTGAAAGACCCAAACCCGTCGTATCGCGAACCGAACTCCAAAATCAGCGAGCACCTCAACTTTCCAAATTGATGGGGCAAGCCTTTCTTCGGTTCAGTGATCGCAAAAGACTGCCTCATGCGGCTCGCGCTTTCACC
This sequence comes from Limnohabitans sp., assembly GCA_009693505.1. Lineage (GTDB taxonomy): Bacteria > Pseudomonadota > Gammaproteobacteria > Burkholderiales > Burkholderiaceae_C > Limnohabitans_A. The sequence goes on from SHXD01000003.1 coordinate 2,783, forward strand.
ACAGCCCTTCCTGCCTTCGATTTTTTTCCAATGGCGCAATGGGCCAGGCTCTCAGCCAAATACATGCGCGGGTCTCGCGACGACGTCATGGGTTATGGAGACCCTAATGGCGCCGCACAATTACGTCGAGCCATCGCCTCCCATTTGCGAGTCAATCGAGGTATAGCTTGTGAGCCTGAGCAAATTTTCATTGTGAGTGGTGCTCAACAAGCCTTCCATTTGATTGGCTCCACCTTGGTCAATCCTGGGGAAAATGTTTGGTTTGAAAATCCTGGTGCCATTGGTGCCAGAAACAGCTTGATTGCTTGCGGTGCAAATCTCATTCCCGTACCGGTTGACAGCGAAGGCTTAAGGGTGGACGACGCCTTGAGAATGTGCCCTGAATTCAGATTGGCTTTTGTCACACCCTCGCATCAACAACCGATGGGCAGCGTCATGAGCCTTGAGCGACGTTTTGCGCTGCTGAGTGCCGCAGACAAAGCCGAGGCTTGGATCATTGAAGATGACTATGACGGTGAATTTTTCTTTGGCAGCCACCCACCCCCCACGCTTAAAAGTGTGGACACAGCAGGGCAAGTTATTTATGTGGGCACCTTTAGCAAATCTCTATTTCCAGCCCTGCGCCTTGGCTACATGTTGGTACCCGATAGTTTAGTGGACACCTTTCAAACCATTATGTACAACTACCTACAGGGTGTGCCTTCTCATACCCAATCAATGGTTGCTGAATTTATTGACGAAGGTCATTTCTCATCACACGTTAGGCGCATGAGACTCATCTATCAAGAAAGACATGAGGCCTTGATCCGTGTGGCCCACCAAAAACTCAGTGGCCTGCTTGAAGTTGAGACAACTCGAAGCGGGCTTCACACCATTGCGCATTTGCCGCGACATCTTTCAGAAATTGAAATTTCCAAAGCAGCCGAACTTCTGAATGTCACCGCATCTCCTTTAGGCAGGTATGCACTGGCCCCTTTGAAATCACAAGGTTTGGTTTTGGGCTTTGGAGGCGTCAACCCGCAACAAATTCAAACAGGCGTTGAAGTTTTGGCAAGCGTCCTTGAAAATCAGCACAAACTGAAAAGCAAATAAGTTCAGGAACAATTCGTGGTTTGCTAATATCTTCAAAACGGACCTTTCCACCAGACCAATGTCCATGAAAAACTGAGCTTTTAACTGTAAAACTTTGACCGAATTCGATTTCATTGTTGTGGGCGCAGGTTCAGCAGGGTGCGTCATGGCCAACCGACTTTCGGCATGCGGGCGTTTTAGCGTCTTGCTACTCGAAGCTGGTGGAAGTGATCAACGCCTCTGGCTGAAGGTCCCCATCGGCTACGGCATGTCTTTTTACAATCCGAGCGTCAATTGGATGTATCAGACGGAGCCTGATCCGCAATTGAATCATCGATCAGCTTATTGGCCTAGGGGCAAGGTCTTAGGTGGCTCCAGTGCCATCAATGCCATGGTTTTTATCAGGGGCCAAGCCCGTGACTTCAATGACTGGGCCAACTTGGGCAACTCGGGCTGGTCATATCAAGACGTCCTGCCTTATTTTAAAAAGCTAGAAGACAGCCCCCATGGACCTAGCGCATCAAGGGGCGTTGACGGTCCCCTGCACGTGAGCGATGTGTCCAAACAAGTCCACCCGGTGTGTGAGCAATTTTTAAAAGCTGGCGAAGAGTTGGGCATTCAAAGGAATGCTGACATCAATGGCGATTCTCAAGAAGGTGTCTGCATCAATCAAATTACCACACGAAATGGTTTTCGAGAATCTGCCAGCAGCGCCTATCTCAAACCAGCCCTCAAGCGACCCAATTTAAAAGTCATCACTCACGCACATGCCTCTCGGGTACTTTTTGAAGATCAAAAAGCAGTGGGCATTGAATACATCCAAAATGGCATCAAACTCAGCGTTCGTGCACAACGAGAAGTCATCCTTTCTGCAGGCGCCATCAATACGCCACAAATACTCCAATTGTCGGGCGTAGGGCCTGGGCACCTCTTGCAAAAATTCAATATCCCTTTGGTTATTGACAGCCCCGCTGTAGGGCAAAACTTACAAGACCATTTGTGCATTGACTATGTATACAGGTCCAAAGTACCCACCTTAAACAAGCAATTGGGAAGCCTATGGGGCCAAGTTTGGTCGGGACTGCAATACATCACCAAGCGGCAAGGACCCCTGTCTTTGAGTATTAACCAAGCCGGCGGCTTCTGTAAATCAACTGAGCAATCAGATCATCCCGATTTGCAACTTTATTTTTCACCGCTCAGCTATCTCAAAGCCACTCCTGGCAAACGGAAGTTGACAGCGCCCGACGCCTTTCCAGGATTTTTGTTGAGTGCGCAACCCTGTCGACCTGAAAGTCGCGGCAGCATCACGGTTCAAAGTACTGACCCAAAACAGGCTCCTAAGATTTGGCCCAATTCACTTTCTACCCCTGCTGACAAAGCCGCCATGCTTCTTGCTGCTCAGTGGCTTAGAAAATTAGCGGGCACGCCCTCTATGAGAAGCATCATTGACCATGAAATTTTGCCTGGCCCACAAGTCCAAAGTATCGATCAAATGATGGTAGATATTTACGAAAGAGCATCGACCGTTTACCATCCTGTGAGTACTTGCAGAATGGGAACCCATATTGAGCATGCGGTTGTAGACTCACAACTTCGAGCCCATGGCCTACTATCCTTAAGGATTGTTGATGCTTCAGTTTTTCCCACACTCACGTCGGGTAACACCAATGCCCCCACCCTCATGCTTGCAGAAAAAGCTGCAGATATGGTGTTAGCAGATCATCAGTATTAACCAAAGGAACGGATTTCATGTCATCTCTTGCTCTCATGGAAAACTGCAAACTCAGTCCGTACTGGTGGGAAAAAACACCCAGACCTTCTTCACAGGAAAAGGCTTTACCCAGCTCGGTAGACGTCTTGGTCATTGGCGCCGGCTACACAGGACTTCATGCAGCGCTGCAAACTGCCAGAGGTGGCCGTTCAACTTGGGTCATCGATGCTGAGGATGCAGGATGGGGTTGCAGTTCACGAAATGGCGGGCAAATTTCAACCAGTATCAAGCCCACCTATGACTCGCTGTCTAAAGAACACGGTTTGAAAAAAGCTTTTGACATCTTGAAGGAAGGTCAGAACTCTTTGGAATGGATTCAGCATTTTGTAGAGTCTGAAAAAATCGATTGCGACTTTGTAAAAGTGGGTCGATTTCATGCGGCACACAACGCTGAACAATACGAGATACTTGCTCAGAAGTTGACAAATCAGCCCAAGGGGCTGGAAGTGAAGGCGCATGTTGTTCCCCGATCAGAGCAAAGGCAAGAATTGGGCTCCGATGTTTACTGGGGCGGTGTTGTTTATGAACAGCATTGCTCTGTTGATCCGGCGGCTTACCACCAGGGGCTTCTTGAGCGGGCTGTTTCAGCGGGCGTTGAAATCATTTCCAGATGCCCTGCATTGAACATTCAAAAAAATGGCAACGATTTTGAAGTTCAAACACCAAGAGGTGTCATCAAGGCAAAAAATGTTGTCATTGCAACCAACGGCTATACCGGCAAGCTCACGCCCTGGCTTCAAAGACGCGTGATTCCCATCGGCAGTTACATGATTGCCACAGATGCTTTACCAACGGGCATGATGGACAGGCTGATCCCCAGAGATCGAATTGTGAGCGACACACGACGCGTTGTTTACTACTACCGGTCGTCTCCCGATCGCACTCGAATTTTGTTTGGCGGCCGAGTTTCACACCAAGAAACAGATCCTCGAGTGAGTGGTCCCAAACTTCACCACGACTTGGCGGAAATTTTCCCAGAATTGAAAAATGTCCCTATAAGCCATTCTTGGTGCGGTTTTGTGGCTTACACATTTGATGAACTCATGCACACAGGGGTTCATGACGGCATGCATTACGCCATGGGCTATTGCGGCGCTGGCGTAGGAACTTCTAGCTACTTTGGCATGAGAATTGGCCAACAAATATTGGGCTTGAAAGAAGGCACCACGGCCCTAGACGGATTGCCATTCCAGACTCGCCCTTTTTACACAGGCAATCCTTGGTTTTTAGCACCTTCCATTCGCTACTACAGGTGGCTAGACCGTTTTTAAAAGTCAAGCACCATTGTCATTCTCCAAACAGGTATGCAATTTTCCAAGCACCTTCTAGATTTGCCGCCTCGGTCGCCGCGGGGGTCACTTCATGTTTTGGTTGTCGGATCGGGTGCCGTTGGACTTTCATGCGCACTCTGGCTTTTAAAGTCTGGTCACCAGGTCACTGTGTTTGACCCCAACCCCCCACTTGAAGACATTGACTACCGAGGCGCCTGCAGTTTTGGCAATGCATGTTCCATTGCCTATGGGGCCGTGACACCCGTCGCCATGCCTGGGATTTTGAAAGATGTTCCTAGCATGTTGGCCAACCCACTTGCACATCTTTCCATTCAATGGCGCAATTTTCCAGAGTTGATTCCTTGGCTGTTGAATTTCATTCGCTCCAGCAAGTCAGACAGGGTCCTTGAAATTGTCAATGAATTGACTGAACTCATGCGGCTGGCAGAAGCCGGCATATCACCTTTGCTTCAAGAAAGTGGCAGCCAGAATTTAATTCGCAATCGCGAATGTCTTTATCTTTATAAATCTGAAGAAAAATTCCAGCAAGCCCAATACGGTCTTCAATTGCGAGCAAATCAGGGCGTTCGCATAGAGACACTCGATGCCACTCAAATTCATGAAAGAGAGCCGCATCTAACGCCTGTCTATCACAAGGGTGTTTTATTTTTGGATGCGTACAGCTTAGAAAGTCCATATGTATACATGAAGAATCTAGCAAATTGCATTCTCCAGAGAGGTGGCAAATTTGTACATCAGCACATTGATGAAATTGTGACTGGCAATGATCATGTCCAGCTCAGAAGTCAGGGACTGCTCAGTGAACATGCAGATCAAGTGGTTGTGGCTGCTGGCGCATGGTCAAAAAAACTATTGCACCCTCATGATCAAGTTCTACTGAACACTGAGCGCGGTTACCACGTGATGTTTCCAGAATCTGAAAAATTATTGACAACGCCAACATGCTATCCAGAACATGGTTTTTACATGACACCCATGATGGATGGCATTCGTTCAGCAGGCACCGTTGAGCTGGGCGGCCTGGGTGCCGCTCCAAACCTTAAACGAATTGAAGTCATCGAAAAAGTCACTCGGCAATTGATTCAAGGCTTAGGCCCCAGTGGTGACACGTGGCTTGGACATCGTCCCTCCATGCCCGATTCCCTGCCCGTCATCGGTCAATCACCTCACAACGAAAGAATTATTTATGCCTTTGGCCATGGGCACCTTGGACTTACCTTGGCAGGCATTACAGGCCGCTTGGTGGCTGAAATAACTGGTGGATATACCTTGTCTAAAAATATCAATGCACTGCGGCCACATCGATTTTGACCTGCTATTTTCAACCAACACAAAGGACCTAAAACGCAATGCCTCTCAAGGACCTGGCACACAACACAAGCCCACTAAGGCATAAAAAACTGTAAATGAAAGGCTTGAGAAATGCTGCTTGAATTCGAAGTGCCAATTGGTGTCCCAGCCAAACACCTGCCAATGCAAAAGGCAGAAGCAAAATCAAGCATTTCCAAAGTGCTACATCATTCAAGCCACCTGCAACACCCACCATACACAGCGCAATGGATGACAGGCCAATGATTGTCATGGGCATGGTCGCCCTGATTGAAAATGGATCTGCCAAGCGCTGCGCAAGCCACGACATGACAACCGGACCTGCTGTGCCAAACATGGTTTCAACAAGCCCCATCAAGAAACCAGCCAAGTGACGCATCGATGGTCTGAGTTGAACAGCCACTGGCGCGCCCTTGAGCCCACGCCAGCCAATGAAGATGACATAAAACCCCAAACAAAAAAGCAAGCCATCACCTTGAGTGATGCGCATGAGCACAATGCCAGCTAATGCGCCAAAAATAACCGAAGGCAGCAAAGGCGGCAACTCTCTCCACACGACTTGCCGAAAATTCAAACCCGTGTGCAAGACGGCAGCAGGCACATCAACCAGCAGCACCAAGGGCACCACCACAGCGAGCGGCCAATCCCAAGCCAACAAGGGCACAATAATCAAGGCCGAACCAAACCCTGCAATTCCAAGCACAAAATTGCCCACAAACACCACTGCAAATTGATACAGGCCAGCTTCCATCTAGTTCAAAACACCGTGGGCAATGACACAGGCGGCGTCTACAGTCAATGCATTGCTTGCAATGGCCGCTAAAACTTGCTTGGGAGACAGACAAGTAAATTCACTCACCTCACCGTCTTGATTGACAGGCATCACATCAGGCGGAACAAGCAGGTTGTAAACCCACAATGTTTCATGGTGCCAACCCGTTGCCACTGCTCGGCAGGTACTGACATGTCCATGAGAGGCCGCTGTCAATGCTAGGGCTTGAGATATTCCAGCCTCCTCCGCCATTTCTCTAACACCGCAACTTTGAGGAGACTCACCCACTGTTAAACCACCTGCGGCAACGTTGTCCAGCATGCCAGGGTCTGTAGGCTTGGTTAAAGCTCTGCGACCACACCACAAATGCCCTTCATTTGTGAAGCCATTCACATGCACAGCATGACTGCGCAAACCAAAAAACCTGAAGGCCGACCGCTCCATTTCAAAAGCCGCGGGCAATAGAGACCGAGGCTCTAAACACCGCGGCCCAGTTCCAATGACATGGTCTTCCCAGTAGCTGAATTTTTCATTGCGCCAACCTGTTACATAACCCAGATCATGCAGTTGCTTGGCAAACTCAGCCAAAGCCAGACTGCGAGAGGCGTGCGTTCTCTCTGGAGTATCCCAATGCAAACCCAGAGGAACGTGCGTCCAATGGCTGCTTAGGTTTTGCAGGACTTTGGCGTGCACAGGCGTGAGGTGCCCAGTGGCAGCTTGAGAGCCTCCCAAATGCCAAGGGACTGCATCTTCCGGCAAGGGCTGCATCGCCTGCTTCAAGCACCGATGCAACACTTGGATTTCTGAACCACTGATAGCGGCCTTGAACTTTTCAATGGCGTTCATGCTGTCCGCAAATTGATTGAGTCTTTGACTCAATTTCAGTGCGCCTGATCCCAGTTCAATCCCACACCCACTTCTGCCAACAAAGGCACTTTGAGTGCGGCCACTTCAGCCATCCATTTTGGCACTGCAACTTTGAGCCATTCAACTTCATCTTCAGGCACTTCAAAAACCAATTCATCGTGCACCTGCATGATCACTTTACTTTTGCGTTGTTCTTTGTCAATGCCCGCTTGCACAGCCATCATAGACAGCTTGATCAAATCGGCTGCGGTGCCCTGCATAGGCGCATTGATAGCCGCACGCTCAGCACCCGCACGACGGGGACCATTGGGGGAGTTGATTTCAGGCAAATACAATCTGCGACCAAACACAGTTTCAACATAGCCTTGCGATTTGGCTTGCTCGCGCGTTTCGTCCATGTAGCGCTTCACACCTGCAAAGCGTTGGAAGTAACGTTCGATATAATTTTTGGCAGCGCCATTGTCAATGCCCAGGGCCTTGGCCAAACCAAAAGCACTCATGCCGTAAATCAAACCAAAGTTGATGGTTTTGGCATAGCGGCGCTGCTCACTCGAGACTTGATCAGGCGATAAACCAAACACTTCGGCCGCAGTGGCTTTGTGCACATCCAAGCCTTGGTGAAACGCTTTAAGCAAGGCCTCGTCACCACTCAAATGGGCCATGATGCGCAATTCAATTTGAGAATAGTCAGCACTGGCAATCAAACTGCCAGCAGGCGCCACAAAAGCTTCGCGCACTTTGCGACCTTCGGCCGTGCGAATAGGAATGTTTTGCAAATTGGGTTCATTGCTGGACAAACGACCCGTGACTGCCACAGCTTGCGCGTAATGCGTATGCACACGGCCCGTTCTAGGCAAAGCCATTTGCGCCAGCTTGTCGGTGTAAGTGCCCTTCAGTTTGGACAAACTGCGGTGCTCCAAAATTCGGGCGGGCAAGGGGTAGTCTTCTGCCAGTTTTTCCAGCACCTCTTCATCTGTACTGCGCGCACCCGTGGCGGTTTTTTTAATGACGGGCAATCCCAGCTTGTCAAAAAAGATTTCACCGAGTTGTTTAGGGCTGCTCAAGTTGAAGGGTTGCCCTGCAATTTCATAAGCTTCAGTTTCTAGCTGCAAAATGCGTTGCCCCAAGGCTTGGCTTTGTGCGGCCAGTGTAGGGCCATTAATTAGCACGCCATTGCGCTCAATGCGAAACAAAGCTTCGCTGGTGGCAATCTCGATGTCGTAGATGGCACGCAGCTTGGCATCGGCTTGAATGCGTGGCCACAGCACCCCATGAACATCCAAACATTGGTCAGAATCTTCACAAGAATATTCCGAGGCTTTTTCTACATCGACTTGCGCAAACGAAATTTGATGCACACCTTTGCCGCACATGTCTTCGTAAGTCAAACCGGTGCGGCCAACATGTCGCAATGCCAAACTGGTCAGGTTGTGCGGCTTGTGAACTTCCAACACATAACTTTGCAGCATGGTGTCATGTGCATAGCCATGAACCTCAATGCCTTGATTGGCAAACACATGCCGGTCGTATTTAATGTGCTGGCCTACTTTGAGTTTGAGCGGGTTTTCAAGCCAAGGTTTGAGCTTGGTCAGAACTTCCCGCATCGGCAACTGCACTGGCGCATCGGGGCCTTCATGTCGCAAGGGCACATAAGCTGCTTCACCAGGTTTGACACTCCAACTGATGCCCACCAAATCGGCGCGCATGGCATCGAGCGATGTGGTCTCGGTGTCAATGGCCACAAACTCTGCGGCCTCTAACCTCGGCAACCACATGTCAAATTGCGCCCAGGTCAAAATAGTTTCATACTGTTTGTCGCCAGTGACAGTGACGACCGGTTCTGGCTCTGCAAACAAGTCGTCCATGGGCACAAAAGCCGATTTGGCAGAGGACTTGCTGGCAGCAGTCTCAGGGGCGCCTGCACCACGGCTTCTGACCAAACCTTTGAAGCCATACTTTTCATAAAAAGCCAACAAGTCGACCTCGTTGGGCTGTGCCAACCGAATGGTTTCCAGTGAGGGCAACTCGGGCACGTAGGCATTCAAATCGCAATCGGTGCGAATTTTCAAGAGTTGCCGGCCAGTGGGCAACCAATCGACCGCCTTGCGAAGATTCTCACCCACCACACCTTTGACTTGATCGGCATTGGCCATCAGGTTTTCGAGCGAGCCGTATTCAAGCAAAAGTTTGACTGCCGTTTTAGGGCCTACTTTTTGCACCCCTGGCACATTGTCTACCGTGTCACCTACCAAAATTTGATAGTCCAACATGAGGCTGGCAGGCACACCAAATTCTTCTTGAACCCCCGCCAAGTCGCGACGTTTGCCATTCATGGTGTCAATGATGGTGATGTGTTCATTCACCAATTGGGCCAAGTCTTTGTCGCCACTTGAAACCACTACCTCAATACCTTGCGATGAACCCACAGCAGACAGTGTGCCAATCACATCATCGGCTTCAACGCCTGGTACGTCCAAGACTTTCCATCCCATCAAACGAACCAATTCATGAATCGGCTGAATTTGCGAGCGCAAATCGTCAGGCATGGGGCTTCTGTTTTGTTTGTACTCAGGATAAATTTCGTCGCGAAAGGTAGGGCCCTTGGCATCAAACACACACACCGCAAAGTCTGCAGGAATGTCTTTCCGAAGGCGCTCCATCATGTTGATCATGCCTCGAATAGCACCCGTGGCAGGACTGGCGGGATCGCTCGGCACAGCTCGCAAATCAGGCATGGCATGAAAGGCTCGGTAGAGGTAACTGGAACCATCCACCAGCAAAAGGGTTTTCTTGTCGCTCATGCCCCAATTGTGCCTGTCCTGAAGCGGGTTTGCCGAGCCAAAGTCTGTCAAATTTGGCGCCAACACCCTCTACAATCCCTGCATGCATTTCGCCATGCCTTCGGGCGCCTATTCCACCCTTTCGAACACCCGCTAAGCCATGGCTGTTTTTACGCCCGTTACCGAAGAGCAAGCAGCACTGCTGATGTCCCAATTAGGCTTAGGTGAACTGACCGAGTTAAGGGGGATTGAGGGCGGCATCGAAAACACCAACTATTTCGCCACCACCGATTTGGGCGATTACGTCCTCACCTTGTTCGAGCGTCTCAATCACGAGCAATTGCCCTTTTATTTGTACCTGATGAAGCACTTGGCAGAAAAAGGCATTCCTGTGCCCAACCCTGCTGCCAATCAAGATGGCGACATTCTGCACACCCTTTGCGACAAGCCTGCAGCCGTGGTCAACCGACTGCTTGGCAAAAGCCAATTGGCCCCCCAGGCTGTTCACTGCACAGCAGTCGGCGCCATGCTGGCTCGCATGCACTTAGCGGGTGAAGACTACAACCGCAGCCAAACCAATTTAAGGGGCTTGGCGTGGTGGAACGACACTGTGCCCATGGTGCTACCCTACTTGAAGGAAGACCAAGCTAGGCTCTTGCAAAGCGAGTTGGCCTTCCAAAATCACATTGCACAGGGTGCCGCTTATCAAGCCCTTCCCAAAGGCCCCGTCCATGCCGACCTTTTTCGCGACAACGTGATGTTCGAAGCTGAAAAGCTCACAGGCTTGTTTGACTTTTATTTTGCGGGCAATGACACTTGGTTGTTTGACTTGTCGGTGTGCATGAACGATTGGTGCATCGACTTGAACTCAGGAGACCACGTACCTGACAAGGCCTTGGCCATGCTGAATGCCTACCAAGAAGTGCGGCCCCTGCGTTCCTCCGAGAGACAGCTGCTGCCAGCCATGCTGCGCGCCGGCGCATTGCGCTTTTGGATTTCCCGACTTTGGGACTTCCATTTACCCAGAGAAGCATCCATGCTAAAACCACACGATCCCACCCACTTTGAACGGGTATTGCGTGCTCGTTTAACTTCGCCCTTTAAGCTCTGGGTATGAAGCTTCAAATCGTTCCTGCCAAGCAGGGTCTGCTCTGGGTCAAACAAGGCATCCGTACTTTTTGGCGCCAGCCATTGGCCTTTACAGGCTTGTTCTTTTTGTTCATGGCGTGGGTTTCTGTCTTGTCCATGGTTCCCTTTATTGGCGCGGCATTGGCCTTGCTCGTTTTGCCGGCCGCCACTTTAGGGCTCATGGTCGCTACCGAACAGGCGACCTCTGGAAAATTTCCCATGCCAACTGTCATGTTGGTGGCGTTTCGTGCAGGACAGTTGCGGCTCAAGGCCATGTTGATTCTTGGTGTCCTTTATGCACTGAGTTTTTTGGCAGTCATGGCCGTTTCAGCCCTCGTAGATGGCGGCGGCTTTGCCAAGGTCTATCTGGCCAATGCGCCCATCACACCTGAAGTGGTCAACGATGCAGACTTTCAGGCAGCCATGTGGTTGACCACCATCTTGTACGTGCCTTTGTCAATGCTGTTTTGGCACGCGCCGGCTTTGGTTCATTGGCACGGCGTTCAGCCCGTCAAAAGTCTGTTTTTCAGCGCAATCGCTTGCTGGCGCAATTTAGGCGCGTTTGCTTTGTATTTGTTGGCATGGGCAGGGGTGTTTGTAGCGGGCGCCATGGTCATCCTCCTCATCAGCAGCGCCTTAGGTGGCAACGATTTATCAGCTGCCGTTCTCATGCCGGGCGCATTGCTCATGGCGGCCATGTTTTTCACATCGATTTACTTTAGCGTGAAAGACTGTTTTGAATTACCTGAGCCAGGCAGCGAACACCAAGCGTAAAAAAGCCTGCTTTCGCAGGCTTCATTGAGTTGCCATTGAAATCTCAAACCATCAATGATGATGGCCATGTGCACCATGAACATGGCGATGTTCAATTTCCTCTGGTATGGCCGCGCGCACATCCAACACATTCAATTGGAACTGCAAAACTTGGCCCGCCCAAGGATGGTTGCCATCCAACATCACGGTGTCGCCTTTGATTTTCAGCACATTGAAAATGGCTTTACGACCATCAGGCGTGCGGCCCCGTAATTGCCCTCCTACCTTCACGCCAGGTGGGAAATCTTTCTTGGGCATGGTTTGTAGCAGGCTTTCATCGCGCTCACCAAAGGCATCGGTAGCACTCAGTACCAAGGTGGTTTGGTAGCCTTTGCCTTGGCCATCTAGCGCCTCTTCAATTTTGGGCAAGGTGTTTTCATAGCCGCCATGCAAATAAGCCATGGGCTCTTCTGCGGCTTCTAACAATTTACCTTGCGCATCGGACACTTTGTATTTCAAAGTCACAACGGTGTCTTTTTCAATTTTCATGAAGTTCTCTTCCTTCGGTCCTAAATTATTCCACAGGTGTTAACTTGGCAACCGACAAGGCCAACCACTTCACACCATGTCTTGGAAAATTCACTTGGGCCCGCGCATCTGCGCCAGCGCCCTCCACCGCCAAAACCCGGCCTTCACCAAACTTGGTGTGAAACACTTTCATGGCCACTTTGATGCCATGCGAAGGCTCTGATTTTTGTACAGGCACAGGCGGGCTTTTGTAGGTTTCTGTCGAGCTCAAACTGCTGTGCCCCCATGCAGGCTTGGCTTGAAAAGCTTGGGCGGGTGAAGTCCAACCGCCGCCAAGCCCCGTCGCAAAGCCAGGGTTCTTAGGCGTGATCCATTTCAAGCACTCTTCAGGCAACTCATCCAAAAAACGGCTCTTTAAGTTATAGCGGGTTTGGCCATGCAGCATGCGCGTTTGAGAATGACTGAGGTACAAACGTTTGCGCGCTCGCGTGATGGCCACATACATGAGTCGGCGCTCTTCTTCCAAACCATCGTAGTCGTTCATGGAATTTTCATGAGGAAACAAGCCCTCCTCCAAGCCCGAGATAAATACAGCGTCAAACTCCAAGCCCTTGCTGGCATGCACCGTCATGAGTTGAATGGCATCCTCACCCGCTTGGGCTTGGTTGTCACCCGCCTCCAAGGCCGCATGCGTTAAGAAGGCCGCCAATGGCGACATCACTTCGCCATCTTCTGCATTGGGTGCCATCTCTGAAGCCGTGGCCTCAGCATCGCGTCCAAAACCTTCTTGCGTGACAAAGCTTTCTGCAGCGTTGACCAACTCTTCCAAGTTTTCAACGCGATCGGCACCTTCTTTTTCAGTTTTGTAATACTCGACCAAACCCGTTTTATCGAGCACCAATTCGATGATCTCGCGCAGTGTCATGCCCGGTGTTTGCTCGCGCATCACATCGATCATGGCAACAAAGCCGGCCAACTTGGCGCCTGCTTTTCCGGCTGTGCTGCTCACTGCATCATGCAAAGAGCATCCCAAACCTTTGGCAGCATCTTGCAATTGCTCCACACTGCGAGCGCCAATGCCGCGTGGCGGGAAATTCACAATGCGCAAGAAACTGGTGTCGTCGTTGGCATTTTCTAAAATGCGCAAATAAGCCAGTGCGTGCTTAATTTCAGCACGCTCGAAAAATCGCAAGCCGCCATACACCTTGTAGGGCACACCCGCATTGAACAAGGCAGTTTCCATGACTCGACTCTGCGCATTGCTGCGATACAGCACTGCTACTTCTTTGCGCGTCAAACCATCGCCCTTGACCAATTGGCGAATTTCATCGACCAACCACTGGGCTTCGGCAAAATCACTGGTGGACTCATACACACGCACAGGCTCACCCGCACCTTGGTCGGTGCGCAAGTTTTTACCAAGTCTGTTTTTGTTGTTACCAATCAGCGCATTGGCCGAATCCAGAATGTTGCTATAGCTTCGGTAGTTTTGCTCTAACTTGATTTGGTGCTGCACGCCAAACTCGCGGACAAAATCGGCCATGTTGCCCACTCGTGCGCCTCGAAATGCGTAAATACTTTGGTCGTCATCTCCCACTGCCAACACGGCGCTGCCATGCTCTGAAGGCAGCCCTGCAATCATTTTGATCCAGGCATATTGCAATTTGTTGGTATCTTGAAACTCATCAATTAGCACATGTTTAAAACGCAAGCGGTAATGCAATCGGATCGAGTCGTTGTCGCGCAGCAACTCATATGAGCGCAACATCAACTCACCAAAGTCCACCACACCCTCGCGCTGGCACTGGTCTTCGTAGAGTTGGTAGATGTCTACTTTGCGGCGGGTTTCATCGTCGCGCACATCCACATCTTTGGGACGCAATCCGTCTTCTTTGCAACCGGCAATGAACCACATCAATTGCTTGGGTGGAAAACGCTCATCGTCTACACCATGTTGCTTGCACAAACGCTTAATGGCCGACAACTGATCCTGCGTGTCCAAAATTTGAAAAGTTTGCGGCAGGTTGGCCATTTTGTAATGGGCCCGCAAAAACCGGTTGCAAAGTCCATGAAATGTGCCAATCCACATGCCCCTGACATTCACTGGCAACATGGCCTGAAGCCGAAGCATCATCTCTTTGGCCGCCTTGTTGGTGAATGTCACCGCCAACACAGCACCCGATCCCACTTGGGAGGTCTGTAATAACCAAGCAATTCGGGTAGTCAATACCCGGGTTTTGCCAGACCCTGCCCCCGCCAAAATGAGGGCCGATTCAGAGGGAAGCGTGACAGCCCTCAATTGCTCTGGGTTCAGATTGCTCAAAAGGGGCGTTTGGTCGTACATCCCCCAATTGTAGAAACTCCTGACGCCAAGTTTTGAAATTGCAAAACAAAACGGGTAGAATCAGCCACCGGGCCCAAGATTATTGCGCCCGGTTTTTTTTGCCCAAAAAAATAGCACTTAAAACCGGCCAAGCCAAGCGCTCACTCGTTCTTTCAACGATCCTTTAGGAGCTTGGTTAAATGGAAATTTTTGATTACGACAATATCTTGTTGCTGCCCCGCAAATGCCGCGTGGAAAGCCGATCTGAATGCGATGCCAGTGTTGAGTTAGGAGGCCGCAAATTCCGTCTGCCGGTTGTTCCGGCTAACATGAAGACGGTGGTGAACGAAAAAATTTGCACCTGGATGGCGCAAAACGGTTACTTCTATGTCATGCACCGCTTCGATCTGGACAATGTGCAATTCGTGCGTGAAATGCACGCCAAAGGCTTGTACGCTTCTATTTCATTGGGCGTGAAAGGCCCCGACTACGACACAGTCAACAAATTGGTGGTCGAAGGCCTAACGCCCGAATACATCACCATTGACATTGCGCACGGCCATGCAGAGAGCGTGCACAAGATGATTCAAAATTTAAAAGAAAAATTGCCCAAGTCTTTCATCATCGCTGGCAACGTGGGCACACCTGAAGCCATCATCGATTTGGAAACCTGGGGCGCCGATGCCACCAAAGTGGGCATTGGCCCTGGCAAGGTTTGCATCACCAAGCTCAAAACGGGTTTTGGTACAGGCGGCTGGCAGTTGTCAGCGCTCAAATGGTGCGCCCGCGTCGCCACCAAGCCCATCATTGCGGACGGCGGCATCCGTGAACACGGCGACATTGCCAAAAGCATCCGTTTTGGCGCCACCATGATCATGATTGGCTCCATGTTGGCCGGTCACGAAGAATCGCCTGGCGCCACTGTCGAGTTGGACGGCAAGCTGTTCAAAGAGTATTACGGCTCGGCCTCAGACTTCAACAAAGGCGAATACAAGCACGTTGAAGGCAAGCGCATTCTGGAGCCCATCAAAGGCAATTTGGCCAACACCTTGATCGAGATGGAACAAGACACCCAAAGCTCCATCAGCTATTCTGGTGGCACCAAGCTCATGGACATTCGCAAAGTTAACTACGTGATTTTGGGCGGCGACAACGCTGGCGAACACCTGTTGATGTAATTTTTTAGCTTGTCATTGGGTCTGCGCGTTTGAACTGCACCTCGCAGTTCAAGCCGCTGACCGAACCCGCCATGGGTTCGTTGCGTAATTTAATTTCACCTTGGAGTGATTGCACAATGCCCAAACAGATGGACAAGCCCAAGCCACTTCCCTGACGTGTGTCCCCTGATGCAAAGGGTTGAAACAGTCGGTTTTGCAGATCGTCACTCAGGCCAGGGCCTTCATCTCGCAAACTGAACATCACTGTATCGCCATGAGGCCGCAGATCCAGTTTCAAGCGTCCTCCCTGCGGACTATGGCGAATGGCATTGGACAGCAGGTTGCGGGTAAGTTCCCTCAGCATCCAGTCGGGCGCAAAAACGCCACTGACCTCAGTGTCAATTTCAAAATCCAAGCTCTTAACGACCATCAAAGGCGCTAATTCAAGCGCTAATTCTCGAGCGACTAGCGAAAAATCTGTCCATGCAGGCTGGGTTGAAACATTGAGTTGCTCCACCTTGGCCAGCGCCAACATTTGATTGATCAACTGCGTCGCACGGTCAATGGTGAGTGCAATGTCTTGCAGTGCTTGATCATTGGGCGTATCGCCATGCTGCGCAGATTGCACCTGAAGTTTCAAGACGGCCAGCGGTGTTCTGAGTTGATGCGCTGCATCGCGAACAAATCCTTTTTGCTGCGCCAACAAGGATTGCAACTTTTGCATCACATGGTTGGTGGCCAAAATGAGGGGCTGAATTTCTTGGGGTGCCGCGTCGTAAGCCAAGGGCGCCAAATCATGCTCAGATCGATTTTCCAAATGTTCCGACAACTTGCGCACCGGTTGTGTAGCGCGTTGCACCACACTCACCACGACCAATGCAATGATGCCCAACAGCAAAGCCTGTCGCCACAGGGTACCGATCAACAGTTCACGCGCCAAGGTGTGGCGTAACTCCAAGGTTTCAGCCACTTGAATCACAGCCATGGCGCGCCCCTTTTCGCTCACCACGGGCTGTAACAGTGTGGCCACACGTATCTCTTCACCTTGGTAAGTGTCGTTGTAAAAATCAACCAAAGCAGCATAGGCGGGCTTGGCAGGAATTTGTCCTTTCCACACGGGCAATTCTGCAAAGCCAGACACCATGGTGCCATTCAAATGTGAGACCTTGTAATACAAGCGACTTTGATTGTCTGATTCAAAGGCCTCAGTGGCGGCATAGGGCACCAAGGCTCTGATCTGGGCATCGTTGTCATAACCCACCACATCAAGTTGTTCACTGATGGTTTTGGCTGAAGCCAATAAGCTTCGGTCGTAAGCAATGTCCGACGCGTTCAAAGCTTCCTGATAAAGGCTCCATGCATTGATGCCCACCAAGACCAAGAGGGGCAACAAAATTCCCAACAACAGTTGCCTGCGCATCGACATTTTGGATGCCGTACCAAGCATCATGTGTTGACCTTCAATAAGTAGCCCAAGCCACGCAAAGTCACCAAGCCAAGGCCAGTGTCTGTTAATTTTTTGCGAAGTCGGTAAGCCACCACTTCGATGGCTTCAAATTGAACGTCCAACTCAAGTGGAAACACTGCTGCAAACAATCGCTCTTTGGAAACCGCCTGGCCTGGCTGCGACATCAAAGCCTGCAGCATGGCCACTTCTCTAGGCGTCAGTTCCATCGGTTGACGGTTCAAATAAGCGGCACCATTCAAGGTATCTAAAGTCAGGGCGCCTATTTGAAGTGATTGCATGTCTGCTCTCAGCGAGACTTCGCCCTCTCTTTGATCATGGGCGGATGGGTTGCTGCGTGCACGTCTATAAAGGGCATTGACACGGGCTTCTAGTTCATCCAAATCAAAAGGCTTGGCCATGTAATCGTCGGCACCCGAATTCAAACCCAACACGCGATCGCCCACTGTGGTTCTGGCGGTCAACACCAGAACGGGCGTTGTCAGGCCCTCTTTTCGGATTTGGGACACCACATTCAAACCATCGCCATCGGGCAGCGTTAAATCCAGCACCACCACATCAGGACGCACACTTTTCCACAAGCTCATCGCCTGAGCTGCCGAGCTGGCACAGCTGACCTGCATACCGCGCCGCGACAAACTGCGAGCAAGTGTTTCTTGCAAGTAAGGGTCGTCTTCGACCAACAATAAGTGCATGGATCAGTACTTTCCCTAGGGTTTTCGACAGGTAAATGACAGTTTAAGAGAAGATGATCGGTCATCGATTTTGCACTCAAAGGAGACACCATGCGTCGTGATCAGTTCATCAAATCCGTTTTGGCCTTGGCAGCAGGTTCTAGCCTGTCACTGCCCTCATTGGCAGCCGCCAACATCAAAATGATGATTCCAGCCAATCCCGGTGGCGGTTGGGACTCCACGGGCCGTGCTTTGGGCAAAGCGCTGCAAGACTCTGGCGTGGCAAGCTCGGTCACCTATGAAAACAAGGGTGGCGCTGCCGGCATCATTGGCCTCGCACAATACGCCAACGCCACCAAAGGCGATGGTAACTCCTTGATGGTCATGGGCGCCGTCATGTTGGGCGGCATCATCACAGGCAAGCCCCCTGTCAGCCTTGATAAAGTTACACCCATTGCACGCTTAACCAGTGAGTACAACGTGTTTGTGGTACCAGCCAATTCGCCCCTCAAAACCATGAAGGACGTGGTGGAGCAATTGAAAAAAGACCCTGGCAGCGTCAAGTGGGGCGGTGGTTCACGCGGTTCTACAGAACACATTGCCGCAGCCATGTTGGCACGCGAAGTGGGTGTCGATGCAGCCAAGATCAACTACGTGCCATTCCGTGGCGGCGGTGAAGCTGTTGCGGCCATTTTGGGCGGCAATGTCACTGTGGGCGGTAGCGGCTACAGCGAATTCCAGCAGTACATTGAAACTGGAAAAATGCGCCCCATTGCCGTCACATCGGGTAAGCGCTTGAAGGGTATCAACATTCCCACCATGATCGAGCAAGGCTACAACGTTGAGATTGGCAATTGGCGTGGTGTTTATGCACCTGCTGGCCTCACAGCCGCGCAGCGCAAAGACCTGACAGACATGGTTCTCAAAGCCACAAAATCAAAATCTTGGGCTGAGTCACTGGAAAAGAACAACTGGACACCCGCCTGGATGGCCAACCCAGCGTTTGACGATTTCGTAGACAGTGAATTTGCAAGTTTGCGTGCCACCATGGTCAAGTCCGGCATGATCTAAGCATTCACCCATGGTGAATCATGGCTGATTGATTTCTTTCAACAGCCTCTTTTTCTGGGTCCTGAGGGACCCAGAATTTTTGACACAAAGGACAATGCATGTCGCAGCCCCACCCCGCAGCCCCCACGCAAATTGCCATTGGCCTCTTCGGCTTGGTGCTGTCTTTGCTCATGATGTGGGGCGCCACCAGCATCTCTTCTGAGGCGGGCTACGCAGGAGTTGGGCCCAACTTCTTGCCGTGGGTGGTGGCGGTCTTTCTGGCTGTCTGCTCTGCTTGGCTAATTTGGGAATCTCTGTCGGGTGGTTATCGCAACATGCCAGAAGCCAGTGGTGCAAAGAAAGCCGATTGGCACGCATTTGCATGGGTCTCGGCGGGCATTTTGGCCAACGCTGCACTGATCAATCTGGCGGGGTTCGTGGTGAGTTGCGCCATCTGTTTTATTTTGGCTGTCAGGGGTCTTCGAATTTCACAAGGCGACCCTGCTGGCAACATTTTGCAAACACTTAAAGATTGTGTTTTGGGCTTCCTCATTGCAGCACCTGTTTTTTGGCTGTTCACCAAGTTCTTGGCCATCAATTTACCCAACTTAACCGGGACCTCTTGGCTTTAAGCCCAAGTTGAAAACAACACATGTTAGATACTTGGAACAATCTGCTCTCTGGTTTTGCAACTGCCGGAACCCCCATTAATTTAATCTGGGCCTTTGTGGGCTGTGCCTTAGGCACCGCCATTGGCGTGCTACCCGGCTTAGGCCCTGCTGTCACCGTGGCCATGCTCTTGCCCATCACGGCGCAAGTTGAACCCACAGCTTCCATGATTTTTTTCGCCGGCATTTATTACGGCGCCATGTATGGCGGCTCGACCACTTCCATTTTGCTCAACACCCCTGGCGAAACTGGCACGATGGTCACCGCACTTGAAGGTTTCAAGATGGCCAAGAATGGCCGCGCAGGATCGGCATTGGCCACTGCAGCCATTGGGTCTTTTGTGGCCGGCACTTTGGCCACCATCTTGGTCACCTTGTTTGCCCCCGTGGTGGCTGAATTTGCAGTGAAGTTAGGCCCCCCAGAGTATTTCTGCATGATGGTGTTGGCCTTCATCACAGTGAGTGCTGTATTGGGTCACAGCACCGTTCGCGGCCTTTCCGCCTTGTTCATTGGCTTGGCCTTGGGCCTGGTTGGCATGGACCAAATTTCGGGGCAAGTGCGTTACACCGGCAACATTCCTGAATTCATGGACGGCATTGAAACGGTGCTGATTGCAGTCGGCTTGTTTGCTGTTTCGGAGGTCATGTACAACGCGCTCTACGAAGGCAAAAGCAGCGCAGACATGAACCGACTTACCAAAGCCCAAATGACACCTTTGGAGTGGCGCAGGTCTTGGCCCGCATGGCTTCGCGGAACGGCCATTGGTTTTCCTTTTGGCACCATTCCTGCCGGTGGTTCAGAGATTCCAACTTTTTTAAGCTACGCCACTGAAAAGAAGCTTTCAAAATACCCAGAAGAGTTTGGAACAGTCGGTGCCATTGAGGGCGTCGCAGGACCGGAAGCTGCCAACAATGCCGCTGTGACAGCCACTTTGGTACCCTTGTTAACGCTCGGCATTCCCACTTCTGTCACGGCCGCCATTTTGTTATCGGCACTGCAAAACTACGGCATCCAAGCGGGTCCTCAGTTGTTTCAAAACTCATCCTCCTTGGTATGGGCTTTAATTGCCTCGCTCTACATTGGCAATGTGATGTTGCTGGTGCTCAATTTGCCGCTGGTGGGCTTGTGGGTTAAGTTGTTGCAAATTCCCAAGCCACAGCTTTATGCAGGTATTCTAATTTTTGCAACTGTTGGCGTGTACGGCATGCGTCAAAGCAGCTTTGATTTGTTCATCATGTATGGCTTTGGTTTGATGGGCACCCTCATGCGGCGCTATGATTTTCCGGTCGCACCCGTCATCGTGGGCATGATCTTGGGGCCACTGGCTGAGGCACAAATGCGCAATGCTTTGTCCATCGGCGAAGGTCACTGGCGTGTGTTTTGGGATCGGCCCATGTCTTTCACCTTGCTCAGCGTGGTGGCCATTTGCTTGTTGCTGCCACCCATTTGGTCGGCATGGCAGCGCCGCAAATCAAAGGTCTAGCAACGCTTTCGTCAAGGCACTCAATCGAGTGCCTTTTTTTGTGAGATCGGTCACGATGCTGAAGTGATTGAGGCCTGCCAACTCTTCGCAAACGGGAACTGTGCGCGTCCCCCAAGCTTGGTGAATCAATCGGTTGTGGCGCAAAAATTCTGGACTTTCATCACCACCCGCCACTGTGTACAAAACGCCCTTTCGGGGCCGTAGCCACAAAGCCGGACTGGCCATGCGCGCGTGCTTGGCTGTAAGCCTGAGTGAGTCTTGAAGGAAAGGTGTTTTGCGCAGTGGTGTCAGGTCGTACAAACCAGAAATAGACAGCGCCTTTTGAATCCAATGTGCAGGGATGCTTGGGTCAACATGTTTCCAATCGCAAGCCAACAGCATAGCGGCCAGATGCCCTCCCGCTGAATGTCCTGCCACAGACACATGCTTGGGGTTGCCGCCATAGCGAGCAATGTTGTGCCAGGTCCATGCCATGGCCTTGACCATTTGATGCGCAATATCAGGAATGGTCACAGGCAATTCGGCAGTACCAGGACACAAAGCGTAGTTCACCACCACCACGCACACGCCCATGTCATGTAAAGGCGGCGCCACAAAAGAGTGATCTGCTTTGTCAAGGCTGCGCCAATAGCCGCCATGAATAAAAACCACCACGGGAGCATTGGACTTGCTGGCTGGAAAGATGTCCAAGCTTTCATTAGGGCCATCGCCGTAGGCAATGTTGAGCGTGCATTTCAAGGCAGCACGCGCGTCAGCAGAAGTCTTAGACCAATGTGCAAAATGCGCTGCATGGTCTGGCACCAATGCACGGTTGTTGTACATGCTGTCAAACCAAGCAGCGTTTTGGGTACTCATCACCATCGTCCTTTAAATTTTCATTTCCAATCGCACCTGAACATTTTGCCAATTGCGCGTGTTGGTGTTGGCTGTTTCTGAGAAGCCATTGCCAATGTAAGTTGTGCCCGTGAGGTACTCACGCGGCGTGAGATTGCTAACCGTCACGCGCAAAGCTGTGGCGGGTGAAAACCGCCAAAGACCATACACATCAACAACCCGTTTGGAACCCTGGTAAGCCCATTGCTGTTCTGTTCGACGGGTGGTGTAGTCGGGGTTCATATTGACATTGCCGCCCAGCGTGAGGGGAATGGCACGGATGCGGTAGTCACCCCCCAAGTTGGCCGTCATATTAGGTTGCTGGTCCAAGCGATTGTTAGGGCCCATGACATCCAACACTTTAGAGCCAAAGAAACTCAAGTTACTTCGAACGTCGACTGCTGGTGCATCTGACCAGACTTGGTTCAACCTGAACTTGGCTTCTAACTCAAGGCCCTGAGTGATGGCATCACCCACATTTTGAGGACTGGAAACAAATCGACGCTGACCTGGCGCCCACACCGTGTCATACCGCTCGCTGGTGACATAGCGAATTAAATCGCTGATGTTGCGTCTGAACACATTGGCGCTTAAGACGCCGCCCTCTGCCAAATAGCGCTCGACGGCGATGTCAATGCCCGTTGCCAATTCAGGCTTCAAGCCAGGATTGCCAATTCGATCGGGGCGCGTTGGGCTGTTGGCTTCGCGAGACAATGCTGTTCTGGCAACCAGATTCAACAAGGTGGGTGTTTTGTAACTGCGCGTGAGGCTCATGCGCACTTGATCGCGACTTTGTGGAATGGGTTTCCAAACAGCATGCAACAGGGGTGTTAACACACCACTCTTGTTGCGCTTCTCGCCCTCTTCATTGTTGCCTTCGGTCAGAATACTTTCATAGCGAATGCCCGCATGCGCACTCCAATTGGGGTTGATGGTCCATTCGTCTTGTGTGTAAATGGCCCAGCGTTGCGTGCGTGCGCGCATGTTGCCAGCCTCATCAGAGACCTCGGCAATAGACTCTTCCGTTCTGCGCACGCCCTCCAATTCAAGACCACTGACATACTGGTGACCGTTGGCAGAAACGTGCGTGAGTTTGCCATTCCAAGACTGCGACAAATCTTTGTAGCTTTGCGATTCTTCCAAGGTATTGAGCAAGCCCGTCGAACCCAAGGCAACTTGGTTAAATCGGAACTTGTAGTGAGATTCACCCAAGCCAAATTTAAATTCAAATCTGTCATCTGCCGAGAAGCGTTGGTTCCACTGACCATTCAAGCGCGTCATCACAAAGCGGCTGTTGTTGGTGGTATTGGCCGCATCAGACGCAATAGGCTGTTGAATGCCATTGATAGACTTGTTTTCAGTCAGATCGATATGCCCCGCACTGCTGAACTCTGAATACACCATGAAGGGCATCAAGATGAGCGCTTTGCCTTGTTCACCGCGCCACATGAGCCTGGCGTTGGCATTCATACCTTGGCGATGCCCCAAGCTCACGGTTTGGCGTTCGCGGTGCGAAGACCATGCTGGCATACGGCCTTCTGCATCGACACTGGAATCGGTCAGGGAGGTATTGTCCTCAGGGCGCCATGAGTTCATGGCAGAGACTGTGAGGGTTCCGTTGAGCGGTTCAGACTTGAGGTTGTGAACCCAGTTGAAACCTTCTGATCGGTGTCCGTTTTCAAAGGCACTGCCGACCTTCAAATCATCTGGGTTGGCTCGCTGGCCTTCGCGCAAAATGATGTTGATGGTGCCAGCAATAGCCCGCGCGCCGGTCTCAGCAGTTGGCGCACGCATAATTTCGACTTTCTCCACCATCTCGGGTGTCAAGGACTCTACAGAAAAGCCGGGTGGCACGCGTTGCCCGTCCAAAAGGATCTGGGTGTAACCACCGCCTAAACCTCGCATGCGGATGGCGCCACCGCGGCCTGGTGCGCCTTGAATGGTGACACCGGGCAAGCGTTTCAAAACTTCACCCAAGGTGCCATCACCTTGTTTGTCGAGCTCCTCCCGACCAATCACAATTTTGGCTGCCGTGGACTGCCGGCGCTCTTCCATGGTGTTGTCGCGGTTGCTTTTGATTTCGACGCGGCCCATGTCTTGAACAGGCGCATTGGCAGGTGGCGCAGTCTGTGACAAGCCCCAGGGTGAAA
This sequence comes from Limnohabitans sp., assembly GCA_009693505.1. GTDB lineage: Bacteria > Pseudomonadota > Gammaproteobacteria > Burkholderiales > Burkholderiaceae_C > Limnohabitans_A. The sequence continues at coordinate 26,921 of SHXD01000003.1, forward strand.
TGAGTGACAAAACGGCGAGTGCGGCGGGGGTCTTGATTTTCATTCCTCTATTTTGACAGGGGAATTCAAATTTGTGTCTGGCCTTCACTCAACCGACAAATTGACGGGTTTCTATGCAACCCAGTGCTTGGCCTTATTCGCCAGACTTGAACAAAGCCGCCACCTTGCGCTTAGGCTTGATGTTGGCAGAAATGCCCGTGCGGGAAGCGGTCGTTTTAGGTGACGCTTCCCAAGAGGCCGCTGCAGCTTGCTCCAAGCTAGGAGCCTCGTAGGGTTTCTCAAAGAAAGGATCTCTTGAGACTTGCGCAGGCCTGAAGCTGCTGCGCCGGTCGCGAGGGGCCTCTTCTTCACGGCGCCGCTCAAAGCCACGCTCGGGTCTTCTCTCTTCTCGGCGATCGTCACGTCGCTCTTCCCGTCTACCTTCGCTGACATTGCCTCGCGAACGGTCTTCATCCAATGGATAGTTTTCCACTTCAAGTTTGGTTTTGATGAGCTTTTCAATGTCGGCTACCAAGCGCATGTCGGAGGGTGAGACCAAAGTCACAGACAGTCCCGAGGCGCCAGCACGGCCTGTGCGACCAATGCGGTGCACGTAATCTTCAGCATTGAAGGGCACATCAAAGTTAAACACCGCAGGTACATCTTTGATGTCAAGTCCGCGGGCTGCCACATCCGTGCAGACCAACAAATCGACTTCGCCTTTTTTGAAGGCCTCAAGGGCTTTGAGACGTTCGTCTTGGGACTTGTCACCATGCAAGGCAGCGGTGACCAGACCCTCGCGCTCAAGAGAGCGCGCCAAACGGGCACAACCCAGTTTGCTGTTGACAAAGATGAAGGCTTGCTTGATGCCGCGCTCGATTAACACGGCTTTCACAACCCTGCGCTTGTCGTCATCTTGCGCACTGTAAAAACGTTGCTCTACCGTGGAAGCTGTTTCGTTGGGGCGTGCCACTTCAATGGTGACGGGGTCTTGTAAATAGCTTCCCGCCAAACGCTTGATTTCAGGCGAAAAAGTGGCCGAGAACAAGAGCGTGGTGCGCTGCTTAGGCAAGAAACTGAGGATGCGTTGCAGGTCTGGCAAGAAGCCGATGTCGAGCATGCGGTCGGCTTCGTCTAGCACCACATATTCCACCTGATTGAGCACCGCGTTTTTGGCTTCAATGTGATCCAGCAAGCGACCTGGTGTGGCCACCAGAATTTCGACGCCTCGTTTGAGCTCAAGGGTTTGCGGCTTCATGTCCATGCCGCCAAACACCACCGTGCAGCGCATTTGGGTGTACTTGGCATACAGCTTGATTTGCTGCGCCACCTGATCGGCCAACTCTCGTGTTGGCAGCAGGACCAAGGCGCGCACAGGATGGCGAGCGGGCGATGTGGACGTGTTTTCGTGCTTCAAAAGGCGTTGGAGCAGCGGCAGCGAAAAAGCAGCGGTTTTACCGGTACCCGTTTGCGCAGCGCCCATCACGTCTTTCCCGGTCAAAACCACAGGTATGGCCTGGGCTTGAATGGGGGTCATGGATTCGTAGCCCATTTCGGCTACGGCACGTGCCAGCGGTTCTGCCAGCGATAGATTTGAAAAAGATGCGGTCATTAACCCGCTATTGTCGCACTTTAAGTCTTGGGTAAAGTGACACCCACTTGGCCTTGGTATTTTCCACCCCGATCCTTGTAGCTGGTCTCGCAGACTTCGTCGCTTTCAAAGAACAAAACCTGGGCACAACCCTCCCCAGCGTAAATCTTGGCTGGCAGGGGGGTGGTATTGCTGAATTCAAGGGTGACATAGCCTTCCCATTCGGGTTCGAAGGGCGTGACGTTCACAATAATCCCGCACCGGGCATAGGTGCTTTTACCCAGGCAAATGGTGAGCACATTGCGGGGAATGCGGAAATATTCCAGAGTTCGTGCCAACGCAAAGCTGTTGGGGGGAATGACGCAGACATCGGAATGGATGTCAACAAAGCTTTTTTCGTCGAAATTCTTGGGGTCGACCACGGTGCTGTAAATGTTGGTGAACACCTTGAATTCAGGAGCGCATCGAATGTCGTAGCCATAACTGCTGGTGCCATAGCTCACAATTTTCTGGCCGGCGGCGTTTTGACGCACTTGCCCGGGCTCGAAAGGCTCGATCATGCCGTGCTCTTGCGCCATCCGGCGAATCCATTTGTCGCTTTTAATCGTCATCTCTTTGTCTTTCCAACATTCTTTGAGGCAAGCCATCATTGTAAAGTGCCAACTGGGAATGTCAGAACAATTCAAGGCTTGTGTGCGCTCAAACAGTGCAATTCAGGGTAGTGTGGGCTAAACTTTGGTTCACTTACCCTTCAGAAAAAAAGCCATGAAAAGACGCACCCTGCTTCAAGCCAGTCCCGTGTTGCTGGGCCTTTCAGGACTTAGCCAAGCCCAGTCGGCCTATCCCAGTAAACCCATTCGGTACATCGTGCCAGTGGCTGCAGGCGGAGGTTCTGACATGGTGGGCCGAGCGCTGTGTGAGCGCTGGGCCAAAGTGTTGGGCCAATCTGTGGTGGTTGACAACATTGGCGGCGGCGGCGGCGTCATTGCCTCGCAAAATACAGCGCGTGCGGCCGCTGATGGCTACACCCTCATGCAAGGCTATGTGGCCACCCACGGCACTGCGCCCGCCACTCGCAAATTGCCCTACGACGCAGAGAAAGATTTCACGCCCATTGGCATGATTGGCTCAACCCCCAATGTGCTGTGCATCAACACCAGCTTGCCACCGCAAAACTTCAAGGCCTTTCTGGACTACGTGAAACAAAACCCCGGCCGCCTGTCTTATGGCTCTGCAGGCGCAGGGTCATTAACCCATCTGGCGGCAGAGTTGTTCAAATTGCAAACCAACAGCTTTATGGTGCACATTCCCTACCGAGGCATTGCACCTGCCATCACTGACCTCATTGGTGGTCAAACGCAGTTGATGTTTCCTGGCTTGGCCGCGGCATTGCCGCATATTCGAAGCGGCCGCATCCGTGCATTGGCAGTCACAGGCACCAAGCGCCACCCGCAAGTCAAGGACATTCCCACTTTAGAAGAGATGGGCCTCAAGGGCTTTGATGCCCAGCAATGGTATGGCGTTGTTGGGCCTGCCAACATGCCGGCCGCCATTGTCAAAACACTGAACGATGCCATGCTGACTGTTTTGGCACAGCCCGATTTCAAAGAAAAATTAAGCTCTGAAGCGGTAGAGCTCATGCCTATGAAGCCTGCAGAATTTGCAGCCTACATGAAGGCCGACTTGGCCCGCTGGACCCAATTGGCCAAGACTCGAAATATTCAGCTAGATGGCTAGCATGTCATGACACTGAACTTAAAGCCTGCCTTGAAACGCAGGCTTTTTTGTTTCAGTCATTTCACATCAGGGATTGATTTTTCCCATCACACCCGCCACACCGTAGTTCATGTTCAAAATTTGAACATCGCTGAGTTTCTGCCCAGCTGCCACAATGGCTTTGCCTTCGTTGTCGGCAATGGGTCCTTGAAATGGGTGGCGTTTGCCCTGCGCAATGTCTTGCTGTAACTTCACAATTTCATCGCGTACTTTGGCAGGCAACTTGGGGCCAAAATCGCCGACGCGAATCATGCCCTCCTTCAACCCGGCCCACACATTGCCACTGCGCCACTGGCCCTTTTGCACATCAGTCACGCGCTGTGTGTAATAAGCGCCCCACTCATGCGTGACCGCCATCAACTGAGCCTCAGGCGCTACTTTGCGCATGTCTGAGTGATAGGCAATGGCCATCTTGCCGCGTTCTTGGGCCGCCACCATCACCGCATTGGAGGCCGTGTGAAATGTGATTACATCCACCGACTGATTGAACAATGCAAAGGCCGCGTCGCGCTCCTTGACCGGATCAAACCATGAGTTCAACCAAATTACTTTCACTTGGGCCTTGGGGTTCACTGAGCGCATGCCTAGAGTAAATGCATTCAAGCCTTGTAGCACTTCAGGAATAGGAAAGCCCGCTACATACCCCGCCACATTGGATTGCGTCATGCGCCCTGCTGCCACACCCGCCAAATAACGGCCCTCGTAATAGCGCGCGTTGGCCACAGACACATTCACATCGGTTTTGTAGCCTGTGATCGACTCAAACTTCACATTGGGAAACTCTTTGGCCACCTTGAGCGTAGGTTCCATGTAGCCAAAGCTGGTGGTGAAAATCACATCGTGACCCTGTTGTGCCAAATCGCGCACCACACGCTCTGAGTCAGCGCCCTCTGCCACGTTGTCTACAACGGTGGTTTTAACGGCAGCGCCCAAGGCCTTTTCAACAGCTTTACGACCTTGGTCGTGCTGGTGCGTCCAGCCCGCATCAAATACAGGCGTGACATACACAAAAGCGGCTTTGACAGCGCTTTTAGCAGCTGGCGGCGAAGGCTCAGCGGCAAGGGATGGAATGGGCGAAAAAAAGCAGGCGGCCGCAATAGCGGCTGCGAGGTTTTTGTACATGGTAGTCCTCTACATGGCGCCGGTTGAACAAAATAAATACCCGCCGGCGCGCAGGTGTTCAGTGCGTATTCTAAAGCAGGTGTATAAAGTTTCTTTTTCGTTGTTTCAAAGAAGTGCCCTGTCATGCGTTCAAAACCTATTTCTCGTTGGATTCAAATTGCCTTCATTTCAGCAAGTTGCGTACTGCCTTTTGCGGGATGGTCACAAAGCGCGGCCTCAGCTTTAAAAGCAGTCACGCAGGTAGAAGGTATTACTGAATACCGACTGAGCAATGGTTTGCGCGTGTTGTTGGCGCCCGATGCGTCCAAGCCCACCACCACTGTGAACATCACTTATTTGGTGGGCAGCCGCCATGAAAATTATGGTGAGACCGGCATGGCGCATTTGCTAGAGCACATGGTGTTCAAAGGCACAACTTCACGCGGCAATGTATTTGAGGAGTTGGGAAAGCGCGGCATACAATTCAATGGCACCACCTTCTACGATCGCACCAATTACTACGAAACCTTTCCTGCCAATCCTGATAATTTGAAATGGGCTCTTGAGATGGAAGCTGATCGCATGGTCAACAGCCTCATTGCGCGTAAAGATTTAGACACCGAGTTTTCAGTGGTTCGCAATGAAATGGAAAGCGGCGAAAACAACCCCCACATGATGCTCTGGCAGCGCATGGCCTCTACAGCTTTTGATTGGCACAACTATGGCAAGAGCACCATAGGCGCGCGCACCGATGTTGAAAACGTCAAGATTGAAAACCTTCAAAATTTTTACCGCAAGTACTACCAACCCGACAATGCCGTTTTATTGGTAGCTGGCAAATTTGAGGTCACTCCTACTTTGGAAGTCATTCAAAAAGTATTTGGTGCCATCCCTAAACCGACACGCGTCATAGAGCCCACCTACACACAAGATCCTGTGCAAGATGGCGGCAGAGAAGTCACTGTGCGCAGAACGGGGGATACACAGTTATCAGCTGTTCTCTACCACACTGCGGCTGGCAGTCACATTGAAGCTGCGGCCATGGCCGCCTTAAGCGAGGTATTGGCAGGCACGCCCAATGGTCGACTTCACAAAAATTTAGTCGAGAAAAAACTGGCTGTGAATGTCAGCCCATGGAATTTTGACTTGGCCGAAAGAGGCTACATCGTGTTCATGGCCGAATTGAATAAAACTCAAAATTTACAGGAAGCTCGAAAAGTTTTGTTGGCAGAACTTGAAGGCCTTCAACAAAATCCTGTCACCGAAGAAGAATTTAAACGTGCCAAGGCAGGCTTGCTCAGTGAAATTGACAAAACAATCAACGACCCACAAAAGTTGGCTGTACAAATGTCCGAGTCAATTGCCAATGGCGACTGGCGCTTGTTTTTCCTTCAACGCGATCGGATTGAAAATTTAAAAGCAACTGACTTGCAAGCTGTAGGCTTGAACTTCTTCAAGGAAAGCAATCGCACCTTAGGTCAGTTCATTCCGACAGCCACACCCGATCGCATCAAAATGCCCGAGGCTGTTGATGTTGCAAAGCTGGTGGCCGACTACAAAGGGAAGGCTGCAGCCACTGAAGGCGAAGTGTTTGACATCAGTCCAGCCAACATTGAAAAGCGCACCCAAAGACTGGCCTTGGCCAGCGGCATGAAGCTTATCTTCACACCCAAGAAAACGCGTGGCGAAACTGTCAGTGGGGTCTTTACTTTGCGCTTCGGCGATGAAGCAAGCCTGTTTAACCAAGCCACCACGTCTAACCTCACGGCCAGCTTGCTCATGCGAGGCGCAGGAAATTTGCAACGCTCTGAAATCTCAGCCAAATTGGATGAACTCAAAACTCAAATTGAAGTCAGTGGTGGCGGACAAACCGTGACGGTTAGGTTTGATTCACTGCGGAAAAACCTACCTGAAGTACTCAACTTGGTTCGAGACATTTTACGCAAGCCCATCTTGGCTGAAAAAGAATTTGAATTGTTGGTTCAAGAGGGCACTGCTGGCCTTGAAAGCCAACGCAGCGAACCCAATGCCATGGGCTCGCAAGCCATGGCGCTGGCGCTTGACGTTTACAAGAAAGGCGACATTCGCGCTGCCCGCAGTTTGGATGAGTCCATTGCGACGCTCAAAGCGGCCAAGCTTGAACAAGTCAAACAGTTTCACAGCAGCTATTACGGCGCCAGCCACAGCGAGTTCGCCTTGGTAGGCGACTTTGACAGCGACGCAATCAAGTCTCAGATCACACAACTCTTTGGTGACTGGAAAAGCCCTAAAGCCCATACACGCTTAAAGGCTGAAAGCAAAGCGGCCAAGCCAGGCGCCACTCAATTAGAAGCGCCCGACAAAGCCAATGCTTTCTTTTTGGCGGGCTTGCCTTTGTTGCTTCAAGACACACAAACAGACTTTGTGCCCTTGCAATTGGCCAACCGCGTATTGGGCGGCGGCGTCAAATCGCGCCTACTTGACCGCTTACGCCAAAAAGATGGCTTGAGCTACGCCGCTGGCAGCCAACTCAGCGCCAGTTCGTTTGAACCTTCAGGCATGTGGGTGCTGTACGCCATTTATGCACCGCAAAATCTGGCTAAATTAAAGGCGGGTGTGCAAGAAGAATTGGCCAAGTTTGTCAAAGACGGAATCACCGCTGAGGAGCTGACAGATGCCAAAAAAGGCTGGCAAGAAGAACGCAAAATAAGCCGTGCGCAAGATCGTGCCTTAGCAGCGGGTCATGTGGCGCAAACTGCAGCCAACCGAACGCTGGTCTTTGTTGAAAAAGTGGACGCTCAAATTGAAGCCATCACTTTAGAAGAAGTTAACGCTGCCATTCGCAAGACTTTAGACCCTTCCAAATTTTTCAATGTGTATGCAGGAGACTTTGCAGCAGCTAAAAAGTAAACCATACCAAGACACTATAAAAAAGCCGCTCTTCGTACGAAGAGCGGCTTTTAAACTTTCAGCAACCGTTAAGTTGCGATTGATCAGTTAGGCACTTTGCCTTCCACGCCTTTAACGTAGAACTTGATACCGCCTAAGAACTTGTCGTCAGCAACAACATCTTTGGCCAATACTTCTTTGCCATCTTGTCCCACGATAGGACCTTTCCAGATAGCGAAGCTACCGTCTTTCAAGCCAGCCTTGATTTCGTCAACGCGCTTCTTGATGTCGTCAGGCACATCGGTTGCCACATTCACCATGTCGATGGCGCCTTCTTTCACGCCCCACCAGCTTTGGCCTGTCGTCCATTTGCCATCAAGGGCTTCACCCACGGACTTGATGTAGTAAGGCGCCCAGTTGATCACTGCCGAGCCCAAGTGAGCCTTAGGACCATAGGCTGTCATGTCAGAGTCCCAACCGAAAGCGCGCTTGCCCATTTTTTCGGCAGTTTGCAAAACGGCAGAAGAGTCGGTGTTTTGCATCAATACGTCAGCGCCACCGTTGATGAGGGCCGTGGCTGCTTCTGTTTCCTTTGGGGGATTGAACCACTCGTTGATCCAAACCACTTTGGTCTTCACTTTAGGGTTGACAGATTGCGCACCCATTGTGAAGGTGTTGATGTTGCGAATGACTTCAGGAATTGGAATGGAAGCCACAACACCCAAGGTGTTTGTTTTGGTCATCTTGCCAGCAATCACGCCCGCCATGTACGCACCTTCATAGGTACGGCTGTCGTAGGTGCGCAGGTTATCGGCTGTTTTGTAACCAGTGGCATGTTCAAACTTGATTTCTTTGTTGTCTGCGGCCACTTTGAGCATGGGATCCATGTAACCAAATGTGGTGCCGAAGATCACTTTGTTGCCTTGGCTGGCCAAGTCGCGGAAGTTGCGCTCGGCATCGGCGCTTTCTGGCACTTTTTCAACAAAGGTGGTGACGATCTTGTCGCCAAATTGTTTTTCTAGTTCTTTGCGCGCGTTGTCGTGTGCAAATGTCCAGCCACCGTCGCCCACTGGGCCAACATAGACAAAGGCCACTTTAAGGGGCTCAGCTTTAGGTGCTGCTGCAGGTTTTGCTTCTTCTTTTTTGCCGCAGGCCACGAGAGCGGCAGCAGTGACCAAAGAAATGGCGGCGATTTTGAGAATCGAACGCTTGTTCAGAACTGTCATGAAATTTCCTTTGTTGGATGGACTGGGTTGGACGAAAAAAGCATTATGAACTGGGATGAAAGGGTTTGCCTAGCGATGCTGGCATATTGACCCGAATCCAAGCAGGATTTCGTGAGATCAAGGCCAACACCACAATGGTCGCTAAATAAGGCAAGGCTGAAAGCAACTGGCTGGGCACTTGCACACCCAAACCCTGTAAATGAAACTGCAGCATGGTCACCCCGCCAAACAGGTAAGCACCAAGCAATATGCGAGCCGGTCGCCAGGTTGCAAAAGTGGTCAAAGCCAATGCAATCCAGCCCTTGCCGGCCACCATGCCCTCTACCCACAAGGGCGTGTAGACAACCGAGATGTAGGCACCCGACAGACCGCACAAAGCACCGCCCACCATGACGGCCAAAAAACGAATTCGGCGGACTGAATAACCGAGCGCATGCGCCGATTCGGGAGATTCACCGACCGAGCGCAGCACCAAACCTGTGCGCGTTTTGTACAAAAACCAAATGAGTGCCATGACAAAAGCAATCACCCCGTAAACCAGCGGGTGTTGTTTGAAGAAGGCAGCACCTACAAGGGGAATATCAGCCAAGAAAGGTATTTCATACTGAGCCCGCGGAGGCAGTTTTTCTTGCACATACGAAATACCCACAAACGCTGAAAAGCCCACCCCAAACAAACTCAATGCCAAACCTGTGGCGTACTGATTGGTGCCAAGGTAAATCACCATGACCCCAAAAATGGCACCCAGCAAGGCGCCGGCCCCCATGCCTGCCAAGAAGCCCACCAAATCGCTGCCGGTGTGCACCACTGCGGCAAAACCAGCAATCGCTGCGCACAGCATCATGCCCTCGGCACCTAAATTAACGACACCCACTTTTTCATTGATGAGCAAACCCAAGGCGGCGATGGCCAGCACAGTGCCTGCATTCAAAGTAGCTGCTATGAGCAATGCATACGACTCCATCAGGCCCTCCCACTCTGCCAACGCAATCGGTATGCCACCAGGGTGTCGCATGCCAACAAGCTAAACAACAAGAGTCCCTGAAACACGCCCGTGATGGACTTAGGCAGACCCATGCGCGATTGCGCCAACTCACCGCCGATGTAGAACATGCTCATGAGGACGGCAGAAAAAACAATGCCAACCGGATGCAAGCGCCCCACATAGGCCACGATGATGGCGGCAAAACCATAGCCAGAAGGGATGTAAGGTGTCAGCTGCCCAATGGGCCCCGCCACTTCCAAAGCACCCGCCAGGCCTGCAGCCCCACCCGATGTGAGCAGTGCCAACCACAAAGCTTTGCGCGAAGAAAAACCTGCATAGCGCGCTGCAGAGGGTGCCAAGCCCCCCACCTGCTGAGCAAAGCCTGAGCGAGTTCGGAATAAAAAGACCCAAACCGCAGCAACACCGACCAAACCCAATATCAGTCCTACAGAAACACGTGAGCCACTCATCAGGCGTGGAATTTGGGTCACAGCTTCAAAGGTTTTGGTTTGCGGAAAGTTGTAACCCGCAGGATCTTTCCAGGGACCATAAACCAAATAACCCAATACCATGTCAGCCACATACACCAACATCAGGCTGACCAAAATTTCATTGGCGTGAAATTTATCTTTGAGCCAAGCCGTGATGGCAGCCCAAAACATGCCTCCTGCAACACCCGCCAAAATCACAGCTACCACAATCCAGCGGCCGGTTTCTTTGTCGGCTAACAAAGCCACGCCGCCAGCCGCTACAGCGCCAATGACAAACTGCCCTTCTGCACCAATGTTCCAAACATTGGAGCGAAAACAAACAGCCAAGCCTAAGGCAATGACCAACAAGGGCGTGGCCTTCACCATCAGTTCGCCCAAAGCATAGGCAGACTTCAGGGGCTCCCAAAAAAACATTTGCAGACCACGCACAGGGTCTTTGCCTAGCAACACAAACAAGCCGATACCCAAAGCAACCGTAATGAGCAAAGCCAAAAGCGGCGAGCCATAACGCCAAACATGAGAGGCTTGAGGGCGGAGTTCTAGCTTAAGCATGCGCGCTCCACAAACCGCTCATCCATTCGCCAATTTGAGCCACCGTAGCATCTTTGCGTTGAATAGAGGGGGAAAGTTGGCCGTTGGCCATGACATACAGGCGGTCAGAAATTTCAAACAATTCGTCTAACTCTTCGCTCACCACAAGGACGGCACAGCCCGCATCACGCAAAGCCAACAGCTCACTGCGAATTTGCGCCGCAGCACCTACATCGACGCCCCACGTGGGTTGCGACACGATCAGTACTTTGGGCTTGGCATCGATCTCGCGGCCCACAATAAATTTTTGCAAGTTGCCGCCCGACAAGGATTGCGCGGGCGCTTGAGCACCATTGGCTTTGACATTGAATTTTTGAATGATTTTTTGAGCTTGCGCTTGCAGTGCTTGGGTGTCCATCCAGCCAACCGACGAAATGGCCTCGCTTCGGGTGAGTAGCAGGTTGTGCGCTAGGCTGAGCGAAGGCACAGCGCCTCGTCCCAACCTTTCTTCAGGCACAAAATGCAGGCCCGCTTGGCGGCGTTCTTGAGGCCCCACTTGACCGACAGCATGACCGTCCAATCGTACCGAGTCGGCTAAAGCACGCGTGTCTTCACCAGACAAGGCATAGAGAAGTTCACGCTGACCATTACCTGACACACCTGCAATGCCCACGACCTCGCCTGCGCAAACTTGTAAATTGATGTCGACCAAGTTGACGCCAAATTGGTCTTCTTTGTTCAAGGACAAATGGCGCGCTTCAAACAAGACAGCACCAGGTGTGCAATCTTGGTGCTTCAAGGCTGGCGGTTCTGCGCCAATCATCATGCGACTGAGCGAAGCGTTGGATTCTTCTCGTGGATCACAAACACCTGTGACTTCGCCAGCGCGAAGCACCGTACAGGCCGAACACAACTCGCGAATTTCATGCAGCTTGTGGCTGATGTAAAGCAAGCTACAACCTTGGCTCACTAATTTTTTCAAAACAACAAACAACTTGTCAACGGCTTGCGGCGTAAGAACAGATGTTGGCTCATCCAAAATAAGCAGCTTGGGCTCTGTGAGCAAAGCGCGGATAATTTCAACCCGCTGCATCTCCCCCACACTCAAGGTGTGCACCGGCCTTGAGGGATCGATGTCAAGTCCATACTCAGCGGCTTTGGCGCTGATGCGCGAAGAAACTTCCGCCAGGCTTAATGAGGGGTCTAAGCCCAACCAAACGTTTTCAGCCACACTGAGTGTGTCAAACAAACTGAAGTGCTGAAACACCATGCTGATGCCCAAGGCGCGGGCTTGTTGAGGGTTGCGAATTTGAACGGCTTGGCCGTTGTACTCAATAGCGCCCTCATCTGGCTTGACAGCGCCATAGATGATTTTCATGAGGGTGGATTTGCCTGCCCCGTTCTCGCCTAAAACCGCATGCGCCTCGCCAGGCTTGACAGACAAAGAGACCGCGCGATTGGCAACCACACCAGGATAGCGCTTGGTGATGTTCAAAAGTGACAGGCGCAATGGCTCTTTGGACTGCATGAATTTCTCAAAGTTCAACAAATTCTATCGAGCTTTGAGACGCCTCAGCGTCCTCATGAAGCGAATGTCGCTAAATACCCGCCAAAGACAGCAGTTCGCTTGGATCTGGTAGTTTTAAAACCCGACCACCGCCGCTGATCAGCTTTCGAACTCGCAAGTGGATTAGGACCCTAGAGCCTTGTGCCGCCCGCCTTGACGCACATCAAAACAATGTCACAACACCAAAATGGCGCGAAAGTCATTCACATTGGTATGCGTTGGCCCGGAGAACACCAAATCGTTCAAGGCTTGAAAGTAGCCGTAGGCGTCATTGCACGCCAGGTGCTCGTCCAAGTTTAAGCCAGCGTGTGCGCCTCTGGCCAAGGTATCTGGCGTGACCAGCGCGCCAGCGTTGTCTTCGATGCCGTCTATGCCGTCAGTGTCTGCTGCGAGGGACCACACATTTTCTTGACCCTGCAATGCTTGCGCCAAACCCATGCAAAACTCTCCTGCTCTGCCGCCCCGCCCTTCGCGCTTCTTGGGGTCTGTTTTCGTGGCACGAATGGTGACCGTGGTTTCGCCGCCGCTCAAAATGACACAAGGCTTGAGAAAGGGGCCATGGCCTTTTGCACTGGCACGCGCGAGTGCAGCATGGACTTTGCCCACTTCACGCGACTCGCCTTCCATTTCATCGCTTAAAACATAGGCTCGGAGTCCTTTGGACTCGGCCAAGCTAGCAGCGGCCAAGAGAGACTGTTGCGGTGTTGCAATGAGATGCACCGTGCTGCGATGAAACGCTGCATGGCCTGACTTGGGTGACTCCCATTTTGAGTTCTGAAGGGCTGTCAGCACATCATTCGAAATGTCAATTTGATAACGCTTCAAAATCTGAAGTGCATCTGCACACGTCGTGACATCGGGCACCGTGGGACCACTGGCAATGACAGAGGGGTCATCGCCAGGCACATCGCTGATGGCCAAGGTGACCACTTGCGCAGGCGCACAAGCAGCTGCCAAACGCCCGCCTTTGATACGTGACAGATGTTTTCGAACACAGTTCATTTCACCAATGTTTGCGCCGCTTTTCAGCAAGGCCTGATTGATGCTTTGTTTTTCAGCCAAACTCAAGCCATCGGCTGGCAAGGTGAGCAAGGCAGAGCCTCCGCCTGAAATGAGGCATAGCACCAAATCGTCCTGCGTCAGCCCTTGGGTCAAAGACAAAATTTCTTCCGCCGCAGCCAATCCCGCTGCATCGGGCACAGGGTGCGATGCTTCAACAATTTTCAAACGCTCTGGCACGCCTACAGGTCTGGCAGGCGTATGCCCATAACGCGTCACCACCATGCCAGACAAAGGGGCATCTAATGGCCACAAAGCTTCCACCGCGTGAGCCATGGCTCCGGCGGCCTTACCCGCCCCCAACACCAGGGTTCGGCCCTTTGGCGGCTTGGGTAAAAAAGCCGGCGTGTTTTGAAGCGGCAGTGCCCGTTGAACCGCCTGATCAAACAACTGTCTGAGAAAGGCTCGGGGATTTTGCTGAATATCGCTGTGCAGGTGGGGCGTAGAACTCATGGTGTCACAGTGTAGTGCTTGACTAAGACACACGCAATTTCTTCGTGCAGAATGATTCCCTATGACTACATTGCTTATTCGCAACGCGCACACCCTTGCAACGCTGAACGATACAGGCGATGAACTTCGCAACGCCTCAGTCTTTGTCAGAGACAACTGCATTGAGGCCGTTGGCCCTGCGGCCCAATTGCCTCAAACAGCCGATCGCGTGATCAATGCCGAACACCACGTGGTCATTCCTGGCATGGTCAACACGCACCATCACATGTCGCAAAGCTTAACGCGCGCCATACCCGCGGTTCAAAACGCCGAACTTTTCAGCTGGCTCCAAGGTCTTTATCCCATCTGGGCTGGCCTTCAACCCGACATGATTTACGCCAGCACCCAAACCGCCATGGCCGAATTGTTGTTATCGGGTTGCACCACCAGCAGTGACCACTTGTACATCTACCCCAACGGCGTCAAGTTAGACGATTGCATTGCAGCAGCCAAAGAAATTGGCATGCGATTTGTGGCCACACGCGGCAGCATGAGCGTGGGCCAATCCAAGGGCGGCCTGCCGCCCGATAGAGCGGTGGAACAAGAAGATGCCATTCTGAAAGACACACAGCGATTGATCGAGCGCTACCACAACGCATCGCATGGCGCCATGACACAAGTGGCCGTAGCCCCTTGCTCGCCTTTCAGCGTCAGCCAAGACCTCATGCGTTTGTCGGCAGAGATGGCCAGGCACTATGGCGTGCGCCTGCACACCCACTTGGCAGAAAATGACCATGACAATGCCTACAGCTTAGAAAAATTCAACCGCACACCCACGCAATACGCACAAGACCTGGGCTGGTTGGGGCCCGATGTGTGGCATGCCCATTGCGTCAAATTGGACGATGAAGGCATCTCTCTTTTTGCGGCCACTCGCACGGGCATTGCACATTGCCCGTGCAGCAACATGCGCTTGGCCAGTGGCATTGCACCGATTCGAAAAATGATTGAAGCAGGCGTGCCTGTGGGCTTGGGTGTAGACGGCAGCGCCAGCAACGATGCTGCCCACATGGTGAACGAAGCGCGTCAAGCCATGTTGTTGGCGCGGCTTAGAAAATCACTTGAGCCGCCGCAGGTGAACGCAGAAGGCAAAACCATTTTTGGCTGCGACACAGCCCCCATGGAAATGACAGCTCGCGACGCCTTGCGTTTGGCCACTCGTGGCGGTGCTGAGGTATTGGGTCGCACAGACATCGGTCAATTGAGTATTGGATTTTGCGCCGACATGGCCTTGTTTGATTTGCGCAATTTAAGTTTTGCGGGCGGTGCTGTGCACGATGCCATTGGCAGTCTCATGCTGTGTGCCAGCGCGCCTGCGGCATACACCGTGGTCAATGGCCGCGTGGTGGTCAGTGAGGGTCAATTGGCCAGCGTTGACCTGGGCAATGTGATTGAACGACACAACAAGTTTGCCGTTCAACTGGCCTTAGGTCACTGAAAAAAGTTAGGGCTCAACTTTGGCGCCAGCCAAATACCAACTGGCCACAAGTTGTCTTTCATCCGGCGTAATGCCTGTGGCATTGTTCATGGGCATTTGCTGCGTCACGCTCACTTGCTGATAAACGTTTTGAGCATTGAGCTTGATATTCCCAGGCGTATCCAAACGAATATTTTTCATTTGAACTTGCGCGCCATGGCAACTGAGGCAGTGCTGGTCTATAACTGATTTGACTTGTGCAAAAGTAGCAGCTTGAGACTGCTCATTTTTGGCAACACTCTTTGCTCCCCAAGGCGCCATGGCCACAATGGCAGCCAATATCAAAACCACACCAACGGCTGCAAAAGGCCAAGGGTTGCGAGCGCGGCCTAAATGAAAGCCATGCCGTTGCACAAAAAACTGGCGAATCAAGGCACCCGCAAACATCATCACAAACAAAATAAGCCAACGCTGTGGATGCGTGTACAAAAAACTGTAGTGATTGCTTAGCATGGCGAAAATAACAGGCAGCGTGAAATAAGTGTTGTGAACACTGCGTTGCTTTCCGCGCTTACCGTGAATGGCCAGCGCCATCGCATCGTACTTTTCGCCAGAAGTCATGGCGGCTACAACTTTGCGCTGGCCAGGAATGATCCAGACAAACACATTGGCACTCATGGCCGTGGCAATCATGGCACCCACCAACAAAAAGGCGGCTCTACCGGCAAACAATTGACAGGCCAGCCACGAGGCAAAAGCCACCACACACAACATGAGTGTGGCCACAATCAATTCACCATTTTTACGAAAACCAAACAAGCGGCAGATGGCGTCGTACACGAACCAAAAAACCACAAAGAAACTCAGAGCCGCCGTGATGGCTGCAGCTGGCGACCAATCCATGAGTGATTTGTCAATGAGGTAGGTGCTGGCATTCCACAAATACAGAACTGTGAACAAGGCAAAGCCGCTTAACCATGAGGAATAACTTTCCCAATAAAACCAATGCAATTTGGTATGGATCTTTTGGGGGGCCACCATGTACTTTTGGGGGTTGTAAAAACCACCCCCGTGTATCGCCCACATGGCGCCGTCTACCCCTTTTTCTAGCAAGTCAGGGGAGTTGGGTTTTAAAAGGTTGTTGTCTAAGAAGACAAAGTAAAAAGACGAACCAATCCATGCAATCACGGTAATCACATGGACCCACCGCAGTAGCAAATTAACCCAATCTAGCAAATAGGCTTCCATCGATGAGGCTCCGACCTGTTTACCGAAGTGTATACAATTTTTAGGCTTGCAAAAGCTCTGCCGCTACGGCAACGGCAATCACTTCAGGTTCTTTCCCCTCAATGCCCGGAACCCCAATGGGGCATGTCACTTGTTGGCACTCTGCTTCTGAAAAGCCCCGCTCTGCAAGGCGGCGCTTGAAAGTGGCCCACTTGGTGGCACTGCCAATGAGGCCAATGTAGGGCAGGTCTTTTTGACCTCGCTGGCGTTGCAAGCAGGCCGCCACCACATCCAAATCCTCTGCATGGCTGAAACTCATAATGAGAACGCGGCTGTTGGGCACCAAATCAGATACGGCAGCATGTACCGGGTTGGAATGTTCGCATACAACTTGGGGCGCTACGTCGCTTGGAAAAATTTCGTCTCGGCTGTCGATCCATCTCACATGAAATGGCAAGGGTGCCAAGACTTTGACCAAAGCCTTGCCCACATGACCTCCGCCAAACAAGGCCAAAGGCAGAAATCGTTCGGCGGCTTGCGCAGTCAAAATAGCCTGAAGGCGAGCTTGATCAGCCGCTGTGACGAACTCAAACTTCAAGACCAATGCGCCACCACAACATTGACCCAAACTGGGCCCAAGCGCAATTCTTTTTTCAAGGGGCAATGAATGAGACATTGCAGGCTGAAGCAAGTAGCTCCTGGCCTCTGCAATGGCTTCAAATTCAAGATGCCCGCCACCAATCGTGCCCAAAAACTCATCGGCAAAAACAGCCATGACAGTGCCTGCACCCCGCGGCACCGAGCCTTGGGCTTGTTGCACCGTAATCCAAATGCCCGGCATCTGCGCCAACTTCAATGTCAATTCTGAAAACCAATGCACCTGCTTCTACTTTCAATTCAATGCTTCTAAACCAGACTGTACAGTGACAGAATCGCACATGTTGTTTTGAAGGCCATAGACCCATGACTCATGCCATCGTCCATTTTCTAAAATCTTCACACTTGGCTTGCACTGCGTGCATTGTTGCTTTGTGGCTGACCGGTTGTAGTACACCGCCTAAGCCGCCACAAACAATAACACCTGCACCTGCACCCACTCCTGTCAAACCAGCGGCGCCCATTGCGCTTCCATCTGAGCCTGTCAAACCCCAATTGCCCACATCAAGTGCTCGAACTGCAAAAGAATACAGAGTAGATGCCGCCAAACACCTTTACAAACTCAATGGCGCTCGCATCTTCAAGGGCCGCATGCCGCCCATGCTTTACGCTGTGGGCGTTTTGGATGTCGAAGTTGACAAGCAAGGCCAAGTGACACGCACCTACTGGGTCAGAGCGCCTGGCCATGCTCCCGAAGTCATGCGAGAAATAGAGAAAACTGTTCGCCAAGCAGCGCCCTATCCAGTCCCTGCCCACATGGGCAAGGTGGTCTACTCAGACGTTTGGCTTTGGCACAAGAGCGGTCATTTTCAACTCGACACCCTGACAGAGGGGCAAGACTGAAGATCTAAACAGCCGCCTTGGCTTTTTCGCAGCTCATCAAAATCTTTTCTGGCGTGGCTGGTGCAGTCATGTGAACCACAGTTTGGTGGTCGGCACTGGCACTGACTGCATCGCGCAATGCAAAGAAAGTAGACAAGGCCAGCATCAATGGGGGCTCGCCCACCGCCTTTGAATTAAAGGGCGTTGGCTTGAGGTTACTGCCGTCAAACAAAGTCACATTGAAGTGCTCAGGAATGTCGCCAGCAACTGGGATTTTGTAAGTGCTGGGGCCATGCGTGAGGAACTTGCCTTTCTTGTCCCAAATGCACTCTTCCATGGTGAGCCAGCCCATGCCTTGCACGTAGCCGCCTTCAATTTGGCCTTTGTCGATGGCGGGGTTGATGCTCTTGCCTGCGTCGTGAACAATGTCCACCGCCTTCAGCCACCATTCACCTGTGCGTGTGTCAATTTCAACTTCACTGACAGATGCGCCGTAGCAGTAGTAGTAAAAGGCATGACCCGTGAGGGTTAAAAAGTCGTATTTAATTTCTGGCGTCATGTAGAAACCCGCTACAGACAAGCCCACACGGTCCATCCAAGCTTGTTTCGCCACAGCCGTCCATTCAACCGACTTGCCACCGCCGTGGGCCATGTTGTTGGCAAAGTTCACGTCGGTGTCTTTGCAACCCAACATGTTGGCAGCCACTGGCGCCAATCGAGCACGCATTTGCGCCGTTGCATTCATGATGGCAGCACCATTGATGTCGGCACCGCTTGATGCAGACGTGGCAGATGCATTGGGTACCTTTTGGGTGTCGGTGCCAGTCACGCGAACGTAGGACAAATCGATGCCCAAACCATCGGCACACACTTGCGCCATTTTGGTGTTCAGGCCCTGGCCCATTTCAGTCCCGCCATGGTTGACACTGACCGAACCGTCCATGTAAATGTTAAGCAAAGCGCCGCCCTGGTTCAACATGGTGGCGGTAAAGCTGATGCCAAACTTCAATGGCACCAAAGCCAAGCCACGCTTGCGACGTTTGTTGACTTTGTTAAACGCATTGACACTGTCACGGCGCTCTCGGTATTTGGCCTCTGTGGCCACTTGGGTAATGACCTTGTCGCCCACCCAGTCAGCAATGGTCTGACCATATTGCGTGACCATGGTGGCGGGATTGCCAGACACAGCGGGGTCTTGGTAGATGTTGAGCATGCGAACATCCAAAGGATCTTTGCCAATGTCATTGGCAATTTGCTCGATGATGGTTTCAATGCCAAACATGCCCTGTGGGCCGCCAAAACCGCGAAAGGCCGTGGCGCTTTGGGTGTTGGTTTTGCAGCGGTGGCTGATAAGTTTTAAATTGGGAATGAAGTAGCAGTTGTCGATGTGCAAACATGCGCGATCGTTCACAGGACCCGAATAATCGGTGCTGTAGCCGCAACGCGATAAGAGCGTGATGTCAGCACCCAAAATACGGCCTTCGTCATCGTAGCCCACTTCGTAATCAATGCGGAAATCGTGGCGCTTGCCCGTGATCATCATGTCGTCGTCGCGGTTCACACGCAACTTAACAGGCTTTTGCAATTTGAATGCAGCCAGCGCAGCGCTCTGGCTGAAAATGCTGGCATTGCCTTCTTTGCCGCCAAAGCCGCCGCCCATGCGCCTGCAAATCACTTCAACATCGTTGGTGCTCAAGTTCAAAGCAGCAGCAGCCTCACGCTGATTGCCATCAGGGTGTTGCGTTGACGAATACAAAGTGAGTTGGCCATCTTCACGCGGCACCGCGTAAGTAATTTGGCCTTCCATGTAAAACTGTTCTTGCTGTCCGGTTTCGGTGCTGCCCTTCACTTTGCGAGGGGCCTTGGCAATGGCTTCTGATGCATTGCCACGCGTAATGCCCTTGGCCGGCATGACAAAACTTTGCGCTGCCATGGCTTCGTCAATGGTCAAAATAGGTGGCAATTCTTTGACCAACACTTTGGCTTTGTGCGCAGCTTCGCGGGCATACAACATTTCGCGTGCCACCACCACAGCCACTGCTTGTCCCAAAAACTCAACCTTGCCGACAGCCAAAAATGGGTCGTCGTGCACGATGGGGCCGCAATTGTTTTCGCCCGGTATGTCTTTGGCTGTGTAAACCGCCACCACACCGTGCTCTTTCAAAATAGCATCGCGGTCAATGCCGTCGCCAATAAGTTCGCCATGCGCAACCGGCGACATAATAAGCGCCGCATACAAAGTGCCAGCCAACTCAGGCATGTCGTCGGTGAAAGTGGCACTGCCTGTCACATGCAAATGTGCAGACTCGTGAATGACATCGGTGCCTTGCTGAATGCCCGATACGGGCAACAAATTGTGCAAAGAAATAGGTGCGTTCATTTAAGCCACCTCCGTGGTTGTTTGAGTTTGTTCTTCAATGAAATCAATCACCAAATTGCGCGCTACCAATGAACGGTACGCCCAAGTGGCACGCAAGCCGTCTCGCGCCACAAAACTGGCGGCAATGGCGACATCTAAATCGGATTCCTTCACATCGGCAGGCGCTTTGCCCTCCAACACGGCCTCTAGTTTGGGCGCTCTGCAAGGCGAAGGGGCCAAGCCGTTGTACGCCAACTTCACGCCGCTCAACTTGCCAGCCTTCAGGGTGTATGAGATGGCGGCACACGTGGCAGAAATGTCTTGCTCAAAACGCTTGCTCACTTTGTGGGCACGGAACACTTGGCCTGCTTGTGGCTTGGGCAACACCACCGCTTCAATGAATTCACCCGCTTGCAACACAGTTTGTTTTTGGCCGGTATAAAACTTGTCCAAAGACACAGTGCGCGTTTTGTCGCCACGACGCAGCGTGAGAGTGGCGCCCAAGGCCATGAGGCAAGGCATGGTGTCGCCAATTGGAGAACCGTTGGCAATGTTGCCTGCCAAAGTGGCGGTAGAGCGAATGGGGGGCGAGCCAAAACGACGCAGCACCTCTGCAAAATCAGGGTAGGCCTTGGACACCAAGGTTTCCACTTCCGTGAGTGACACCACCGCGCCAATGTGCCAAGCCTGAGGTGTGTCTTTCACTTGCTTGAGTTCGGTCACGTTGCCCAAATACACAATGTGGTCGGGGCGTGAATATTTTTTGTTAACTTGCAAACCCACTTCGGTGCTGCCAGCAAGCAATGTCGATGCGGGGTGCTTGACCAAATAGTCAGCCACTTCATCCACGGTGGCGGGTGAGACAAATTCATTGCCTTTGCGGGTACGAACCACGGGTTGAACAATGATCTCGCCTTCTAAACTGAGCGTGGGGGTGGAAGCACGTTGAATTTCTTTTAGCAAAGGCACATCAGCCGCATCATCTAGCTTCAAGGCGGCCTTGTTGCCGCAGGCCTTGGCCGCGGCATTCAAAATGGGGGCATAGCCCGTGCAGCGGCACAGGTTGCCACTGAGTGCGTCGCTCACATCTTGGCGTTTGGGAGAAGAGTTGAGCTGTACCAAGTTGACCAAGCTCATCACAATGCCAGGCGTACAAAAACCGCACTGTGAACCATGGCAGTTGACCATGGCTTGTTGCACAGGATGCAAAGTGCCGTCTGGCTTTTTCAAACTCTCAACCGTTTTGACAGACTTGCCATCGAGGGTTGGCAACAACTGAATACAGCTATTGACTGGCACGTAGTCAACGCCATGGCCCGATGCATTCAATGAGCCCACCATGACAACACAAGCCCCGCAGTCCCCTTCAGCGCAACCCTCCTTGGTGCCCTTGCGATGCAATTTTTCGCGCAGGTAATCTAAAACGGTGGTGGTGCGGCGCGCGCCTTGGGCTTCGACAATTTTGCCGTCAAGCACAAAACGAACAGTGTTGGTCACTTGGCTCATAAGGGGTGGGGTGGATTGGTTTGGGTTCTGGACAAAAACTGATTTTATTGATTTACCGCCTCAGACGGGGCACTTCAGCTAGAAATAATTGTGAAAATTTAAGAGCCGCGGTAAGTGGAATAGCTCCAAGGGCTTGCTAACAGCGGTACATGGTAGTGCTGGGAGACATCGGCCACCCCAAAATCCAAGCTGACCAAGTTGAGAAACGAAGGCTCTGGCAGTTTCACGCCCTTGGTCTTGAAATAACCCGCCACATCAAATACCAAGCGGTAAGTGCCTTTTTGCAAACTGGCATTGTCATAGAGCGGACCATCAGGGTTGCGCCCATCTGCGTTCAATTTGAAGCTTTTCACCAGCGTGGCAAATTGCCCCTCTGTGGTGTACAGGCTCACCTGCATACCCGCTGCGGGACAGCCGTGCATGGTGTCCAAAACGTGTGTACTCAGACCCATGATGCATTTTTCCTTGAATTGGTTGACTGAAAGTGTATACACTTTTGGCTTTTGAAGCTATCATCATTCTGCATGGAAACCTCTTCAACCCACGTCATTGTCAGCGCTTTAACAAAAGCCATTGTCGAGCATCGGCTCATGCCTGGCTCAAAATTGGCTGAGCAAAAGTTGGCCACTCATTTTGGCGTTTCCAGAACACTGGTCAGGCAAGCCTTGTTTCAGCTGTCTCAAAACAGATTGATCCGCATGGAGCCTGCCAGGGGAGCCTTTGTAGCCGCACCTTCTGCTTCTGAAGCCAAACAAGTGTTTGCGGTACGGCGCATGCTCGAAGTTCAGATGACACGAGAATTTGTGCGCGACATCACATCCGCCAAAATTCGCGCTTTGAAGGCGCACACCAAACAAGAGAAAGAAGCCGTTGCACAAGAAGATGTGCACGGCCGAACAGAGTTGCTGGGCGATTTTCATGTGCGCATTGCCGAGCTCATGGGCAACCATGTCTTGGCCCAAAGTTTAGGTGAACTTATTTCGCGCTGCGCCCTCATCACACTCATGTACCAGTCGCGCAATGCCGCACAGCATTCTGCCGATGAGCACGAAGCCATCGTCGATGCCATGGCCAAGAAAGACGCCGACTTGGCTGCAAGGCTTATGGAAGAACATTTGATTTTTGTCGAAAACAGCTTGAGCTTTGACAAAAAAATTCCCACTCACGATATTTCATTGGCCCTGTCATGAACGACTCTGTCTACGACTCCACTGCCGCTTACCCCCGCGATCTCAAAGGCTACGGCCGAAACCCACCTCACGCGCAATGGCCCGGCCAAGCCCGCGTGGCGGTGCAGTTTGTCTTGAACTACGAAGAGGGTAGCGAAAATTCTGTGCTGCACGGCGATTCAGGCTCTGAACAATTCTTGTCAGAAATGTTTAACCCCGCGTCTTACCCAGATCGGCACATCAGCATGGAGGGCATTTATGAATATGGCTCGCGTGCAGGGGTGTGGCGTTTGCTGCGCGAGTTTGAACAACGCAAACTGCCCCTCACTGTGTTTGGTGTGGCCACCGCGCTTCAAAGGTACCCCGATGTGTTGGCTGCATTTCAAGAATTGGGCTATGACATTGCATGTCATGGCTTGAAATGGATTCACTACCAAAACATCGATGAAGCCACCGAGCGCGCACACATGGCTGAGGCCATGGCCATCTTGCAAAAGCTCAGCGGTGAAAGGCCCTTGGGTTGGTACACCGGCCGCGACAGCCCCCGTACACGCCGCTTGGTGGCAGACTTTGGTGGCTTCGAATACGACAGCGACTACTACGGAGACGATCTGCCTTTTTGGATGAAGGTGGAGAAAACTGATGGCCAAGTGGCGCCTCAGCTGATCGTCCCTTACACCCTAGATTGCAACGACATGCGCTTTGCAATGCCTCAAGGTTATTCGCATGCCGATCCGTTTTTTCAATACATGAAGGACACTTTTGACGCGCTCTACAAAGAAGGCAATCCGCAAGGCCTGAACCGCCCCAAAATGATGAGCATCGGCATGCACTGCAGACTACTAGGACGGCCTGGGCGCATCACCGCCATTCAAAGATTTTTAGACCACATCCAAGCTCACGATCATGTCTGGGTCTGCCGCCGCTTAGACATCGCGCGCCATTGGAAAACCACCCACCCCTACACACCATGACACTCAGCCTAGAACAACTCAATACAGCTTCGCCCCAAGAGGCCACGCAACTGCTAGATGGCTTGTACGAACACTCGCCATGGATTGCGGAAGGCGCGCTTCAGCACCGCCCTTTTGCGTCTTGGGCGCACTTGAAACACTGCATGGCGCTGGTCCTCAAAGATGCGGGCAAAGACGCTCAAATCGGTTTGATTCGCGCTCACCCCGAACTGGCAGGCAAAGCCATGGTGCGCAAAGAACTGACCGCAGAATCTACCAACGAGCAAAGCAAAGCTGGCCTCACTGAATGCACCCCTGCTGAATTTGAAAAAATTCAAAGCCTCAATGCTGCCTACAAGCAAAAGTTTGAATGGCCCTTTATTTTGGCCGTCAGAGGACCGCGCGGACTGGGGCTCAACAAGCATCAAATCATGGCTACTTTTGAAAGACGCCTAAGCGGTCATCCAGATTTTGAACTGCAAGAGTGCCTGCGCAACATTCACCGAATTGTTGAAATTCGTTTGAACGACAAAACCAATTCCCACCCGCTTCAAGGTCAGCAAGTTTGGGATTGGCAAGAAGACTTGTCGCAATACAGCGACCCTGGTTTCAAAGAGGCCGGCCAACTCACAGTGACTTACCTCACAGACGCCCATATGGCTTGCTCACAAAGCATTCAAAGCACCATGAGATTGGCAGGCTTTGACGAAGTCTATGTCGATGCTGTGGGCAATGTGGTGGGCCGTTATCACCCCAGTGTGCCAGGTGCCAAATACCTCATGACCGGCAGCCATTTCGACACCGTTCGCAATGGCGGCAAGCACGATGGGCGCTTGGGTATTTATGTGCCCATTGCCTGTGTTCAAAAATTGGCACAAGCGCATCAACGCTTGCCCATTGGTCTTGAAGTAGTGGCATTTGCAGAAGAAGAAGGTCAGCGCTACAAAGCCACCTTCTTGGGCTCTGGCGCCTTGGTCGGTCAGTTCAACCCAGATTGGCTATCGCAGACTGATGCCAATGGCATCTCCATGCGCGAGGCCATGAAAAAAGCAGGCTTGAATGAACAAGAAATTCCCAACATTCAACGTAGGCCTGCAGACTACGTGGGCTTCGTTGAAGTGCACATTGAGCAAGGCCCCGTGCTCAACGAACTGAACCTGCCCTTGGGCATTGTGAGTTCCATCAATGGCAGCGTGCGTTATGTGTGCGAAATGGTGGGCATGGCCAGTCACGCAGGCACCACGCCCATGGACCGCCGGCGAGATGCTGCTTGCGCAGTGGCCGAACTGGCCCTGTACATGGAAAAACGCGCGGCTGCAGACGGCGATTCCGTGGCCACCATTGGACAACTCCAAGTGCCCAATGGTTCGATCAATGTGGTGCCTGGCAAATGCACGTTCTCGATGGACATGCGCGCGCCCCTAGACCCTCAGCGCGACGCTTTAGAAAAAGATGTGTTGAATGCGCTCGATGAAATATGCAACCGACGCGGCCTTGTTTGCCACCGTGAAGCAACGCTTAGAGCACCAGCAGCACCTAGCGCGCCTGAGTGGCAAGAGCGCTGGGAAAAGGCCTTGAAAGACACGGGGGTGCCTCGCTTTGTCATGCCCAGTGGCGCGGGCCACGACGCCATGAAACTGCATGAAATCATGCCCCAGGCCATGCTCTTTGTGCGCGGCGAAAACAGTGGCATCAGCCACAACCCCTTGGAGTCTTCAACCACAGATGACATGCAACTTTGCATCGATGCCTTTGAACATGTCTTGCACCAACTCGCTTAAATTTGAAAAACAATGACCCCCCAACAATCGTTTTACCAAGAACTCGATCAATGGATCGATGCTCACTTCGATGAACAAGTTCAGTTTCTACAGGCACTGGTGCAAATGCCTACCGACACGCCACCTGGCAACAATGCACCCCACGCAGCAAAAACCACTGAGCTTCTAAAAAAAATAGGTTATGAGGCAGAACAATTTCCGGTGCCTGAAGCAGAAGTCAAAGCTTATGGACTGACCTCACTCACCAACCTCATTGTGCGCAGACCTTTCGGAGCAGGCGGCAAAACCATTGCCTTGAATGCGCATGGCGATGTGGTGCCGCCCGGAGAAGGTTGGACGCATTCACCCTACGGCGCTGAAATTGAAAATGGCCAGATGTTTGGCCGCGCTACAGCTGTTAGCAAATGTGACTTTTCTACCTTCACATTTGCACTGCGCGCAGTCGAGGCCCTGCAAGCCAAAAACAATTTGCCACTCAAAGGCAATGTTGAATTGCATTTCACCTATGACGAAGAATTTGGCGGCGAAAAAGGTCCTGGCTGGTTACTCGACAAAGGCTATACGCGGCCCGACCTCATGATTGCAGCAGGCTTTAGCTACCAAGTGGTCACAGCACACAATGGTTGCCTGCAAATGGAAGTGACTGTTCACGGCAAGATGGCCCATGCGGCCATTCCCGATACGGGTGTAGATGCGCTTCAAGCAGCCGTTCAGATTTTGAGCAGCCTGTATGCGCAAAACAAACTCTACAAACAAATTAGCTCCCAAGTTGAAGGCATCAATCACCCCTATTTGAACGTGGGCCGCATTGAAGGTGGCACCAATACCAATGTGGTGCCCGGCACAGTCAGCTTCAAACTAGATCGCCGCATGATTCCGGAAGAAATTCCAGATCAGGTAGAAGCCAACATTCGCAAGGTCATTGCAGATGCAGCCAACGACTTTAACCAAGGCCGGTCGTCTGATGCCTTGATCAGCATTGAGATCAAACGCATTCTTATGGCCCATGCCATGAAGCCTCTGGCAGGCAATGCGCCTTTGGTGCAAGCCATTCAAAAACACGGCGGCGAAGTTTTTGGCGAGCCCATTCCCGCCATGGGAACACCCCTTTACACAGACGTTCGCTTGTATGTCGAAAAAGGCATTCCTGGTGTGATTTATGGTGCGGGCCCTCGCACAGTCTTAGAATCACATGCCAAACGAGCGGATGAACGGCTGAATTTAGAAGATTTGCGAAAAGCGACCCAAGTTATTTCTCGCACCCTTTTGGATCTTCTGAACTGAGTCCGAGCCATTTTGAGGCGAGCAAGGGTTTTACCGAAGCCCAAAGAGGCACAAAGTGTATACATTTTGTATAAAGGTGCGCCTTTTAATGCCCTTCATAATGGCACCGATATTGCCAAGTTCTTTCACAAAATTAATCTCATTTTTTAATCGGAGCCCCTATGAAAAAACGTTTCCTACTGAAGACCACGGCCGCATTGTTAGTGACTTGCGCTTTTGGCTTGGCACAAGCTCAAAATACACCCATTAAATTTCAACTCGACTGGCGCTTTGAAGGCCCCTCGGCACTGTTCCTCACACCTGTTGCAAAAGGCTATTTCAAAGACGCCAAGCTCGACGTCACCGTTGACGCAGGCAACGGTTCTGGCGCCGCAGTAACCCGCGTTGCGTCTGGCAGTTACGACATTGGTTTTGCAGACTTGGCAGCCCTGATGGAATTCCACGCCAACAACCCCGAAGTACCCAACAAACCTGTGGCCATCATGATGGTCTACAACAACACGCCTGCATCGGTCATGGCACTCAAAAAATCTGGCATCAAAACGCCAGCCGATTTGGCAGGCAAGAAATTGGGCGCACCCGTTTTTGACGCAGGTCGCCGTGCTTTCCCCATCTTCCAAAAAGCCAACAACATTGGCAATGTGGCTTGGACGGCCATGGACCCACCACTGCGTGAAACCATGCTGGTTCGCGGCGACGTAGATGCCATCACAGGCTTCACCTTCACCTCTTTGCTGAACATCGAAGCCCGCGGCGTCAAAGCCGATGAAGTGGTCGTGATGCAGTACCCAGACTTTGGCGTGAAGCTCTATGGCAACGCCATCATTGCATCGCCCAAAATCATCAAAGAAAATCCGGCTGCAGTCAAAGCTTTCTTGGCCGCCTTCACCAAAGGCGCCAAGGATGTCATTAACAACCCAGCTGCTGTCATTGCCGATGTCAAAGCGCGCGACGGTATCATCAACGTAGAACTCGAAACACGCCGCTTGCAGTTGGCCATCGACACCGTCATCAACAGCGCTTCAGCACGCGAGGAAGGTTTTGGTCAAATCAAAGGCCCTCGCCTGTCCCTCATGGCCTCACAAGTGTCTGATGCGTTCAACACCAAAACACGTGTGAAGGCCGACGACATTTGGAATGGTTCTTTCTTGCCAAGCGCCAAAGAACTCGACATTCTTCCAAAACTTAAAAAGTAATTGATTCAACGAGGCGGCCTGTTTTGAACATTGCAAATTTCGTTGATTTTCAAAATGTTTGGTTGGCTTACAACGACGAGTTGTTGGCGCAAAACCACTATGCAGTTGAAGACATCAACTTGCAAGTCAAGCAGGGCGAGTTCATTGCCATTGTGGGCCCATCGGGCTGCGGTAAGTCCACCTTCATGAAACTGACCACGGGGCTCAAACGTCCCAGCAAAGGGCAAATTTTTGTCGATGGTCAACCCGTCACAGGTCCCTTGAAAATCAGTGGCATGGCGTTCCAAGCGCCGTCCCTTCTGCCATGGCGTACCACGCTTGACAACGTTTTACTGCCGCTTGAAATTGTCGAACCCTTTCGCACCCAATTCAAGAAACGCAAAGCAGAATTTGCCGAGCGCGCCAGCAAGCTGTTAAGAACAGTAGGTTTAGGTGGCTACGAAGACAAATATCCTTGGCAACTGTCTGGCGGCATGCAACAGCGCGCCAGCATTTGCCGCGCACTCATTCACGAACCCAAAATGCTGTTGCTAGACGAACCCTTTGGTGCGCTCGATGCCTTCACGCGCGAAGAGTTGTGGTGCATCTTGCGCGACCTCTGGACTGAGCAAAAGTTCAATGTCATTTTGGTCACCCACGATTTGCGCGAATCGGTTTTCCTAGCCGACACGGTGTATGTCATGAGCAAAAGCCCAGGCCGGTTTGTGGTGAAAAAAGAAATTGACTTGCCACGTCCTCGCGATTTGGAAGTGACATACACTCCCCAATTCACCCACATCGTTCACGAATTGCGTGGCCACATTGGTGCCATTCGACAAACTGTTGCCGTCATTAACCAATAACAGGCCGTCTTGTGAATAAGAAAACTCTAGAAGCAAGCGCACCCTGGATTTTGTTGGTGCTCACCCTTGTCATATGGCAAGCCATCTGCAGCATTTTCAAAGTTTCAGAATTCATTTTTCCAAGCCCCTACCGAATTGCACAACAAACCGTTGAATTCAGCGGCGTCATTGCGGCCCATGCATGGCGCACTTACTGGGTCACCATGGCCGGGTTTGGCATTGCCATTGTGGTGGGCGTTCTGCTTGGTTTTGTCATCGGTAGCTCCAGATTGGCCTATGCAGCGGTCTATCCCCTCATGACCGCTTTCAATGCGCTGCCAAAGGCCGCCTTTGTGCCCATCTTGGTGGTGTGGTTTGGCATCGGCATCGGCCCCGCCATTCTCACTGCTTTCCTTATTAGCTTCTTCCCCATCATGGTCAACATTGCAACAGGTTTGGCCACACTTGAACCCGAGCTTGAAGACGTATTGCGCGTTCTTGGTGCAAAGCGTTGGGATGTCTTGGTCAAAGTGGGTCTGCCACGCTCTATGCCCTATTTCTTTGGCTCCCTCAAAGTGGCCATTACCTTGGCCTTTGTGGGCACCACCGTGTCCGAGATGACGGCGGCCAATGAGGGCATTGGCTATTTGCTCATCTCAGCGGGTTCTGCCATGCAAATGGGCTTGGCTTTCTCTGGCTTGGTGGTGGTGGGCGCCATGGCCATGGTGATGTACGAGCTTTTTAGCTACATCGAGAAGCACACCACAGCTTGGGCGCACCGCAGTACCAACAACGAATAAGCGTCTTATTTTTGACTTGCTAAAATATTATTATTCAAGACTTATTGATGCTTCATTGACCAAATCGCTTGGAAATTTCATTAAAGGCTTGACGTTTCGAGCCGATTCAATAGCATGTATACATGTAATGAAATGCCAAATCGGTATTTCACATTTTTGCCATCTTCATGGAACCCTTAACATGACAGAAAATGTTCACACACACGGTGCTGCTCAAGCAGCACCGGTCAATTCGGGCATGCCCAATCGATACGATATTTTATTTCTCATCCTTTTAGCTTGCGTCATGGCCACGGTGTCATGGGTTGGCGTTCTGGCTTACAAAGAGGGGTACAAAAACGAAGTCACCAAGCAAAACGGCGAAGCCTGGATGAAGTGGATGAAAGCCAACAGCGAAGCCCGTACCCAGGCAGGCTTCAGCGTTGAAAATTGCGCTGCGAGCGAAACGGAGCGCAAACGTTGGGGCGACTGCTTCAAGGAACTGACAGAAAAAGTGGCACCCCTGAACAATCTGACCAACCCATTTTTAAATGTGCCGGTTCATTTTGTTGCCAAATGCGACCCCAAGGACAGAAGCACTATTGGTGCCATCTTTCTTGAAAAACTGGTGGCAAACCCGCCTGGCTCGGCTATTCCGGTCACAGCCTCTCAGTTGGTAGACACCGATCCCATCGACACCAAATTAAGCATAAGGCTGACGGTTTGCGACAAGGGTGGCTACGCCAACAAAGTTGATGAATTTGATTTCTAAGGACCACGATCATGCAAATCAATGACTTAGAAGCCCAACTCATCACCGACCATGAAGCCCACATTTCTAGCGATTTACCGTTTCGCGAATGGCTTTATTGCTGGCTGTTAAACCCTCACATAGAGGGCAATTATCAAAAAACCATCGACCGTTGGATTGGCATCTTGATTGTGGCCAATTTGTTCGCACTGATATTCGAGCAAGTTCCGGCCATTAATGAACTTTACTCAACTTGGTTTCATTACTTTGACGTGGCCTCTGTGGTCATTTTCAGCATTGAGTACTTGGTTCGTTTCTACCTAGCGCCCGAGGACGAGGAGTTTAAAAAGCACCGATTCTCGCGGGCCAAATATGCCACCAGTCCCTTTGCCATCATTGATTTGATAGCCATCCTGCCTTTCTTTTTGCAAGCCTTTATTTCTATTGACTTGCGCTACCTTAGGTTCTTGCGGCTGCTGCGAATCTTGAAACTCTTCCGAGTTTTAATTCCAGCTTACAAAGCGTTCATCATTGCCAACAAAGGCCGCACCTTCCGCCAGCGCGTGCATGCTCTGGTGTTTCCCAGTGCCTATGGTGGCGACTTGCACCACCTTTACGACTCTTTCATTGTGGTTTGGGTGGTCATCTCTGTGTTGGCCGTGATCTTGGAATCTGTGCACGGCATTCACTACTTGCTGAACATGGAGTTCCTCATTTTGGATGCCATTGCGGTTTCCATCTTCACCTTTGAGTACTGCCTTCGCATGTACTGTTGCGTTGAAGAGCCCGGCTACAAAAAGGCCGTTACGGGAAGGATCAAACTGGCCAAATCCACCTCGTCCATCATCGACTTATTGGCCATTGCACCCTTCTTCTTAGAGGTGTTCTTGAACCACCTGGTTGACTTGCGATTCATGCGGGTGTTCCGCTTGCTCCGATTGCTCAAGCTCACGCGCTATACAGGTGCCACACAATCACTGATGAAAGTGATCGCTCGCGAATGGCCTGTGATGGCCGCCTCGGCTTTTATTATGTTACTGCTTGTGGTCATGACCGCCAGCTTAGGCTATTTGTTTGAGCACGAAGCTCAGCCTGAAAAGTTTGAGAACATTCCCCAATCCATTTACTGGGCGGTGATCACACTGGCCTCTGTGGGTTATGGCGATATATCACCCGTCACACCGGCTGGCCGCGCCATGACCATTGTGCTGGCTTTGATCGGCATTGGTATTTTTGCGATCCCAGCGGCGCTTTTGTCCTCTGCTTTCAGTGACCAACTCAAAATGGACCGAGAGGCCTTGGTGAACAAGCTTTACGAAATGCTGTCAGACGGACACATTGACGAAGATGAGGCTTTGTACATCAAAACAGAAGCAAAGCGCTTGCACTTGAGTGATGAAGAAATAAAGCTCTTGATTGAAAGAGCTAAGCGAGAGCGCGAACTCATGGACGATGTTTCTATCTTGCCGCTGCATAAAATTGCATCCAATACAGACCACACCATCGAGCACTACAAACATTTGCTAGGTCAAGTCAGGCAACTTAGCTTGCTAACAGACCAAGAAAAGTTTCAGTCTGCAGTAGACAACTCCGAAAGATTGACGGAAACAGACAAGAAGCTTTGGACCTTGATTGCCCTTCAGCAATCATCTTCTAAATAACACCCGTCCTTATGGTATGGCGCGCTGAACTCAAACTTGATTACACCCATGAGTCTCAGCGCAGCGTGGCCCGGTATTTGCACCAAGGTCCGCTGCGAATTTTGCAAAGCCTTTACCCAGAAGGCGATCAAATTTGTCACAACGTGCTGGTGCATCCACCAGGCGGTTTGGTAGGCGGCGACACTTTAGACATTCAGGTGAGTGTGGCCAAAGGTGCGCATGGCTTGGTCAGCACGCCTGGTGCCACTCGGTTTTACAAATCCGGGGGGTTCCCTGCCCTTCAGCAAGTTGTTGCGCACGTCTCTGCAGGCGCTAGGTTAGAGTGGCTACCTTTGGAAGCCATTGCCTACAACGACTGCGAAGCCACCAATCGCGCCATCTTCAATCTGGAGCCGGGTGCAGAACTGATCACATGGGATGTGACGGCTTTAGGGCTTCCCACTTCCAACTTGTCCTTTGAGCAAGGCTACTTTCAACAACATTTAGAAATTTCAGGCGTGTGGTTGGAAAAAGGCAATGTTCGCGGCAACGATGCGCGTTGGCTTAACAGTCCCCTAGGATTGGCAGGGCAAAAATGTTTGGCCAGTTTGGTGTTTGCGGCAGGCACTGCCATTGAACTCAAGCGAGCAGAAAAAGCACTTGAGGCTGCACGCGAAGTGATAGAAGCACATCCCTTAAAACACCAAGCTGGCATCACGTGTGCTCATCCGCAAGTCCTTGTGCTGCGCGTCATGTCACCCTTGGTTGAACCCACCATGGACTTGCTCAAGCAAGTATGGGCCACTTGGCGTCACACGCTGTGGGCCTTGCCCAGCATGCCCCCCAGAATTTGGAGCGTTTAAATCGCCACCAACTGGCGAATGCCTTTGGCTTGCATCTCATGGCCGGGGCCCTTGGCAATCACCTCGCCGCGTTCCATCACCATGTAGGCGTCAGCCAACTCTTGTGCAAAGTCATAGTACTGCTCGCACAACAACACAGCCATGCGTTGGCCTTGCAAACCCACATCCGCCAATTTGCGAATCACTCGGCCAATGTCTTTGATGATGCTTGGCTAAATGCCCTCAGTGGGCTCGTCCAAAATAAGCAGCTTGGGCTTGGCCGCTAATGCACGCGCAATGGCCAACTCTTTGTAGAAAGGCACATTGGAGTCACCGTTGATGGTGGACACCACAGCAGTTTTACCGCCAGCTGAAAATTTCTTCACATCTGCCACAATCGTTTGGTAGTCTGAATGGCCAAAGGGTGTGTATTTTTCGTCGATGTCAGAATCTTTCACGCCTTTGCTCTTCAAGTAAGCGCGCAAAATTTTATTGGTAGTACGTGGGTACACATAGTCGGTACCTAACAACACCCAACGCTTGGCAGAGCCACCGTCTTTGCTCATCAAATAGTCAACCGCAGGAATAGCTTGTTGGTTTGGTGCTGCACCTGTATAGAAAACGTTTTTAGACAGCTCTTCACCTTCGTACTGCACGG
Organism: Limnohabitans sp.; assembly: GCA_009693505.1. Classification (GTDB taxonomy): domain Bacteria; phylum Pseudomonadota; class Gammaproteobacteria; order Burkholderiales; family Burkholderiaceae_C; genus Limnohabitans_A. The sequence goes on from SHXD01000003.1 coordinate 60,449, forward strand.
GGTAGAACAGCAAGCCGTTCATTTCTTCAACCCCTGGCAACACAGACTTGCGTGACACAGAAGTCCAGCAACCGAAAATCACGGACACTTTGTCTTGACCCAAGAGTTGCTTGGTTTTTTCAGCAAACAAAGGCCAGTTAGAAGCAGGATCGACCACCACGGGTTCGAGCTTCTTGCCCAACACACCGCCTTTGGCGTTGATTTCATCGATGGCCATCAACACGGTGTCTTTCAACACGGTTTCAGAAATAGCCATGGTGCCAGACAAGCTGTGCAAAATGCCCACTTTGATGGTGTTAGAAGTTTGAGCTTGTACAGAGAAAGACAAACCACCTGCTACGAGGGCAGATGCAAGGGCCAAGGCTTTGAGATTGCCACGACGATTCAACATAAGAGCACTCCAATCAAATTAAGGAAGATTGGTAAACAAGCTAAGAACTGCAACGCTGTCTACCCTTTGTAAAGGTTGTGCCAACACGCAGGTTTCTGATCGTGATGAGAGTGGAAATTTCCTGTTCCGATTCAATGAAGAATGAATTTCCACACGCTATCGGCAGGCCAAATCTCAAAAAATGAACCAAATTTGTGCATTTCATATTTGTTAGTACCAAAATAGTTGCGGCCTTTTGCGGTGCAGCTCAAAGATTCTCAAAAAGCGCAAGGGCATGCATGTTGCTTGAGGTAAGCTTGAATCTGAACTTCAAACGAGTGCACCATGGAACTCACCCCACGCGAAAAAGACAAACTCCTTATCTTCACAGCAGGGCTCTTGGCCGAGCGCCGAAAAGCCCGTGGCCTTAAATTGAATTACCCAGAGGCCGTGGCCTACATCAGTGCAGCCGTGATGGAAGGTGCGCGCGATGGCAAAACCGTGGCGCAACTCATGAGCGAAGGCCGCAGCCTTTTGACGCGCACCGATGTCATGGATGGCATTGCAGAAATGATTCCCGACATTCAAGTGGAAGCCACTTTCCCAGACGGCACCAAGCTGGTCACAGTGCATCAACCCATTGTTTAAGGACACGGTCATGATTCCAGGCGAACTCATTACAGACGAAGGCGTGCACACGCTCAACCCAGGGCGCAGAACCACCACGCTGGTCGTACAAAACGGCGGCGACCGGCCTATTCAAGTGGGCTCGCACTATCACTTTGCAGAAACCAATGGCGCACTGCTTTTCGACCGTGCTGCCGCCCAAGGCATGCGCTTGAACATTGCAGCGGGCACAGCGGTCCGGTTCGAGCCCGGCCAACAACGCACCGTTGAATTGGTCGACTACAGCGGCAAGCGCGAGGTCTATGGCTTCAGAGCCTTGGTCAATGGCGCACTGCCCGCCGTGAAAGGAAATTGATCATGGCAACGATTGGCAAACGCGCCTACGCAGAAATGTTTGGCCCCACCGTCGGCGACCGTGTTCGCTTGGCAGATACCGAACTCATCGTTGAAGTTGAAAAAGATTTCACCCTGCTGGCTGGCGGCTATGGCGAAGAAGCCAAATTTGGCGGCGGTAAAACCATTCGCGATGGCATGTCGCAATCACAGCGCACACGCGATGGCACGGGCACTGGCCCGCAAGCTGGCGGCGCAGTAGACACCGTCATGACCAACGCATTGATCATCGACCATTGGGGCATCGTGAAGGCCGACATTGGTTTGAAAGATGGCCGCATTGTGGCCATTGGCAAAGCAGGCAACCCCGATACACAACCTGGCATTGACATCATCATTGGCCCCGGCACTGAAGTGATCAGTTGCGAAGGCAACATCGTGACTGCTGGCGGCATTGACACGCACATTCACTTCATTGCACCTCAGCAAATTGAAGAGGCCTTGGCCAGCGGCATCACCACCATGATCGGCGGTGGCACAGGCCCCGCTACAGGCACCTTTGCCACCACCTGCACCCCAGGCGCTTGGAACATAGAGCGCATGATGCAAGCGGCCGATGCCTTTCCCATGAACTTGGGTTTCTTGGGCAAAGGTAATGCCGCTTTGCCTGGCTCCTTGCACGAACAAATCAATGCGGGCGCCATTGGTCTCAAGCTTCACGAAGACTGGGGCACCACACCCGCCGCCATCGACAACTGCTTGAATGTGGCCGAAGAAACCGACACACAGGTGGCCATTCACACCGACACCTTGAACGAGTCTGGCTTTGTGGAAGACACCGTTGCAGCCTTCAAAGGCCGCACCATTCACACTTTCCACACCGAAGGCGCAGGCGGGGGCCACGCCCCTGATATTTTGAAAGTGGTAGGCGAAGCCAATGTGCTGCCCTCCTCCACCAACCCCACGCGACCCTACACCATCAATACGCTTGATGAACACGTTGACATGCTGATGGTCTGTCATCACTTAGACCCCTCCATTCCCGAAGACTTGGCCTTTGCCGAAAGCCGTATTCGCAAAGAAACCATTGCAGCCGAAGACATCTTGCATGACCTTGGCGCCATCAGCATGTTCAGCTCTGACAGCCAAGCCATGGGCCGCGTGGGCGAAGTGATTCTGCGTTGCTGGCAAACTGCCCACAAAATGAAAGTGCAGCGGGGTAAATTGCCGGGCGACACCGATCGCAATGACAACGCTCGCGTGAAACGCTACATTGCCAAGCTTTCCATCAACCCCGCCATTGCGCATGGCATCAGCCATGAAGTGGGCAGCATTGAAGCGGGCAAATGGGCCGACTTGGTCATTTGGAAGCCTGCTTTTTTTGGCGTTAAACCTGCTGTCATCTTGAAAGGCGGCTTCATTGCCATGGCCGCCATGGGTGATCCCAATGCCTCCATTCCCACGCCACAACCCGTGCACTATCGCTCTATGTTTGGCAGCTTCGGCGGCGCACTGGCACGCGGCTCGCTCACGTTTGTATCGCAAGCCGGACTTGCGGCTGGCATTGGTCAGAAGTATGGTTTGCAGAAAACATTGTCGGCCGTCAAAGGCATTCGAGGTGTGGGAAAACGCCACATGATTCTCAATGATTACACGCCTAAAATGGAAGTCGATGCGCAAACTTATGCAGTGCGCGCGGATGGCTTGCTGCTCACGTGCGAACCTGCGGTCAGTTTGCCCATGACGCAACGTTACTTCTTGTTCTGATGAGCAAGAATTGAATTTTTTGATGGATTGAATGCTCACTTGCTCTAAATTAATTTCTGGCGGTCAAGGCTTGGCCAAGGCTTTGATTAAACGTGCGCCTACCGTTTCTTTAGACTGGGATGTCCGGCAAAAAAGCCGCTTCCAAGTTGAAGACTCCTCGGGTCGTGTCTTATCAGTATTTTTGCAGCGCGGTCATGTGGTGCGCGGTGGCGATGTGTTGATAGTCGATGATGGCAGTTTGGTTCGCATTGAAGCTGCGCCTCAAGCATTGCTGCGCATCACAACATGCCCTCAACACGGCTCGCCCTTCGACCTCATCCGCGCGGCCTACCACTTGGGCAATCGGCATGTGCCCATTGAACTCAAACCAGATCACCTCCAAATTGAGCCCGACTCAGTGTTGGCCGACATGTTGCGGTCAATGCACTTGATCGTCAACACGGTAGATGAAGCCTTTGAACCTGAAGGTGGCGCTTATGGCGCGCACCATGGCGGCTCAGGTCACTCACATGATGATGGCCACGACCACACTCATGCGCCAGCAAGTCAGCACGACCATGAACACGCTCATGTCCATGGTCCGAACTGCAAGCATGACCACTGAACTGCTTCAACTCATTTGGTTAGCTTCACCTGCATTACCTGTAGGTGGTTTTTCCTATTCTGAAGCCCTCGAAGCGGCCATCGACCACGAGTACGTGCACGATGAATTGTCTTGTGCAAATTGGCTGGCCGATCAACTTCACTTGTCCCAAGCACGGGGCGATATGGCCCTAATGGCACAAGCCATTCCTGCTTGGCAAACTATGAACATGGCAAGACTCAAAGAACTCAGCGCATGGGTTCACGCCACTCGCGAGACGCATGAAATGCGATTGCAAACAGAGCAGATGGGTCGATCTCTTTTAGACTGGTTGCGCATTCAAAACATAGCCACAACACAAGCCTTGCAACTTTGCAGCGAACTGCGGCCCACCTACCCCATCGCCATGTCCTTGGCACTGTCCTTGGCCAATGCACCCCTAGAAAGTGCCCTTCAAGCCTACGCCTTCGGCTGGGCTGAGAACATGACACAAGCCGCTCTGAAAGCTGTGCCCTTAGGCCAAATCTCAGGTCAAAAAATACTGGCCCGACTGGCTCACGAAATCCCCGAAGCTGTGCAACACGCCATAGCCTTAAGCGACCACGATCGCCAAGCTTTTTGTCCCATGCTGGCCGTCATGTCTGCCAGGCACGAAACCCAATACTCCAGACTGTTCAGATCATGACCGCACTTCACCACATACCCCATCGCACCAAAAAACTACCACCCCTTCGCGTCGGTATTGGCGGGCCGGTGGGCTCTGGCAAAACCACCTTGCTTGAAATGCTGTGCAAAAGCATGCGACACAAATGGGACCTGGTGGCTATCACCAACGACATCTACACCAAAGAAGATCAACGCCTGCTTACTGTGAGTGGCGCTTTGGATGCAGACCGCATCATGGGTGTCGAAACCGGTGGCTGCCCCCACACCGCCATCCGCGAAGATGCCTCTATCAACCTAGAAGCCATCGACCGCATGCTGGAAAAATTTCCCAACGCCGATGTGGTTTTCGTAGAAAGCGGCGGCGACAACTTGGCAGCGACCTTCAGCCCAGAATTGTCCGACCTCACCATCTACGTGATCGACGTAGCCGCTGGCGAAAAAATCCCTCGCAAAGGTGGCCCTGGCATTACCAAAAGCGATCTCTTCGTCATCAATAAAACCGACCTCGCCCCCTACGTGGGCGCCGACCTTAACGTCATGCACGCCGACACCACGCGCATGCGCACCACCCCCAAAGGCCTCAAGCCTTTCGTCATGACCAACCTCAAAACCCAAACTGGCCTAGCCGAAATCATTGCTTACATCGAAACCCAAGGCATGCTGCTGAATTAAATTGGGGTCAGATCAACATTAATTTAGCCTTGCCGCTAAATCCTGCCTCTAATTGGACATAGAACAAGGTTACAATCCCCCCCGCAGGAAGTGTGGCAGAGTGGTCGATTGCACCGGTCTTGAAAACCGGCGGCTCGAAAGGGCCCGTGAGTTCGAATCTCACCGCTTCCGCCAAAATACCCATCAATCCATGTTCAGTTGTGACATGGATTCACTATTTCAGTGCAAAGTGCCTTAAAAGCGTCATAATCGCCGGCATGCAAAAATCCACTGACGTCAAGGCCGTATTTCTCTATGGCCTGACCATTTTCCTCAGTGCCTTCTTACTTTTCCAAGTCCAGCCCATGATGGGCAAGATGATCCTGCCTTGGTTTGGCGGATCAGCTTCAGTCTGGACCACTTGCATGCTGTTTTTCCAAGCACTGCTGTTGCTGGGCTATCTTTACACGCATTGGGTGGTCAATCACTTGACGCCTGTGCGTCAGAGCCTTCTTCACATGGTATTGCTGGCAAGTTGTGTGCTGCTGCTCCCCATCACGCCAAGTGAATTTTGGAAACCCACGGGCGCTGAGAACCCCACTTTGCGCATTCTGGGTTTGCTCAGCGCCTCTATTGGTTTGCCCTACATGGTTCTCTCAACCACAGGCCCTCTGGTCCAGGCTTGGTTTGCACGAGAGCGCAGCGGCGCTGTCACTTACAGACTGTTTGCACTGTCCAACTTTGGCTCCATGTTGGCCTTGTTGGCTTACCCATTTGTGGTGGAGCCTTTGTTGCCAACACGTTGGCAGTCTTTGGCATGGTCAGGCTTGTTTGTTCTGTTTGTGCTGGCTTGTGGCAGCTTGGCTTGGCGCGGCAGGCATGCCAAGCCCTTGGCCGAAGAAACGCAAGCCTCAGGTCATCAAGCCCAGGACAAGGTCTCGTCAACCATCAAAGCTGGCCAATTGCTGTTGTGGGTGGCGCTGGCAGCCTGCCCCTCTATTTTGATGGTGGCCGATACCAGTTACCTCACACAAAACATAGCACCCATTCCCTTGCTATGGATCGCGCCTCTGGCGCTTTATTTGCTGACCTTCATTTTGTGTTTTGAACGACAGGGCTGGTACCAAAGACGCATTTTTTTACCGCTCTTGGCTTTAAGTTTAGGCGCGCTGGCTTACCTGCCCACGCTGGGCTTGTCAGATTTGCCGCTGCTGGTGGCCATGGGCATTAACCTCACGTCATTTTTTGTCGTGTGCATGGTTTGCCACGGTGAACTGGCTTTGCAACAACCGTCTACAAAGCAGCTCACCTTGTATTACTTGATGCTGTCTGTGGGTGGATTTTTAGGTGGCTTTTTTGTAGGCGTCATTGCGCCTTATGCATTCGATGGTCATTACGAGTTGTCTGTCGCGGTGGTATTGAGTGGCCTCGTCGTCAGCCTATCGCTGTGGCGCGCATGGCCGGCCATTTCACAAGGACTAGGCAGGCCCATGTTTGCTGTTGTCAGCTCTCTGGCGCTGGTTGCACTCAGCACAGTGAGCGTGAACGACCACATGCAAGAGGCAGATGGCGTGGAAATGAAAGGTAGAAATTTCTATGGCAGCTTAAGGGTTTTTGCATTTCCTGATGCAGGCTACCGCAGCATGCTGCACGGACAAATCGTTCATGGCAAACAATTCTTGGCACCTGAGCGCGCCTTGGAGCCCACCACTTATTACAACGCCGATGCGGGCGCTGGCCTTGCCATCACCACGCAAATGAGCAAGGGCCCTGTTCGAGTGGGTGTGATTGGTTTGGGAGTGGGCACCTTGGCTGGGTATGGCCGACAAGGAGACTCTTACCGAATTTATGAAATCGATCCGCTCGTGATTGGCATGGCTCAAAATAACTTCAGTTTTTTATCAAAGACTTTGGCTAAAACCGAACTTGTGCTGGGCGATGCCAGACTGCAACTCGAAGCAGAATCGCCGCAGCAATTCGACGTCTTGGTAGTCGATGCATTTTCAGGCGATTCGGTACCCGTGCACTTGCTCACGCGCGAGGCCTTTGAACAATACGCCAGGCATCTAAAGCCGAATGGCGTGATGGCTGTCCACATCACCAACAGATTTTTAGACCTTCAACCCGTCATTCAAACTGCCGCACAAAAACTGGGCTTCACAGCCCGGCTCATCGACCACCCAGGTGACGATGACCGATTGGTTTACCCTTCGAGATGGGCCTTGCTGGCCAAGGACCCACTGTGGTTTGAACAAAATGCTTTGAAGGCAGCCACAACACTGGAGAGTCCAAATGGGTTTGTGCCTTGGACTGACGACTACAGCAGCTTGTTTGCTGTTGTGAAATGATTGATGACTAAGGCTCTAGAAACCGATGTCCTGATTGCAGGGGGTGGGCCCTTTGGCCTCATGTTGGCCAATGAGTTAGGACGCAGGCACATCAGGTGCCTTCTGGTCGACCCCAAAGCCAGCACGGCCTTCAACCCGCAAGCCAATGCCACGCAGGCTCGCACAATGGAGCATTTTCGGCGTCTCGGATTTGCTCAAGAAATTCGCGCGCAAGGACTGCCGCCCCATCACCCTACAGACATCACCTACCTCACGCGCTTTAGTGGCATTGAGTTGGCCCGGCTTAGATTGCCCACCGCGGCGGCCGCACCCCAAGCTATCAAAGCCATGACGGGTTCATGGAGTGCTGCTGAATTGCCGCACCGGGTTTCTCAAAAATTTGTAGAAGTCACGCTGCGCCAGCATGCTGAGAATTGGGCTAGCAACGACATTCGCTATGGATGGAAGCTTGAATCGTTCAAAGATGAAAGTCTCTCAGCCAACAATACAGGTTCGGTTGAAGCGAGTCACCCTATTCAGGCCAGCATTCAACAAGTCAATTCGGCTGAACCAGCTTCTCTTAAAGTCAGAGCCAGGTACTTAATCGGCGCAGATGGCGCCAGAAGTTTCGTTCGCCATGAACTCGGCATTGCATGGGGCGGCGCCACAGGCTTCAAGCGCAATTTCATGGGCGGCAAAATGCTGGCGGTTTACTTGAAGGCCCCGCACTTCTACGATCGAAATCCAAATGACCGCGCTTGGATGTATGTCATTGTCAATCCAGAACTGCGCGCATTCATCATGTCGGTTGATGGCGTCAGTGAGTTTGCCTTTCATGTACAAATGGCAGACGATGCCGCCACCGAAGCACTGACAGCAGAAGATGCCAAAAGACTGTTTGCACTGGCCTACGGTCAACGCATTGACATTGAAATTTTATCGATGGCCACTTGGCTAGCCGGTCATGCGCTGGTGGCAGACAGCTTCCAAAAGGGACGCATCTTCTTAGGCGGCGATGCAGTTCATTTGTTCACACCCACGGGTGGTCTTGGCTACAACACAGCCGTTGAAGATGCCGTGAATTTAGGCTGGAAACTCGCAGCCGTATTAAAAGGACAAGCCCCATCTAATCTGCTTGACACCTACGAAATTGAACGAAAGCCCTTGGCCATTCGCAACACCAGTTATGCACGGCAGTTTGCCGATTCCATTGGGCTGTTTGATGCTGACAAGGCGCTTGAAGACATTTCACCACAAGGTGAGCAGGCCCGAAGCATCGCCTCCGAATATTTGAATGGCCATGCGCGACGCGAGTTCAATATTCCAGGCGTGACATTTGGCGGCCGATACATCCACTCACCTCTCATCGTTGAAGATGGCACGCAAGCTCCGGCCGACGCCGCAAATACTTACATCCCTTCAGCATGCCCGGGTGGTCGACCTCCTCACGCTTGGTTGCCAGATGGCAGTTCTCTGTTTGACCACTTCAATTTTGAATGGACTTTGCTGGTGCTGGGCAAAGACAAGACGCAATTGGCACAAGATGCTTTGAAGTTTTCACAAGCAGCTTCACAGTGTCATTTGGACTTCAAAGTCTTGCGCTTTGATTCCCAAGAATTGCTTGATTTGTACGAAGCCAGCTTGGTCCTCATTCGGCCCGATCAAATCGTAGCTTGGCGCGGTACGAACGCCAGCCAAGCCTCTCAAATTTTGAAACAAGCCAGCGGGGCTTAACAAATATTCACAGGCCTTGTCATTTGCTCAGGCGTGGTGGGGTAATTGGACGAAGCACCCATCAAGGAATCTGATCCTTGATTTCTAATTTCAAGCCTTTGGCGCCTACTTTGACAGGACCCAAACTGCCCGACAAATCGCCAGATTGCGGCATGGCATTGCCCGACTTGGTCACGCGTACCTTAACCATGACTTCACCGGCCGCTGATAACTTGCGATCGGGGGCCATGGCAGTGGAATCGTCGAGCGTGAAATTAAAAGGCAACTGCGACACAGTGGTCTTAAAGATGGCCAAAGGCATTCGATCGCCATTGGCAGGGGTTGCATAAATAAATACAACATCGTTGGGGCTGGCCTTGGACTTCAAGGAAGCAGACAAGTTCACTTGCCCAGTCACATTGAGGCCTGAAGTTGCCGCAGGTGTGGCTTTGGTAGGGGGCATGCCCAATCTTTCACGCACAGCCGCAATTGCACTTTCCAAGCCTTCCAAATCAGGATTATTGGCGTCTAAGGGCTTTCTGGCCTGCTCCCAGAACTTCAATGCATCTGCAAACTTACCTTCTGCGAAAGAGGCACTGCCTGCAGTCAGCAAAGCACCAAAGTGTTGCGAATCTCTTTGTAAAATTTCGCGAATGACGTTCCAAGGCTCACCTTCAAATTGACCTTGACGCTGCATGGCAATGATCTCAATGCGCTCCAACTTCAAGTCGTCGTCGGCAGAGAGCTTCAGAGCACTGTCGTAAGCCTTCAGAGCCGCATCAAAATTTTCCAAGGTGCGGTAAGTCCGACCCAACATGACCCAGCCTTGCAAATTGTCAGGTTTGTCTTTCAGCTTTTCTGCCAAAGTCTGCGCCATTTTGGCCAAATCTTTGGGGTCAACTTGATCAGGCGTTTTCAAGGCCAAAGGGTTCAAGGCCTCGGGTTGGCCCACCCACATGTAAAGGCCCATGGAGCCTAAAGGCAAAGCCACAGCCAACACCACAGCTGTCCAAATGGCAGGCTTTTCGGTTTTGGCCGCAGGGTCATCAACTGCAGATGTATCTTCTAGCAGGCGCAGGCTCATCTCATCGCGCGACTGCTGCCATTCTTGATCACTGATGTAGCCGCTGTCGTGCTCGCGGTCTAAATCTGAAATTTGATCGCGGTAAACCTTGGCATTGGCCTTGGCTTGGCTTGCCTGCGTCACAGGCTTTCTCTCACGCATCAAGACCCACAAAAAAACAACTGCGACACACAGCGCAATGCCAAGCGCGATGAGGACAAACAACATGCTGGCATTCATGGCGCATCTCCAGATTTCAAAATTTCTTGTACTTTGCGTCGATCTTCATCGCTCAAGGTTGGCTGTCCTGCTTGCGCACCCTGACGTTGCCGCAAGTAATACGCCGTGCCCATGATGGCCAAGACCAACAACAAAAAGGGACCAAACCACAAGACCCATGTGAGTGGCTTTACTTCTGGCTTGTAAAGCACAAAATCGCCATAGCGGCTAACCAAGTACTCTTTGATTTGCGAGTCGCTTTTGTCTTCCCGAATGAGCTTTCTAACCTCTTCGCGCAAATCGTTGGCCAACTCTGCACGCGAGGAAGCCAGCGATTCGTTTTGGCACACCAAACAGCGCAACTCCTCGGAGATGTGAATCAAGCGCTTTTCAAGCACGGGGTCTTCGGCAATTAGAGCCGCCTCTTTGGCCTGCAAGGGGGCAAGGCAAGACAACAAGAGCCAAGTTGCCACACACACCCGCTTCAAAAATACAGATTGCAAATTCATGCTGTCTTTCACACACCCTTAAGAGGCGTTCAATTTCTGCACCAAAGGCAAAATGGTTGACTGCAACAACTCGGGCGTGACCACGCCCACTCGCTTGTATCGAATGACACCGTCTTTATCAATGACGTATGTTTCGGGCACGCCATAGACGCCATAGTCAATGCCCACCCGGCCGTCCAAATCCATGGCAGAAAGCAAATATGGATTGCCGTGCCGCTTGAGCCAAAGCGCGCTTCGATCACGCGCAAATTGCAGTTTTTCTTCTGGCGAGAACTTCTTGCCAGCAGGCTCATCTTGCGGCTGAACTTCTTTGTAACTTAGACCCACAATGGGCAGTTGATTGGCTTTCGAGAAAGCAACCAACACAGGGTGTTCTTCTCGGCAAGCCACACACCAAGTGGCCCAGACATTCAGCATCCATACTTTGCCCTTCATGTCTTGAGGTCCAAACTTTGGCGCATTGGCGTCAAGTGTGTTCAAGGAAAATGCGGGTGCTGGCTTGCCGACCAAAGGCGAAGGGATTTCACGCGGGTCTCGGTTCAGGCCAACTGCCAGAAAAATCACCAAGCCTAAAAACATTCCCAACGGAATTAAAAACTTTTTCACGACAACTTTCTGAGTGTGAACAACTGCAGAGGTTTGGGTTAAATGTGCTTAAGCCAAGGTGTTGGCAGACTTGCGATAGCGTCGATCGCTCACAGCCAACAAACCACCTAAGACCATCAAAATAGCGCCGTACCAAAGCCAAGATATAAAGGGCTTGTAAAACACTCGCACACTCCACTGTAGGCGCTCGCCTTCAATGGGTTCACCCAAAGAAACATACAAATCGCGGAAAAAGCCAGAGTCGATACCCGCCTCGGTCATGGGCATGGCAGACGAAAAATATTTACGTTTTTCGGGATACAAGACTTCCAAGGGCTTGCCGTCTTTGGTGACCTTCACATCGCCGCGAATGGCTTTGTAATTGGGGCCATTGACATCAGAGACGCCCACCAACTCGAAGCTGTAGTTTTCGATGGTCACGGTATCGTTCAAGCCCATGCGCACATCGCGCTCGACTTCATAACTTTTCACCATGGTGATGCCCACCGTGATGACTGCGATGCCCAAATGCGCCAAGTGCATGCCCCAAAATGAAGGCGGAATGCGCCCTGGCTTTTTCAAGCGAATGGCAATTTGCACCAGCAAACCTACCACCACCCAAGTGGCCAAGGCCAAGCCCATGGCGGTGAGCCAAGTGCCCCGTTCTGTGAGTGTCCAAACCGCAGCACCCGCCAACACAGCAGCCAGTGCAGGCAAACGCAAATCATGGCCCAGCTGTGCCCACCGCGCTTCGCGCCAATGCGCAATGCCACCTGGCACCATCAAAAACACCACCGGCACCATGAGGGGCACAAACACTGCGTTGAAGTAGGGTGCACCCACAGAGAGTTTGCCCAAATTAAGGGCGTCCACAATGAGGGGGTAAATGGTTCCCAACAACACCGCGCCAGTGGCCACCACCAACAAGACACTGTTGGCAATCAGCATTGACTCACGCGAAACCAAACCCATCTTGCCTCCCAGTGTGGCTTTGGGTGCGCGCCAAGCAAACAAAGTCAAAGAAACACCCACAACAACCGCTAAGAAAATCAGAATGAAGACGCCGCGCTTGGGGTCGGATGCAAAAGCATGAACCGATGTAAGCACACCGGATCGAACCAAGAAGGTGCCCAACAGCGACAGTGAAAACGCGCCAATGGCCAGCAGCACCGACCAAGCTTTGAAGCCACCGCGCTTGTCTGTGACCATGAGAGCGTGAATGAGGGCTGTGCCAAACAACCAAGGCATGAGGGATGCGTTTTCGACCGGATCCCAAAACCACCAACCACCCCAACCCAATTCGTAATAGGCCCACCAAGAACCCAAGGCAATACCTGCTGTCATGAAAATCCAGGCAACGATGGTCCATGGCCTAGACCAACGCGCCCAAGCTGCGTCCATTCGGCCCGATAACAAAGCAGACACAGCAAAAGCAAAGGCCACAGAAAACCCAACATAACCCATGTACAGCATGGGCGGGTGAATGACCAGACCAGGGTCTTGCAACAAGGGGTTCAAATCTTTGCCATCAGCGGGTGCCGGTAACAAACGCTCAAACGGGCTGGACGTGATCAAGATGAACATCAGGAAGCCTGTTGACACCAGGCCCAAAATGCCAATGACGCGGGCAACCATGGCCAAGGGCAAGGTGCGTGAAAAAATGGCAACTGACAAAGTCCAACCCGACAGCATGAGCATCCACAGCAACAGAGAGCCTTCATGGCCACCCCACACCGATGCAAACTTGTATTGCGTGGGAAGCAGCGAATTGGAATGCCCTGCAATGTATTTGATCGAGAAGTCATCGGTCAGTGCACCATGCGCCAAAACTGCAAACGAAAATGCAATCAAAGCAAATTGAAGCGCAGCAGCAGGCCTTGCCAATGCTTGCCAACGTTGGTTGTCGTTCAGGGTTCCGGCAAGCGGCAAGACACCTTGAACCAGCGCCACACACGCAGCCAAAATCAAGGCAAAGTGACCAATTTCAACAATCATTCCAAACTCTTTTCAATTATTTAGATGGCTTCACAGATTGGGCAGTCTTGGCGGCAGCTGCTTCATCCAATGCATGCTGGGCCTCAGGTGGCATGTAGTTTTCGTCGTGCTTGGCCAAAACCTCTGCGGCCGCAAACAATTGGCCATCCGACAATTTGCCTTGAGCCACAACGCCCTTACCTTCTTTGAACAAGTCGGGCAATATACCCTTGTAAGCGACTGGCACTTCGTGGGCAAAATCGGTGACGACGAATTGAACGTTCTCGCCATCTTTGATCAAGCTGCCCTCTTTCACCATACCGCCCACACGAAAGGCCTTGCCCTTGGGCGCCTCGCCTTTGTAAACTTGCGTGGGTGTAAAGAAGAACACCAAGTTGCTTTGAAACGCATTCAAGACAAAAGCGCCCGCAATGGCCAATGCGGATACACCCGCGGCAATCAATAAAAATCGTTGATGTCTAGGTTTCATCAAGACCACTCCTTGCTGTTCGTTTCTGCAATCAATTCATGCGCTATTTGAGTCAGCGCTTGTGCACGTGCATTTTTGACCCACACCATTTCCAAAGCCACGCACAGTGCAGTCACCCCGAAGCTACCCCAAACATAAAGACCATACCCACCCATGGCCCAAAAATCGTTCCAACTGTTCCAAATCATGCTGAGGTACCTCTTGCAGCCTTCTTCGTCATTTCGGCTTTGACCTCTGGCAACTCGGCCACCCATTGGGTATGTCTTTCGCGAACCAAAATAATGCTTCGCACTCGGTAAAGGGCCATGGCCACTGCATACATCCAAAATGCAACACCCATGATCAACATGGCCTCCAACATCACTTGCGCCATGCTAGACCCTTTGGTGAGCGACACCGAGGCACCTTGGTGCAAGGTGTTCCACCACTTCACAGAAAAGTAAATGACAGGCACATTAAGTGCGCCCACCAAGGCCAAGATACCTCCCGCTTTGTCTGCGCGTCGAGGATCGTCAATGGCGTTGGTCAGGGCGATGTGGCCCAAATACAAAAAGAACAAAATGAGCTCAGAGGTGAGACGTGCATCCCACACCCACCAAGTGCCCCACATGGGCTTGCCCCAAAGTGCACCCGTCCAAAGCGACAAGAATGCACAAACGGCACCCGTAGGCGCCAAAGCTTTGGTCATCATGCCCGAAAGGCGCGTGTTGAAAGTAAGGCCCAGCAAAGCCCAAAAAGCCATGGCCAAATAAATGACCATGGACATCCACGAAGCAGGTACGTGAACAAAAATAATGCGATAGCCCTCACCCTGCTGAAAGTCAGTAGGCGCCACAAACATGCCTAGCCACAAGCCCCAAACAGTGAGCCCTGTTGCCAGGCAAGCAAACACGGGCCAAAGCATTCCAGCCAAAGGATAAAAACTTTGCGGGGATGCGTAAAAAAATAGTTTCTGAATCATTGTTTGAAGGACTGCTTAGGATTCAAGTGCAATGCGAAGCGATGCCGCACTCGCCCAAGGACTGAACACGGCCGCCACCAAAACGAGAGCAGCCAACACCGACAAATGGGCAGAAGCACCCAAGCCACTGATTTCTGCTTGAACTGCACCAGCGCCAAATACCAGCGCTGGCACATACAAAGGCAAAACCAACAAAGACAACAGCACATCGCCGCCGCGCACGCCCAAAGTGAGTGCCGCGCCAACAGCGCCAATCAAAGAGAGCACCGGTGTACCCAAAAGCAAACTCAAAGTCAAAACCCAAAGCGCGTTAGTAGAAAGGTCAAATTGCAAACCCAAGATGGGCGCCAATAAAACCAAAGGCAAGCCAGAGAGTAACCAGTGCGCCAAGATTTTGGCGGCAACCAGCAAAGATAAACTGTTGGGCGATAAGGCCATTTGCTCTAGTGTGCCATCGGCGTAGTCGGTGGCAAACATGCGCCCCAAAGACAGCATGCTGGCCAACAAAGCCCCGACCCACAAAATACCCGGCGCCACCAATCGAAGCGTGTTCATTTCAGGACCAATGCCCAGGGGAAAAAGCGCTGCCACCACCACAAAGAAAAACACGGAAGTGATCACCTCATTTTTGCGTCTTAAGGCCAAGGTCAGGTCGCGCTTCACGATGGCAACAAATGCATTCATGCGCTTAACCTGTAAGAGCGGCCTTGGCCAGCAAGTGAAACCGCTTGGTGACTGGTTAACAGCACCATACCCTGACTGGCTAAGTGAGTGTTGATCACTTCAGAAAGCGCATTTTGAGCTGCAGGGTCCAATGCCACAAAAGGCTCGTCCAAAATCCACAACTTGGCGGTACTGACCACCAGGCGCGCCAAAGCCGTTCGGCGCTTTTGACCTTGTGACAAAACACGAACAGGTAAATGTTCCCGACCTCTGAGGCCCAACTGCGCCAGCGCCGCCTTGGCATCGGTCAAAGACAAATGTCGGCCGGCAACGGCAGCATGTGACAGCAGGTTTTCTAGGGGGGTCAGGTCTTCTTTGAGGGCCAATTGATGCCCCAAATAGGCCAGATTGGCTCTAAATTCATCTGAATTTTGGGAAACTGGCTCGCCTTCCCAGCAAATCTCGCCCTCTTCCAAGGGGCTCAATCCGCAAGCCAGCCTCAATAAGCTGGTTTTGCCAACCCCATTGTCACCCTCCAAATGCAAGTACTCGCCGCTTTGCAATGAAAAGGAGACGCCTGAAAACAGACGTTTTTCACCGCGGGAGCAACAAATATTGGAAACGCTGAACATGTGCCTGAATGATCGCAGAAGAAGCCCATTCAGAATTGATTCAAGTCAAAAAATAATGAGCAAAAAAAGGGCAAATTTGACTTTGCCCTTCATTTTAATGGTCTGCCTTAGTTGGCAGGCCTTGTGCCTTGGTCTTGTTCAAGTTCTTGAGCCCGTTTATCGGCCTCAGACTTTCTGTACAAGCTCAGCACATTGGGCAATCTATCTAACATTTCGGCCCACTCATACTCAAAGGGCCGTCCTATCCATTCACCACTGGATTTGAGGCCGGCAATGCTGGCCTTAATTTGATGCCGTGCGACATCAAACATTTTCAGTTCTTCTTCGAGCAAGGACTCACGCTTATTTTTAGAGATATCAGCCTCAAGCAATACCAGCTTGTCGTGATGCAGCGCCAACTCGCGTTTGAGTGTTTCAGAAGAAAGCATGCTGCCGTGAGGATGCTGAATTTCCTCTAGCTTGTCAGTAATTTCTTGAAAACTTTGCTGGGTCTGAAAATAAAAAATTAGAAAACCTGCCAAAAGGATAAAAAGTACAGCAATAACCAGCAGGAAAAAATTGTCCATAGCAAACCTCACTTCGTCAATTTGGCACCATCCTACCTAACTGTCACCCATGCGGCAAATCGGCGTGAGCCATTTTTGCCACCTTGAGCAAAAAATACACTTCAAAGCTACACTTCGCGTCAAGGAGAACCCGTCTGTGAACCAAGCTTTAGCCACCTCATCTTTTGATTCATCCACCGAGACCACGCGCTTTGGCAGCGGCAAATCGGTTAAACGACTTGAAGACCAGCAGCTCCTTCTGGGCGCCGGTCAGTACACCGACGATGTCAGCCTGCCCCATCAGTCTTATTTGGTTTTCCTTCGGTCGCCCTATCCACACGCCAAAATTACCCGTCTTGACACCAGCGCTGCGAAAGCCATGCCGGGTGTCTATGGCCTGATCACTGGGCAAGATCTGCTGGCTGCCGGCGTGAAGCCCATGGCGCGCGCCATGAATTTCAAACGGGCAGATGATGGCCCCTTGTCTTCAACCACACGCTACCCTCTGGCCACGGACACCGTTCGATTTGTGGGTGAACCCATCGTGGCGGTTGTGGCTGATACTGAGGAAAACGCGCGCAATGCGGCCGAGGCCATTCAGATAGAGTTTGACCCCTTACAAAGTGCAAGCACCTTGGCCGATGCACTGGCGCCCAATGCCCCTTTGTTCACCGAAGCGCCCGACAACCGCGTGGCAGAAACTCGCTATGGTGACATAACGGCCACCCAAGCAGCATTTGCACAAGCCGCACATGTGGTTCACTTGGACATTGTGAACCAGCGCGTGGCCGCTCTGGCCATTGAACCCCGAAGCGTGTTGGCCTACCCAGAAAACGGTCGACTGACCATTCGCATGAGCAGTCAAATGCCAACAGGCGTTCGCACCACAGTTTCTGATCTGATCGGCATTGACAAAGAAAAAGTCCGCGTCATTGTGGGCGATGTGGGAGGTGGCTTTGGCATGAAAACCGGCGCCTATGCAGAAGACGTGGTCACAGCTTTTTGTGCCCAAACTTTAGCTCGGCCTGTGAAATGGATTGCCGACCGCAGCGAAGAATTTTTGAGCAGCGCACACGGCCGCGACATTCAAACCAAAGCGTCTTTGGCTTTGGCCCAAGACGGCAAAATTTTGGGCTTGCGCATCGAAACTTTGGCCAATGTGGGGGCCTACCCCACCATGACAGGCCTTACCATTCAATTGCTCATTGGTCCTTGGGTACAAAGCAGTGTGTATGACATTCAAACCATCGACTACCATTTCACGGGCGTAATGACCAACACCGCTAGCACAGGCGCTTACCGCGGGGCAGGTCGACCTGAAGCCATATACAACATGGAGCGTTTGATGGACGAAGCTGCACGCGTGAGCGGCATTGACCGCGTGGCACTGCGACGCAAAAATTTCATCAAGCCCGAACAAATGCCCTACAAGAATCCGATGGGCCAGGTGTATGACACGGGCGCCTTTGAGATGATTATGAGTGAGGCTTTGGAAAAGGCCGACTGGCACGGCTTTGCCAACCGAGAAGCAGCCTCCAAAGCCAAAGGCTTATGGCGCGGTTTGGGCATTGCCACCTTTTTGGAATGGACGGGCGGCAACGCGCTAGAAGAGAACGTCCAGGTCCAAATTTTGGCCGATGGCATGATTGAAGTGGCCTCTGCCGTCAATGCCATGGGGCAGGGCATTGCCACCTCCCTTGCCCAATTGGTGGTCGATGTGTTTGGCGTTGACATTTCGAAAGTGCGCGTCATTTTGGGCGACACCGACCGTGCCAACGGCTTTGGCAGTGCGGGCTCTAGGTCTCTCTTTACGGGGGGTTCGGCCATGCGTGTGGGTGCAGAAAAAGCTTTGGACAAAGCTCGGAATTTGGCAGGCCAAGCTTTAGAAGCCTCTCCGGCAGATTTGGCCTATGAAGGCGGCACATTCAGCGTCAAAGGAACTGACCTGCAAATTTCACTTGCAGACTTGGCCAAGCGCCAACCTGAGGCGCGCATAGAAATGCAATCTAGCACCACCGCCAGCGGCCCGACTTGGCCCAATGGGTGTCATATTTGCGAAATAGAACTCAACCCTGCCACGGGCGAAACCAAAGTGGTTTCATACACCTCGATGAACGATGCGGGCCGTATTGTGAACCCCATGATTGTGGAGGGGCAACTCGACGGTGGTGCCGTGCAAGGCATGGGACAAGCCCTGTTAGAGGGTTTGGTTTACGACGCAGAAAGCGGTCAGTTGCTGACTGGCAGTTTGATGGACTATGCGGTACCCCGCGCAGACATCATGCCGGAAATGTTCCATACATTTACCAACCAAACTGTGCCAAGCACCAACAACGTCTTGGGCGTCAAAGGCGTGGGTGAGCTGGGCACTATTGGTGCAACACCTTGTGTGGTGAATGCCGTCGCAGACGCCATGGCCAGAAATGGCAATGCTGATAAAGTACTTGCGCTTCAAATGCCCATGACCCCGTTCCGCCTATGGGAATTGCTGCATGCGGCGTGAAAAAATTTCTAAAGATTTACACAAATTTTTCAAATTCTGCAAACAAAATATCTCCATGAATTCTCAATGTAAATCAGCCAGCGCCAATGCCTACATGCGGTTCCTGCAATTGGCCAAGTCAGTTCAAGAATTACCTGACGGGCCGCAGTTAGACGCCAATGAAAAAGCATTGCTTGAAGAAATTGCTTTACGTTGGTTTGAAAACCGCGTCATGACTGTGCGAGAAGCCATTGGCCTCACTCACTTAGGTTCGCCCGCCACCTTGCACAAGCGCATCACGCGTTTGCGTCGAAAAGATTTGTTGAAGACCTTCAGCCAACCTGAAGACAAGCGCGCCAAGTACCTCATTCCGACCGATCAAACCATTGCCATGTTTCGTGACTTTGGAAAGAAAATGAGTTCGGCCATTTCTTCACCTGCCTAAAAAAACAGCGCCCTTTGGATGGCGCACTGTTCAACGTTCTGCTAAAAATAATTCTTGCAGATCGCTTAAAAAATCAAACCCCTTTTCAGTCGGCCAAACTTTGGTCAAATCTCTAACTAGCAAACCTTTGGTTTCTGCCTGTGCCAAACCCTTCTGAATAGAGGTCATGGCCAATCCGGTTCGGGCCATGTAATCGGCCAAGCTAAAGCCCTCTTTCAAACGCAAGGCATTGAGCATGTACTCAAAGGGCAATTCTTCTCGCGACACTTCTTCATGCTGCGTAGCAGGCTCACCTTTCAGAGCTTGCGTCATGTAAAGCTGTGGCTCTCGAAAGCGCACCTGTCGGGTAATGCGATGCGCAAAGCTTAATTTGCTGTGCGCGCCAGCACCAATGCCCAAATAATCACCAAATTGCCAATAGTTCAGGTTGTGCCAACACCTATGACCCGGCTTGGCGTAGGCAGACACCTCATACCTTTGCAGACCGTCAGCGCCTGTCATTTCAGTGATCAGGTCCATCATGGCGTAGGCGTCGTCGTCCTCGGGTAACACGGGAGGATGTTTGGCAAACAGCGTGTTGGGCTCGATGGTGAGGTGGTAAATGGAAATGTGAGGTGGCTTGAAACTCAAAGCTGATTGAATGTCTTGCGTCAAATCGCTCAGTGTTTGACCCGGCAAGGCATACATCAAATCCAAGTTGAAGGTTTCAAAAGCAGACTGCGCTTCTTCAACGGCAGCAATGGCTTGATCTCGATTGTGCACTCTGCCAAGCGCCTTTAAATGCCCGTCATTGAAACTTTGCACGCCAATGGACAAACGCGTGACACCGGCGGCACGAAAGGCTTTGAAGCGATCTTTTTCAAAGGTACCCGGGTTGGCTTCCAATGTAATTTCAGCCTCTGCCTCCAAAGGCAACCGAGCCCTGATGCCGCTGATCAATCGATCGATGCTGCTGGGCGTGAACAAACTGGGCGTGCCCCCGCCAATGAAAATGCTGTGAACAGGTCGGCCCCAAATTAAGGGCAAGCTGGTTTCTAAATCTGCCAACAAGGCATCGATGTAGCGCTGCTCTGGCATGGCTTGTGAATTGTCACGCCACTCGTGTGAGTTGAAATCGCAGTACGGACATTTTTGAATACACCATGGCAAATGCACATAAAGAGAAAGCGGTGGCAAGGCCTGCAACTGCAGCAAGCCAGGTCGCATGGCGTGCACCACATCAAAGGTTTGTTTCATTCAAAGACCCCATCGCTCACGCATGAGCGCCACCATGGCTTGCGACGAGCGGCCTCGGTGGCTGTTGGCGTTCTTCACATCCACAGGCAACTGCGCAAAAGTTTTTCCAAATTCAGGCAAGAACAACACCGGGTCAAATCCAAAACCGTTTGCACCTAAAGGTTCTCGTGCAATGTCAACCACCACACGACCCACCGCAATCAAAGGCTCAGGGTCGTAGGCACTTTTAACAGCCACCAAAGTACTCACCATGGCGGCACGTCGGTTTTCAACAGCCGCCATTTGTTCAAGCACCGCCCTCACATTGTTGGCATCTGATTTTTCATAACCAAACTGCGTGCAATAGTAGGCTGTATCCACCCCAGGCAAGCCGCCAAAGGCATCAATGCACAAGCCAGCATCGTCTGCCACAGCAGGCAAGTTACTTTGTTCAGCAGCATGCCTAGCTTTGGCCAAAGCGTTTTCTACAAATGTTTTGTAGGGCTCGGCAACTTCCGAAATATTCAACTCAGACTGCCGAACGAGCTGTACTTGAAGGGTGCCAAACATGGTTTGTAATTCGGCCAATTTACCCGCGTTGTTGGACGCCAAAACCATTTTCATGAAGTCAAGCTCCGGCGTGCACGTGCGTTTGAAGTGAATGCTTTTGCAATTGCACCAACTCGGAAATGCCTTTCTCTGCCAATGCCAAGAGACTGTCCATTTCTTTGCGTGTAAAAGCCACGCCTTCTGCCGTGCCCTGCACTTCCACAAAATTGCCTGCGCCTGTCATGACCACATTCATGTCGGTGTCGCACGAAGAGTCTTCGGTGTAATTCAAATCGAGCAAGGCTGTGCCATCTTTCAATCCAACAGAAATGGCTGCCACCGAATCCAAAATAGGTGACTCTTTCAATTTGCCTTGGTGAATGAGCCAATCCACAGCATCTTGGGCCGCCACAAAGGCCCCGGTGATGCTGGCAGTGCGCGTGCCGCCATCGGCTTGCAGCACATCGCAATCGAGGTGAATGGTGCGCTCGCCTAATTTTTTCAAATCAAACACAGCGCGCATGGACCGACCGATCAGGCGTTGAATTTCTTGAGTGCGGCCACTTTGTTTGCCACGCGCGGC
>SHXD01000037.1 GCA_009693505.1 Limnohabitans sp.
TTTCAGGCGCCAAAAATGCCGCCTTGCCCGAACTTTGCGCTGCCTTGTTAACCGACCAAGAAGTTGTGCTTCGCAATGTGCCCAAATTGCAAGATGTCAGCACCATGCTGAAACTCATTCGCAACATGGGCGTCACTTGCCTGCATGCAGAAGATGGCAGCTTGACATTGAATGCGAGTGCGCTGAACAAGCCCGAAGCACCCTACGAGATGGTGAAAACCATGCGCGCCTCCGTGCTGGCGCTGGGCCCTTTGTTGGCGCGTTTTGGTCATGCTCGGGTCTCACTGCCTGGTGGGTGTGCCATTGGTTCGCGGCCTGTCGATCAGCACATCAAAGGCTTGCAGGCCATGGGCGCAAAAATTGTGGTCGAACATGGCTACATGGTGGCAAGTTTGGCCAGCGGACGGACTCGTTTAAAAGGCGCGCGCATTGCCACGGACATGGTCACTGTGACGGGTACCGAAAACTTTTTGATGGCCGCTGTTTTGGCCGAGGGCGAAACTGTTTTAGACAATGCAGCACAAGAACCAGAAATTCCTGACTTGGCAGAAATGCTCATTCAAATGGGCGCCAAGATTGAGGGTCACGGTACCAGCCGGATCCATATTCAAGGGGTTGAAAAACTCCAAGGCTGCGATCATGCTGTGGTGGCTGATCGAATTGAAGCCGGCACATTTTTATGTGCAGTAGCAGCCACTGGCGGCGATGTTGTGTTGAAGCACGCGCGGGGTGATCACCTCGATGCGGTCATTGAAAAACTCAGAGATGCTGGCGCACAAATTGAAGTGGGCTCCAACTTTGTACGTGTGAAAGCGCAAGGGCGCATGAAGGCCCAAAGCTTTCGCACCACAGAGTACCCTGGCTTTCCAACCGACATGCAAGCGCAGTTCATGGCCTTGAATTGCATTGCCGAAGGCACCAGCAAAGTGACTGAAACCATTTTTGAAAATCGCTTCATGCACGTGAATGAGTTGGTTCGCTTGGGTGCCAACATTCAAATTGACGGTAAAGTTTCGGTGGTCCAAGGCGTGACCCAATTGTCAGGTGCCATTGTGATGGCCACCGATTTGCGGGCTTCTGCCAGTTTGGTCATTGCCGGGTTGGTGGCGGAAGGCGAAACCATCGTTGACCGCATTTACCACCTTGATCGTGGCTACGATCGCATGGAAGCGAAGCTGCGCAAAGTGGGCGCGCAAATTGAACGTTTGAAGTAATCACAGGAACTGACATGATCACCTTGGCCTTGTCCAAAGGACGAATTTTTGATGAAACGCTGCCGCTTTTAAAAGCGGCGGGCATTGAAGTGCTGGAAGATCCAGAAACTTCCCGCAAACTCATTTTGCCCACCAACCAAACGGGTGTGCGAGTGGTTTTGGTTCGTGCAACCGATGTGCCTACCTACGTGGAATATGGTGGCGCCGATTTGGGCGTGACCGGCAAAGATACCCTCATTGAGCATGGTGGCCAGGGCCTGTACCAGCCCTTGGATTTGCAAATTGCCAAGTGCCGCATGAGCGTGGCTGTGCGTGCCGATTTCGATTACGCCACTGCGGTGAAATCTGGTTCGCGCCTTAAAGTGGCCACCAAATACACCAATATTGCACGCGAATTTTTTGCACAAAAGGGCGTCCACGTTGACCTGATCAAGCTCTATGGCAGCATGGAGTTGGCACCTCTCACAGGTTTGGCCGATGCCATTGTTGACTTGGTTTCGACCGGAAGCACCCTGAAGGCCAATCACCTGATTGAAGTCGAGCGCATCATGGACATCAGCTCAAGGTTGGTCGTCAATCAAGCCGCCCTCAAGTTGAAACAAGAACCTATTCGCGCCATCATTGACGCCTTTGCAAAAGCGGTGGCGGCCGGTGCTGCCGCCAAGACTGAGGCCTCAGCTTAAGTTCAATGCACAGAGTAAACGCACAACGTCACCACACGAGATTTGATTCATGACCCCGATTGTTGCCAAAGCTTTGCGTTTGAAAACGACCGATTCGGATTTTGAAGCCGCGTTTCAAAAACGTTTGCATTGGTCTGCAGCCACCGATGCGGCCATTGAATCGCGCGTTGCTGAAATTCTGGCAGATGTGCAGCAAAGAGGTGATCTTGCTGTGTTGGAATACACGCAGCGCTTTGATGGCCTCAACGCTCAAAGCATGCAGCAATTGGTGCTGACACAAACAGAATTGAAGGCAGCCTTTGAAGGCTTGCCCACAGCCCAAAAAGAGGCTTTGCAAGCCGCTTCCAAGCGAGTGCGAAGCTACCACGAAGCGCAGAAAAAAGCGTCTGGTGAAAGTTGGTCCTACAAAGACGAAGACGGCACCTTGCTGGGTCAAAAAGTCACTCCCCTAGACCGTGTCGGTATTTACGTGCCAGGCGGCAAGGCGGCTTATCCCTCGTCTGTTTTGATGAACGCCATCCCTGCGCATGTGGCAGGTGTTGAAGAAATCATCATGGTGGTGCCCACGCCCCAGGGCGTGAAAAATGCTCTGGTGTTGGCCGCGGCTTATGTGGCGGGTGTGTCGCGAGCCTTCACCATTGGCGGCGCACAGGCGGTGGCCGCATTGGCCTATGGCACGGCCACAGTTCCCAAAGTCGACAAAATAACCGGCCCTGGCAATGCCTACGTTGCCAGCGCGAAAAAGCGCGTGTTTGGCACGGTGGGCATTGACATGATTGCAGGCCCTAGCGAAATTTTGGTCTTGGCCGATGGCACGACGCCCCCTGAGTGGGTGGCCATGGATTTGTTCTCGCAAGCCGAGCACGATGAATTGGCGCAAAGCATTTTGCTGTGCCCAGATGCCGACTACATTGACAAAGTGCAAGCAGCCATCGATCAGTTGCTGCCAACTTTGCCGCGCGCAGCCATCATTGCCAAATCCATGAATGATCGTGGCGCGCTCATTCAAACACGCAGCATGCAAGAGGCCTGCGAGATCAGCAATCGAATTGCCCCTGAGCACTTGGAAGTATCCAGTCGCAGCCCCCATGAATGGGAGCCCTTACTGAAGCATGCAGGGGCTATTTTCTTGGGTGCATTCACCAGCGAGTCTTTGGGTGATTACTGCGCAGGACCCAATCATGTGCTGCCCACCAGCGGCACTGCGCGCTTTTCTTCTCCCTTGGGTGTTTACGATTTTCAAAAGCGCTCCAGCCTCATTGAGGTGAGTGAGAAGGGCGCACAAACGCTGGGCAAAATTGCAGCGGAACTGGCTTACGGCGAAGGCCTGCAAGCGCACGCCCGTGCTGCAGAGTTGCGATTGACCCCCGTACCGCCTCAAAGAAAAACACCATGAGTCCAAACCAAACCCCCGCCCTTTGGCTGAAACACATTCGCCAAGATGTGCAGTCCATGCACGCCTATGCCATTCAAGATTCAACCGGCATGGTCAAGCTCGATGCCATGGAGAACCCCTACAGCTTGCCCCCTGAATTGCAAAAGCAATTGGGCGAACGTCTGGGTGCATTGGCCCTCAATCGTTATCCCGGAGACCGCGTCAATGTGTTGCGGGCCAAACTGGCCAAATATGTAAAAATGCCAGAAGGCTTTGACATCATGCTTGGCAACGGGTCCGATGAACTGATTACGCTCCTTTCAGTGGCCTGTGATGTGCCCGGGGCCAGCATTTTGGCGCCGCTGCCAGGCTTTGTGATGTACGCCATGAGTGCGCAATTGCAAGGTGTGACATTTCACGGTGTGCCACTGACTGCCAACTTCGAGTTGGACGAAGCGGCCATGCTGAGTGCCATTGCAACGCACAAACCGGCGGTGGTGTATTTGGCCTACCCCAACAACCCAACGGGCACACTTTGGAACGCCGACGCCATTGAGCGCATTGTGCTGGCCCAAGGTCAACAAGGCGGTTTGATCGTGATGGACGAAGCCTATCAACCGTTTGCAAGTCAAACCTACATGGACCGCATTGCCCGACATGACCATGTGCTGCTCATGCGAACCTTGTCTAAATTTGGTTTGGCAGGCGTGCGCCTTGGCTACATGGTCGGGCCACAAGCTTTGATTGCAGAAATCGACAAAGTTCGCCCGCCTTACAACATCAGTGTTTTAAATTGCGAATGCGCGCTGTTTGCTTTGGAACACTCGGAGGTTTTTGCCCAGCAGGCGGCTCTAATTAGGGAAGAACGTGAAAAACTCAGCCATTCATTGGCTGCAATTTCGGGGGTTCAAGTCTTTCCAAGTCAGGCCAATATGCTATTGGTTCGTATGCCAGACGCCACAAAGTGCTTCGAAGGTATGAAGTTGAAAGGCATTTTGGTCAAGAACGTTTCTAAAATGCATCCATTGCTCACCAACTGTTTGCGCCTTACTGTCGGAACCCCTGCAGAAAACGCACACATGTTGGCAGCACTCAAGGAATCTTTATGAGTACACCCCGCGTTGCAGAAGTCACGCGCAACACTGCAGAAACCCAAATCAGAGTCAAAGTCAATTTGGACGGCACCGGCCAAGCTAACTTGTCTACGGGCATTGGTTTTTTTGACCACATGCTCGATCAAATTGCACGCCATGGCCTCATCGATTTGGACATCCAAGCCAAGGGTGACCTGCACATCGATGGGCATCACACCGTTGAAGATGTCGGCATCACTTTGGGCCAAGCCGTTGCCAAAGCCATGGGCGATAAAAAAGGACTGCGCCGTTACGGACATGCATATGTGCCTCTAGACGAAGCCTTGTCTCGCGTGGTCATCGATCTTTCGGGGCGTCCTGGCTTGGTCAATCACGTGCCATTCACCAGCGGCATGGTGGGCGGTTTTGACACCCAGCTCATGCACGAATTTTTCCAAGGCTTTGTGAACCATGCCTTGGTCACCCTGCACATCGACAACTTGCGGGGCGACAATGCGCACCACCAAGCCGAAACCGTGTTCAAAGCCTTTGCGCGCGCGCTGCGGGCAGCGCTTGAAATTGATCCCCGCTCTGTAGGCGTCATTCCTTCAACCAAGGGTTCGCTCTGAGCATGTCCCCCAATTCTGTGGCGGTGGTGGATTACGGCATGGGCAATTTGCGTTCAGTGGCTCAAGCGGTCATTCATGCTTCTCAAGATACCGGCGTAGAAGTGAAAATCACTTCCAACCCTCAAGATGTTCGTGACGCCACTCGCGTGGTGCTACCCGGTCAAGGGGCCATGCCAGATTGCATGCGCGAATTGCGCGACTCGGGTTTGCTTGAGGCGGTGCTAGAAGCTGCAGCCAAAAAGCCGCTGTTTGGTGTTTGCGTCGGCATGCAGATGTTGCTGGACCACAGTGATGAAGGCGATGTGCCAGGGCTTGGCCTCCTCCCCGGTCAGGTGGTCAAGTTTGATCTGGCAGGCAAAACGCAGGCCGATGGCAGCCGCTTCAAAGTGCCCCAAATGGGATGGAATCAGGTCAATTTCTGCCATCATGAGGGTGTTCATCATCCGGTTTGGGGCAAGATTCCCAATGGCAGCTATTTCTACTTCGTACACAGTTTTTACGCAAAACCCGATAATGCAAGCCATGTTGCTGCACAAACTGACTACGGTGGGCTTTTTGCCTGCGCCATTGCGCGCGATAATTTGTTTGCAACGCAGTTTCACCCAGAAAAAAGTGCCGACCAAGGTTTGGCCCTTTATCGGAACTTTTTGCACTGGCAACCTTGATTTTTTTTGACCATTTTTCCAATTTCATTTTTCTTCACTCTAGCGCTACCCCTTAGCCATGATTCTGATACCTGCAATTGATCTCAAAGACGGCCATTGCGTTCGCCTCAAACAAGGCGACATGGACCAATCCACCACTTTTGGTGAGGACCCCGCGGCCATGGCCCAAAGCTGGCTTGACAAAGGCGCAAGGCGTTTGCACTTGGTTGACCTCAATGGCGCTTTTGCGGGCAAGCCGCAAAACTTTGCGGCCATCAAATCCATCCTTAAAGCGGTGGGGGGCGAAATTCCTGTTCAGTTGGGCGGTGGCATTCGAGATTTGGACACCATCGAGAAATACATCGACGGCGGTTTGCGTTACGTCATTATCGGCACAGCTGCTGTCAAAAATCCTGGCTTCTTGCGCGATGCATGCAGTGCCTTTGGCGGCCACATCATTGTGGGCCTCGATGCCAAAGACGGCAAAGTGGCCACCGACGGTTGGAGCAAGCTCACCGGCCACGAAGTGGTTGACCTGGCAAAAAAATTTGAAGACTGGGGCGTCGAGTCCATCATTTACACCGACATTGGCCGCGATGGCATGTTGAGTGGCATCAACATCGATGCCACAGTGAAGCTGGCGCAAGCCCTCACCATTCCGGTCATTGCTTCTGGCGGTTTGTCCAACATGGCCGACATCGAGCAGCTTTGTGCTGTGGAAGATGAAGGCGTAGAAGGTGTTATTTGCGGCCGAGCCATTTACTCTGGCGACCTTGACTTCCAAGCAGCCCAGGCGCGGGCCGATGAACTTAACGACTGACAGCCTGCAGGGCCACGAGGGATGGCGTTGGTCATTGCCTCAAGGCGACAGCGTGTTTGTGGCCCAGCAGGGTGCTCAGGTTTTGTCATGGCAGGCTGGCGGTCGCGAGCTTTTGTATTTAAGCCCCACTAGCGCATGTGACGGCACCACCGCCATTCGCGGCGGCATTCCGGTTTGCTTTCCACAATTTAACCAACGCGGCACTTTGCCCAAACATGGTTTTGCGCGAAATATGGCGTGGCGTTTGCTAAACGAGCAAAGTCAGGGGCTTCAAAAATTTTTTGAGTTGTCAGACAATGCGCAAACCCAAGCCTTGTGGCCTTTTCAATTCAAAGCGCAACTTCAGGTGTTGCTGGGCCCTCAAAGTTTGAAAATTCAGCTCTCAGTTCAAAACCTTGGCCATCAAACGCTTCATTTCACCGGCGCTTTGCACACCTACTTTGCCGTGAGTCACATTGACCAGGTCAGCTTGCATGGCCAAGCCCATCAAGCAGAGTGGAATGCTGTGAACGACACGCACCAAGCATGCCCAGGCCAACTCTCATTTAAAACCGAATTTGATCGGGTCTATGACGTGGCCACTGAAAAACTGCCCACTTGGGTTTTGCACGATGGCCATGAACAACTGCACATTTCACAAAGCGACGCTTGGGGTCAAAGCGTGGTTTGGAATCCGGGTGCAGAAAAATGCAGCCAACTCACAGACATGCCTGCATTGGGCTATCAACGCATGTTGTGCGTTGAAGCAGCACGCGTCACATCTTCCATCCAAGTGCCGCCTTCTCAGAAATGGGAAGCTTGGCAACAATTGACAGTTTAAAAATCATGCTAGCCAAACGCATCATTCCTTGCCTTGACGTCACGGGCGGCCGTGTGGTTAAGGGCGTGAACTTTGTTGAACTTCGCGATGCAGGCGACCCTGTCGAAATTGCGGCCAGGTACAACGAACAAGGCGCCGATGAACTCACCTTCTTGGACATCACTGCCACCAGCGATGGCCGCGATCTAATTCTTCACATCATTGAAG
The DNA here is from genome assembly GCA_009693505.1 of Limnohabitans sp. Classification (GTDB taxonomy): domain Bacteria; phylum Pseudomonadota; class Gammaproteobacteria; order Burkholderiales; family Burkholderiaceae_C; genus Limnohabitans_A. Next base: position 7,466 of record SHXD01000037.1, read on the forward strand.
CGGTGGCCTCACAGGTTTTCATTCCACTCACAGTGGGCGGTGGTGTCAGAACCGTTGAAGATGTGCGCCGCTTGCTCAACGCGGGCGCCGACAAAACCAGTTTCAATTCGGCGGCCATAGCCAACCCCCAAGTCATTCGAGATGCGTCGCAAAAGTACGGCGCGCAGTGCATCGTGGTGGCCATCGATGCCAAATTGCGAAAGGGCGATGACATCCAGTTGCGCGGCGAAGGCTGGGACGTTTACAGCCATGGCGGTCGGCAAAACACCGGCTTAGACGCTGTGCAGTGGGCGGCCAAAATGGCCGAGTTTGGCGCTGGTGAAATTTTGCTCACCAGCATGGACCGCGACGGCACCAAGTCTGGCTTTGATTTGGCCCTGACCAAAGCCGTCAGCGATGCGGTGCAAGTTCCCGTTATTGCCTCGGGCGGTGTGGGTAATTTGGACCATTTGGCCGATGGCGTGCAGCAGGGTGGGGCCGATGCGGTGCTGGCCGCCAGCATTTTTCACTACGGCGAGTACACGGTTCAGGAAGCCAAGCAGCGCATGCGCGAGCGGGGAATTCCTGTCCGTTTGTAAACAAACGCCTGCCCAAGGCTTCGACAAGTGGTAGATTCAGCGCATGAATTGGCTTGATCAAATTAAATGGGACGCGCAGGGCTTGGTGCCCGTCATCGCCCAAGAAGCCAGCACGGGCGATGTGCTGATGTTCGCGTGGATGAACCGTGAGGCGCTTGAAAAAACCGCCGAACTCAAGCGCGCGGTGTATTTCAGCCGATCACGCAACAAACTGTGGTTCAAAGGCGAAGAGTCTGGCCAAGTGCAAACCGTGCATGACATGCGTTTAGATTGCGACAACGATGTGGTGCTCCTCAAGGTCACACAACTGGGACACGAGCCCGGCATTGCCTGCCATACCGGCCGTCACAGTTGTTTCTTTCAGACGTATCAAAATGGCGAATGGGTCGCCACTGAGCCGGTTTTGAAAGACCCCAAAACTATTTACAAGTGAGCACTTGTTGCCAAAATCATGAGTTCTACCGATGCTTTGGCCCGCTTAGCGGCCGTGATTGAAAGTCGCAAACCGGCCAACGGAGGCGACCCTGAAAAAAGTTATGTGGCACGCCTGCTGCACAAAGGGCCAGACGCTTTTTTGAAAAAAATTGGCGAAGAAGCTACAGAAACTGTGATGGCTGCCAAAGACATGGAACACGGCGGCGATGCTCACAAACTGGTGGGCGAGGTGGCTGACTTGTGGTTTCACAGCATGATTGCCTTGGCACACTATGGCTTGTCACCCGCCGATGTGGTGGCCGAACTCAGCCGGCGTGAGGGCTTGAGTGGCCTGGAGGAAAAAGCCCTGCGCAAAGCAGAACGACGTGAAAACTCAGGTGAATGATGCAAGACCCTAACTGCCTTTTCTGCAAAATCATTGCGGGAAAAATTCCCTCCAAGAAAGTCTTCGAAGATGAGCATATTTATGCCTTCCATGACATTGCGCCGTGGGCGCCGATCCATTTCTTGATGGTTCCCAAGCTTCATATTCCTTCAATGGCTCAAATAACCCTAGAACATTCGGCCTTAATGGGCCATTTATTGGCCTTGGCCCCCAAACTTGCATTAGAGCAGGGATGCCGCCCGTATCCAGAAGGTGGTTACAGAATTGTGACCAATACCGGATCTGAAGGCGGACAAGAAATTCACCATTTGCATTTTCATGTCATGGGTGGGCCACGTCCTTGGCTTCGGGGTTAAACGCTTAGAATCACCAATCATTGTTAGGAGACATCCATGGGTTCATTTTCTATTTGGCACTGGCTAATTGTTTTGCTGATCGTGGTCATGGTTTTTGGCACTAAAAAGCTGAGAAACATGGGTTCTGATTTGGGCGGTGCTGTCAAAGGATTCAAAGACGGCATGAAAGATCCCAATGCCAATCCGAGCACCGAAGAAAAACCAGCCGCTCAGGTAGCCGCTTCGACCACGGCTGAAAAAACCACGATTGACGTGGAAGCCAAGACAAAGTCCTGATTTGATCGATCTCGGCATTTCCAAAATAGCCCTCATTGGGGTGGTGGCGCTGATCGTCATCGGCCCTGAGAAGCTGCCGCGTGTGGCGCGCACCTTGGGCAATCTAATGGGCAAGGCCCAGCGTTACATCTCCGATGTCAAGGCTGAGGTCAATCGCACCATGGATTTGGATGAGCTCAAAAAAATGAAGGAAACGATGGAAAGTGCTGCTCGGGACGTAGAAGGCTCTGTTCAGACGACGGCCATCGACTTTGAAAAACAGTGGAATGAAACCACAGCGGGGCTGACCACAGAAACGAATCACACGCCGTGGGAACCGCCGCCGCCTGTGTACAAGCACCCTGGTAAAAAGTTTCGTTTAAAGCAGGCCGCAGTGCCTCAGTGGTACAAATCGCGTGCGGGTGTGCGAACCAAAACATTGTCGGGTGCTGCAAGAGTGGCGCGCTATCGGCCTACCAGATTAGGTTAATTTTCAGTGTCCGATCCAACCCCTAAGTCCGAAGACGAACTGGCCGGCACAGAACAGCCCTTTGTGACGCATTTAATGGAGCTGCGCGACAGGTTGGTCCGCGCCATGGCGGGTATCGGCATTGCAGCAGCCATTTTGGCCATGTTCCCTGGGCCTGCAGAGCTTTACGACCTGCTTGCCGCCCCCTTGGTGGCCAATTTGCCTGCAGGTGCAACCTTGATTGCCACCTCGGTCATCTCCCCTTTCATGGTGCCTCTCAAAATCTTGTTCATGGCGGCGTTCTTGTTGGCCTTGCCTGTGGTTCTCTACCAAGTCTGGGCCTTCATTGCCCCAGGCTTGTACACCCATGAAAAACGCTTGGTCATGCCTCTGGTCATTTCTAGCACCTTGTTGTTTTTTATAGGCGTGGCATTTTGTTATTTCTTTGTCTTTGGACAGGTGTTCAAATTCATTCAAAGCTTTGCACCCAAAAGCATCACGGCAGCACCAGACATTGAGGCCTATCTGAGTTTTGTCCTGAGCATGTTCTTGGCGTTTGGCTTGGCCTTTGAAGTGCCCATCGCGGTTGTGGTTTTGGCTCGTTTGAACGTGGTCACCATTGAAAAGCTCAAAGATTTTCGAGGTTACTTTGTGGTGTTGGCGTTTGTCATTGCGGCCATCGTCACACCCCCAGATGTGGTCTCGCAATTGGCACTTGCCATTCCCATGTGTGTGCTTTACGAATTGGGGATTTGGGCAGCCCAAATTTTCATCAAACACACGCAAGCTCCTAAAGAAGAAGAGACCTCCACCTAAACCCAGCGGTTGATTGCGCTGAGCAATGGTGTGTTGCGTTAAGGGCGCACTGGCCGTGTGCCCGGTGTCACCTGAATTTCAAACAATTTGCCATTGCGCTGAACTGACAAGCTTGCCGCGTCGCCTGGCTTTAAGGCTGCAACCCGAGTGAGCATTTCGGGTACATCGGCCACAACTTGACCAGCCACTTTCACAATCAAATCGCCTGGTTGAATGCCGGCTTTGGCAGCGGGGCTGTTTTGCAAAACCCCATTGATCAATACACCCTGTGGCAATGCACCTGTGGATTTGTCCTTGGCGATGCCAAAGCTCTCAGCAATTTCAGCCGTCAATGGACGTGGCTCAACACCTATCCAGCCGCGCGTCACTTTGCCGTCTTTAATCAGGGCGGCCATGATCTGCGTGGCCGTGGAGACGGGTACCGCAAAGCCAATGCCCATGTTGCCACCAGAGCGTGAATAAATGGCTGTATTGATGCCCATGAGCAAACCATTGGCATCAACCAAAGCGCCACCAGAGTTGCCGGGATTGATGGCCGCATCGGTTTGAATGAAATTTTCAAATGTGTTGATGCCCAATTGTTTGCGGCCTAAGGCACTCACAATGCCAGAGGTCACAGTTTGACCCACACCAAATGGGTTGCCGATGGCCAAAACAGCATCGCCCACCTGCAAAGTTTCCATTTGGCCCAGTACGATGGTGGGCAGTTTGGGCAAGTCAATTTTCAGCAAAGCCAAATCCGTTTCGGAGTCTGTGCCAATTACTTTGGCCATGGCGGTGCGGCCATCGTTCAGGGCAACTTCAATGGCTTGTGCGCCTTCAATGACATGGTGGTTGGTAAGGATATAGCCCTCTGCACTCACAATCACACCACTGCCCATGCCACCGCCAGTTGACCCATCTTCAGGTTCCTCAAAAAACCGAAACCAGGGATCTGCGCGGCGCGCTTTGCTTCGAGCCTTTTGCTGCACATTGATACTGACGACGGCTGGCGCTGCTTTTTGAGCCGCTTGTCTGAAACTGCCCCCCGGCATGGCGTCTTGATTGCCCTCTATGCGGGCCTGAGTCAGAGCAAGCGTCTTTGCGCCTCCCTGGCCCTTTAGCCAACCTGGCTGGAGGGTGGCGACAACGAACCAAGCGGCAAAAAGGACCGTCACCGATTGCGAAAACACAAGCCAAATTCTTTTCATGATGCGCATTGTGGCCTGAACTTGAATCTTATGCATTTGTTCAGAGTTGAATCACAATAGACTCTCTTTGAAATTGAAACAGACAAGTCTGATTTTCAGGCGTTCATTTCAAGATGTTCTAAACTGAAACCATTTATGTCGACATTGCCCCCCATCGCTATCACGCTAGGAGATCCTTGCGGCATTGGCCCTGAAATCATTGCGCGTGCATTTTTGAACGATGCGTTGTCGTCCAAAGTCCGACCTGCCACACAGGCTTGTTTTGTGGCGGGCGATGCACAGGCGATGCAAAAAGCAGTCGACTTGGTGGATCCAAAAGCGCTTCAACTCAAACTGCAATTGATTCAAAAGCCAACGCAAGCGCTTAACTTGCCGGTGGGCGTCATCCCTGTTTTGCAAGTTGCGACATTGAACCCACAACTGCCCTATGGAGAAGTCCATGCTGAGGCAGGTCGGTTTGCAGGGCAATGTGTGGTGTGGGCTGCGCAGGCAGCGCTTCAAAAAGAAATTGCCGCCATGGTCACTGCGCCGCTGCACAAAGAAGCACTTTCTGCAGCGGGCTCTCCCTTCAATCAGTTTCCAGGGCATACCGAGTTGCTGCAGTTCGAGGCTGTCAATTTTTCTGGTGTGCGCTTGGCGGACATGCCCGTGAGAATGATGTTGGCCAACGATGAGTTGCGAGTCGTGTTAGTGAGCATTCATGTTTCCTTGCGCCAAGCCCTTGAAACTGTGACTTATGACAATGTGCTTGAAAGCCTGCGCATTGCCCACCAGTCGCTCAGTTTGTTGTTAGGGCGCGCACCCAAAATTGGCGTGGCTGGAATCAATCCTCATGCTGGTGAGGGAGGCTTGTTTGGCAGAGAAGAAATTGAAATCATTCAGCCTGCCCTGACTCAAGCTAGATCTGAAGGCATTCTGGCTTTGGGGCCTTATGCGCCAGACACCGTTTTCATGCGTGCGCGACAAAAGCAGGGTGCCGATTCTGAATTTGATGTGGTGCTGGCCATGTACCACGATCAAGGCCTCATTCCCATCAAATACATGGGCCTAGAGCAGGGTGTCAATGTCACCCTCGGCTTGCCTTTGGTGCGAACCAGCCCCGATCACGGCACGGCCTTTGACATTGCCGGACAGGGCTGTGCCGATGCTTCCAGCATGGTCGCTGCCATCCGAATGGCGCGCCAGTTGATTCCCTGAGTCGGAGCAGGGGCTAGAAATGGCCCCCCGCAGTCGGCTACAATCCAAGGCTAAACCCTGATACCGATTCGCTAGAGGATTCTCATGAGTGATACCCAAGTCGACAACAGCAAAAGGACGTGGCTGATTGCCTCTACTTGTGCTGGCGCCGTAGGCGCTGGCTTCGTCGCCACACCCTTTGTCAGCACTTTCCAGCCTTCTGAGCGCGCTAAAGCCGCTGGTGCTGCCGTGGAAGTTGATATTTCCGAAGTCAAGCCCGGTGAGAAGCTCACGGTTGAATGGCGCGGCAAACCTGTATGGATCATGCGCCGTACCACCGAGCAGGTTGAAGCCCTCAAAAAGTTGGAGGGTCAATTGGCCGACCCAGCTTCTGAACGCCAAGCCTACCCCACCCCCGAATACGCCAAGAACACCCATCGCTCTATCAAACCAGAGTTCATGGTGGCTGTTGGCATTTGCACCCACTTGGGTTGCTCGCCTGGCGACAAATTCCAGACAGGCGCGCAGCCTTCTTTGCCAGATGATTGGCAAGGCGGTTTCTTGTGCGCTTGCCACGGCTCTACTTTTGACTTTGCCGGTCGCGTATTCAAAAACAAGCCCGCCCCCGACAACTTGGAAGTGCCACCGCACATGTACCTGTCCGACAGCAAGTTGCTGATCGGTGAAGACAAGAAGGCTTGAGGCATACCACCATGGCTGAATTTAAGGAAATCTCTCCCAACGCCCCTTCAGGCGAAAAACTCATGAACTGGGTCGACAACCGCTTCCCAGCTTCGGCTTTGTTCAAAGCCCACATGAGCGAATATTACGCGTCCAAAAATTTGAACATTTGGTATGTGTTTGGCGCTTTGTCACTGCTGGTGCTGGTGATCCAAATTGTCACCGGCATTTTCTTGGTCATGCATTACAAGCCGGACGCCACTTTGGCATTCGCCTCTGTGGAGTACATCATGCGCGATGTGCCTTGGGGTTGGCTCATCCGTTACATGCACTCCACAGGCGCTTCTGCGTTTTTCATTGTGGTGTACCTGCACATGTTCCGCGGCCTGATGTATGGCAGCTATCGCAAGCCACGTGAACTGGTCTGGATTTTTGGCTGCGCCATTTTCTTATGCCTCATGGCCGAAGCCTTCATGGGTTACTTGTTGCCTTGGGGCCAAATGTCCTACTGGGGCGCACAGGTCATTGTGAATTTGTTCTCTGCCATCCCCTTCATCGGCCCCGACTTGGCGCTGCTCATTCGCGGCGATTTCGTGGTGGGCGACGCCACCTTGAACCGCTTCTTCAGTTTCCACGTCATTGCAGTGCCCTTGGTTCTGTTGGGCTTGGTGGTGGCGCACATCATTGCGCTGCACGAAGTGGGCTCGAACAACCCAGATGGCGTTGAAATCAAGGCGCCCGGCGCGCCTAAAGACGCACACGGCCACCCCTTGGATGGCATCCCCTTCCACCCTTACTACACGGTTCACGACATCTTCTCTGTCAGCATCTTCCTGATGGTGTTCACAGCCATTGTGTTTTTTGCGCCTGAGTTTGGCGGCTACTTCTTGGAGTACAACAACTTCATCCCAGCCGATCCCCTCAAGACGCCTTTGCACATTGCCCCCGTTTGGTATTTCACACCCTACTACTCCATGCTTCGTGCCATTACCGGCGAGATGATGTACGTCCTCATCGTTTGCGTCTTGCTGGGTGCATTTTTGGCGGTGAAAAACACCCCATTGCCCAACGTCCTCAAAGCAGGTGTTGTCGGCGGAGCGGTGGTCATTTCTGCCCTCATGTACGGTATTGATGCCAAGTTCTGGGGCGTGGTGGTCATGGGTGGTGCGGTCATCATCATGTTCTTCTTGCCTTGGCTCGACTACAGCCCGGTCAAATCAATTCGTTACCGACCCGATTGGCACAAATATGTGTACGCCTTGTTCGTCATTGACTTTTTTATCTTGGGCTACTTGGGCGTGCAACCGCCTTCACCTATCGGTGAGCGTGTTTCTCAAGTGGGCACCTTGTTCTACTTCGGCTTCTTCTTGCTCATGCCTTGGTGGAGCAAGTTGGGCACACCCAAGCCTGTACCTGACCGCGTAGTTTTTGTTGCGCACTGAGCTCAGGAGTCCTTGAAAATGAAAACAATTCAAAAATTTGTGCTGGGCTTGTGTGTCGCGTTTGCCGCCATTTTGGGTGCACAAGCGGCGGGTGGCAATGCCATAGCTTGGGACAAAGCACCCGTTAAAATCAACGACTTAGGCTCTTTGCAAAACGGCGCCAAGCTGTTCGTGAACTATTGTCTCAACTGCCACTCTGCTGCCTTCATGCGTTACAACCGCTTGCAAGACATTGGTTTAACCAACCAACAAATCAAAGACAACCTCTTGTTCGCCACTGACAAAGTGGGCGACACCATGAAGTCAAACATTGATCCCAAGCAAGCCAAAGATTGGTTTGGCGCTGTTCCGCCCGATCTTACTTTGGTGGCCCGTTCACGCTCTGGCCATGGTGGCACCGGTGCAGATTACATCTACACTTACCTGCGCACTTACTATCGCGATGAAACCAAGCCTACCGGCTGGAACAATTTGGCTTTCCCCAATGTGGGTATGCCCAACCCATTTTGGGAATTGCAAGGCGAGCGCATACCAGTGTATGAAGAACGTCAAGAACACGGACACGCCACGCAAATTTTCACAGGTTGGAAAACAGTCAAGCCAGGCACTCTGACGCCTTTGCAGTACGACCAATCCGTAGGTGATTTGGTGAACTACTTGCAATGGATGGCTGAGCCTGTCCAAAATACCCGTGTTCGCATTGGCGTTTGGGTCTTGATTTTCTTGTCCATCTTCACTTTCATTGCGTGGCGCTTGAACGTCGCTTACTGGAGAGACATCAAGTAATAACTCGTGGTTCGGGCTTCGGCCCGAATTGATGGAGTGGGCAGGCCCGCCAACCCGGCGGCTCCCCACTCTTTTTGATTTTTAGGAGCCTTCACCATGATGGTGCTTTATTCAGGTACAACCTGCCCCTTCTCTCACCGTTGTCGCTTTGTGCTGTTTGAGAAAGGCATGGACTTTGAAATTCGCGATGTCGATCTGTACAACAAGCCAGAGGACATCAATGTCATGAACCCCTACGGACAAGTGCCTATCTTGGTGGAACGTGACTTGATTTTGTACGAATCAAACATCATCAACGAGTACATTGATGAGCGCTTTCCGCACCCCCAACTCATGCCCGGTGACCCTGTTGACCGCGCGCGCGTTCGCCTGTTCTTGCTCAACTTTGAGAAAGAGTTGTTCACCCATGTGGCCACATTGGAGAACCGCACGCTCAAGGGCAACGACAAAGCTTTGGGAAAAGCCCGTTCCCACATCCGCGATCGTTTGACCCAATTGGCCCCTGTTTTCTTGAAGAACAAGTTCATGTTGGGTGACAACTTCTCCATGCTCGATGTGGCCATTGCACCTTTGCTCTGGCGCCTCGACTTCTATGGCATTGACCTGAGCAAAAACGCAGCACCCTTGCTCAAGTATGCCGAGCGCATCTTCTCTCGCCCAGCCTACATCGAGGCGCTCACGCCTTCAGAAAAGGTCATGCGCAAATAATTGCAAAAGCAATTTCGAACGCAGAGCAAAACACCATGGTGATGAACGCACTGGAATCGCCCTCTACACGCCCTTATCTCATTCGGGCGATGTACGAGTGGTGTACCGATCACGCTTTCACACCCTACGTGGCCGTGAAGGTCGATGCCTCGGTCCAAGTGCCACGTGATTTTGTGCAGGGTGGTGAAATTGTTTTGAACATCAGTTTCGATGCCACCAGCTCACTGCAATTGGGCAATGAGTTCATCGAATTCAAAGCTCGCTTTGGCGGAAAGCCGTGTGACATCATGGTGCCCATCCACCGCGTGATGGCCATTTATGCGCGTGAAAATGGACAGGGCATGTCGTTCCCCGTCACTGACTCTCCGTTGGGAACCACAGTGGTGGGCATGGACAAGTTGTACAAAGGGCCTGATGCATCTGAATCGACAGAAGAAGCCAACAAGCCTGTGCCACCTTCTCCAACGCGCCCTACCCTCACCAGAATTAAATAAGCGCTTTCAAAAACTGAGTGCGGCTCTGAAAAACTGCAATTATTGAATTACAATTTAGCCCGTGCCGCTTTAGCTCAGTTGGTAGAGCAACCGCCTTGTAAGCGGTAGGTCGTCAGTTCGAATCCGACAAGCGGCACCACTTTGAAAATCCAGCCTTTTGGTTGGTTTTTTTTCGTCTGTCACATCTTCAGCGCGGATTTTGAAGTATTTTGAGTCGAATTTTCTCGACGCTGTGACCATGGTTTTTGAGATGTGCCTGAAGCGCGGGCAGCATTTGACGCAGTTTGGCCGCCGCCGCATTGGAATTGACCAACATGCACCACTCTGTACCATCAATAGGCCCGGCTTGGATGGCACTTCTCAAGGGGCCAGGAATGAGGCTTTGTAAAGAATGGAGACGCAGGCTAGATTCCCGGGTGAGCTCCGTCAAGCGCGCCAAACTGGGCGATTCTTGCGCCGCTTCCATGAGGCTGACTGCCTGCTTGATTTTTGCCATCCCTGCATTATGCGAGAGCCCTGATCATCTGCGGGAAAATTCGGCCATCTGCCTGCGCTCAGCAGTTAAAATGTCGCGTTCACTTGTGCCTTGTGCGCATGTACTTTTGAATCCACTTTAAGACAGGATTTGCGGGCAGTTCTTTGCGTTTTTGGCAAAGGCAGACTCGGATCAACATGGCGATCAATTTTCTGACCCAAATTTTCGGCAGTCGCAACGACCGCTTGATCAAGCAATACCGCAAAACTGTGGTGCTCATCAATGCGCTAGAAGCCCAATACGAAGCCTTCAGCGACGAACAATTGCGCGCTAAAACACATGAGTTTCGAGCTCGCGTTGCGCAAGGTGAAGCCTTGGACAACATTTTGCCCGAAGCTTTTGCCATTGTTCGTGAGGGCTCAAAGCGTGCCATGAAGATGCGTCACTTCGATGTGCAAATGTTGGGTGGTATTTCGCTTCATAACGGCAAAATTTCCGAAATGGGCACCGGTGAAGGGAAAACTTTAACGGCCACACTGGCGGTGTATTTGAATGCCTTGGCCAACAAAGGCGTGCACGTGGTCACCGTGAATGATTACCTCGCCAGCCGCGATGCACAGTGGATGGGTAAGCTGTATAACTTTATTGGCATGAGTGTGGGCGTTAATTTATCCCAACTCTCCCGCGAAGAAAAGCAGGCTGCCTACAACTCAGACATTACCTACGGCACCAACAACGAATTTGGTTTCGACTATCTGCGCGACAACATGGTCTACGAAGCCAAAGACCGCGTTCAGCGCGGCCTGAACTACGCCATCGTTGACGAGGTCGATTCCATCTTGATTGACGAGGCACGCACACCCCTCATCATCAGCGGTCAAGCCGACGATCACACGGCGCAATACCAAGCCATGAATCAAGTGGTGCCTCTGCTGACTCGCCAAGAAGGCGAAGCAGATCCTCGAACCGGTGAGGGCATCACCAAGCCTGGCGATTTCACGGTCGACGAAAAATCGCACCAAGTGTTCTTGACCGAGCAGGGTCACGAAAAAGCCGAAAGCATTTTGGCCAGCGCGGGCCTCATTCCTGAAGGTGCAAGCCTTTACGACCCTGCCAACATTGCGCTCATGCACCACCTCACGGCCGCCTTGCGCGCCAAGCACATTTATCACCGCGATCAGCACTATGTGGTGCAAGAAGGTGAAATTGTCATCGTTGACGAATTCACGGGGCGTCTCATGACGGGTCGCCGCTGGAGCGATGGCTTGCACCAAGCTGTGGAAGCCAAGGAAGGCGTGGCCATTCAGGCTGAGAATCAAACCATGGCCTCTATCACCTTCCAAAACTATTTCCGTTTGTACGGAAAACTGGGTGGTATGACAGGCACGGCTGACACAGAAGCCTACGAGTTCCAAGAAATTTATGGCTTGGAAACCGTGGTGGTACCGCCCAATCGAATCAGCCGACGTGAAGACCAACTCGATCGTGTCTACAAATCTGCCAAAGAAAAATACGACGCGGCCATTGGCGATATTCGTGAATGTTTCGATCGGGGCCAGCCTGTGTTGGTGGGTACCACTTCCATTGAAAACTCAGAACTCATTTCTGAGATGCTCACCAAAGCACAGTTGCCCCATCAAGTGTTAAACGCTAAACAACATGCCCGAGAAGCTGACATCGTTGCGCAAGCAGGTCGTCCTGGCATGATCACCATCGCCACCAACATGGCGGGCCGCGGCACTGACATTGTGCTGGGGGGTAACATTGAAAAAGACATTCAGGCCATTGAGTTCAATGAAGCCTTACCCCCTGAACAGCGTCAATCTCAAGTTGCTGCCATGCGCACCGAGTGGCTTACTGTGCACGAGCAGGTCAAGTCTTTGGGTGGCCTTCGCATCATTGCCACGGAGCGCCATGAGTCACGCCGTATTGACAATCAATTGCGCGGCCGTTCGGGCCGTCAGGGTGACCCTGGCTCTTCACGTTTCTACTTGAGCTTGGACGATCCCCTCATGCGCATTTTCGCGGGCGACCGCGTGCGTGCCATCATGGACCGCCTCAAAATGCCAGAAGGCGAAGCCATTGAAGCGGGCATGGTCACACGCAGCATTGAAAGTGCGCAACGCAAAGTGGAAGCCCGCAACTTTGACACGCGCAAACAATTGCTTGAATACGATGACGTGTCCAACGATCAGCGCAAGGTCATTTACCAGCAGCGCAACGACATCTTAGATGCCACCGAACTAGATGGACAAATAACGTCCTTGCGCGAAGGCAGTTTCACGGACTTGGTGCGCCAGTATGTGCCCGAAGAAACTGTGGAAGAGCAGTGGGACTTGGTTGGCTTAGAGCGTGTCCTCAAAGACGAATGGCAAATTGAATTGCCGCTTCGTGAAAAAGTAGCGGCCGCCACGGCCATCACAGACGAAGAAATTTTGGAAACGGTTTTGGCTGCAGCCAACAATGCCTTCAACATCAAGTTAGAGGTGGTGGGTGTTGAAAACTTTGTACCCTTTGAACGTGTCGTTTTGTTGCAAAGCATCGATACCCAATGGCGTGAACACCTGAGTTCTTTGGATTATTTGCGCCAAGGCATTCATTTGCGTGGCTATGCGCAAAAGCAACCTAAGCAAGAATACAAACGAGAAGCTTTTGAACTCTTTGGTCAATTGCTCGACTCCGTTAAAAACGAAGTCACACGCGTCTTGATGAACGTGAAAATTGAATCGAGTGAGCAAATCGGTGAAGCGGCGCAAGTGCTGGAAGAGCGTGCTGAAAATATCAGCAACGTGACTTACACCGCGCCAGATGAGCAAGGCCAGCAACAAACGCAGCCTGAATTTCAAAGTAAACTGCTAGCGCCTGTGGGTCGCAACGAAGCTTGCCCTTGCGGCAGCGGTAAGAAATACAAGTTTTGCCACGGTAAATTGGCATAAGAGGTTTTCATGACAGTGAATCTTCAAGCCCCCAACCCCGACCATGTCTTGGCTGTTCCGGGTGTTCGCTTAGGCATTGCAGAAGCGGGCGTTCGCAAGGTGGGGCGCAAAGACCTCACTGTCATTTTGTTAGATGAGGGCAGCGTTGTATCGGGTGTCTTTACGCAAAATCGCTTTTGTGCTGCGCCTGTGCAAGTTTGCCGTGATCACTTGAAGCAAGTGAATCCTTCACAAAACGGCACACAGATTCGAGCTTTGATCATCAACACGGGCAATGCCAATGCGGGCACCGGTGCCAAAGGCTTGGCCGACGCGCGTGCCACTGCTGAAGCGCTGGCCGCAATTCTCAAAATCAAACCCCAACAAGTCTTGCCTTTTTCGACGGGCGTCATCATGGAAAACTTGCCTGTCGATCGCATTGTGGCGGGCATGCCTGCTGCCATTGCCGATGCTCAAGAAAAGCACTGGACTAAGGCGGCTGAAGGCATCATGACCACCGATACCGTGCCCAAAGCTTTCAGCGCGCAAGTGGTGCTGTCTGGTCAGACAGTCACCATCACTGGCATTAGCAAAGGTGCTGGCATGATTCGCCCCAACATGGCCACCATGTTGGGTTTTTTGGCCACCGATGCCAATATCGATCCAGCCTTGTTGCCAGCCTTGGCCACTGACTTGGCCAGTGCATCATTCAATCGCATCACCATTGATGGCGACACCTCGACCAACGATTCTTTCATGGTCATGGCCACGCGCAAAGCAGCGCACCCTGTCATTTCATTTTGGGATTCAGCAGACGGCAATGCCCTTCGAAATGCGCTGATGTCTGTGGCGCAAAAGTTGGCCCATGCCATTGTGCGAGATGGCGAAGGCGCCACCAAGTTCATCACCGTTCGCGTGGAAGGTGGCAAAACTTCTGAAGAGTGTCTTTTGGCCGCTTATGCCATTGCACACTCGCCTTTGGTTAAAACAGCCTTCTTTGCCAGCGACCCCAACTTAGGCCGAATCTTGGCCGCCGTAGGTTACGCAGGCATTCACGATCTCGATCAGGACTTGATTGGTCTTTACCTTGACGATGTTTGCGTGGTGCAAAACGGGGGGCGCAACCCAGCCTACCAAGAAGCCGAAGGCCAACATGTCATGAAGCAAAGTGAAATCACCATCAAAGTACTCCTCGGACGGGGTGAATTCGCTGACACGGTATGGACCTGCGATTTAAGCCACGACTATGTTTCCATTAATGCAGACTATCGATCATGAGCGACGCCATTGAAAAACTTTTAGAACGCGCAGTGCTCATGATGGAGCGCATTGAACGCGTATTGCCTCAGCCTTTAAGTGAGCCCGATTGGAAAGAGGCCATTGCTTGGCGCTATCGCAAGCGTGCCTCTGGTCATGGTGTCTTAGAAGCTGTGCGCCATGTGTCCGACATGAACCTGGCTGACCTGCAGGAAATTGATGGGCAGAAAGAAAAGTTGCAACAAAACACTTTGCAATTTGTACAAGGCTTGCCTGCCAACAATGTGCTCCTAACTGGTTCACGTGGTACCGGCAAATCTTCCTTGATCAAAGCTTGTTTGAATGCCTATGCGTCACAAGGTTTGCGCCTCATTGAAGTTGACAAAGAAGACCTGACCGATTTACCCGACATTGTCGATGTGGTTGCTGGTAGGCCAGAAAAGTTCATCATCTTTTCCGATGACCTGAGCTTTGAAGATGGCGAAGGTGGCTACAAAGCTTTGAAATCCATTCTCGATGGTTCTGTGGCGGCATCCACACCCAATGTGCTTATCTACGCCACCAGCAACCGTCGCCATTTGTTGCCAGAGCACATGAAGGACAACCTGACCTACACCCACACCGAAGACGGTGAGGTGCATCCGGGGGAAGTCATTGAAGAAAAAATTTCTTTGTCTGAACGCTTTGGTTTGTGGATCAGCTTTTACCCCTTTTCGCAAGACGAATACCTCACCATCGTGGCGCAATGGTTGCGGTCTTTGGGTGCCAGTGAAGCCGTCATTCAAGCCGCCGGACCTGAAGCGCTGGTCTGGGCCCTTGAACGTGGTTCGCGCAGTGGCCGAGTGGCCTATCAGTTTGCGCGCGATTGTGTGGGGCGCATGGGGCAGGGCGCATCGACTCAGCGATCACTGTGAGTACAAGCTCTGCACTTGGCCAGCCCCTGCTGGTGGCGGATGCGCATCTTCATCGCGACGGCGGACAAAATCGCAAGACAGTCGATGTGGCGGTGGGCATTTTGATCAATGCGCAAAACCAATTCTTGCTCACCTCAAGACCGCCAGGCAAAGTGTACGAAGCTTACTGGGAGTTTCCGGGGGGCAAGCTAGAGGCCGATGAAACCGTAGAACAGGCTTTAACGCGAGAACTTGAAGAAGAGCTTGGTTTGAAGATTGATGACGTACAAATTTGGCGACAACAGTTGGTGGACTATCCGCATGCTTTGGTCAGGCTGAACTTTTGCAAGGTTCGCAGTTGGCAAGGCAACTTGGAAATGCGAGAAGGCCAACAGTTTGCCTGGCAAAGCTTGCCCGTTCAGGTGGTGCCTGTATTGCCTGGCACCGTGCCTGTTCTAACTTGGTTGGCAGAAGAAAGTGGCTTTGTGGGTGGCACGCATCAGGCTGAAAGCTAAGCCATTGTTACTGCAACTTAGGGTCACCAAAATTGTCTTGATCGGGGGGTGTGTCTTCTGGCACTCTGAAGCTTTCATTGGCCCAAGCACCCAGGTCAATGCCTTTGCATCTTGCGCTGCAAAAGGGACGGTAGGTATTGCGTGAGCTGAAGAGGCTGGAGCCGCCGCAGGTTGGGCACTTCACGTGTTTGGGCTTGGCGGATGGCTCACTCATCGGTCTCTCACCAGGTTCTCATTGCTTGCGCTTTAAGCGCAGAGCGTCATTTCAAAGGGGGTGTCTTCTTTGTTGGCAATCAGCTTGCCATCGGCTTGTTGCTGCATGAGCCGAATGACGACCAGCAGCCTGTTGCAGCTGATCTCGGGTGTGAGGTTCAAACTTTCGTCAATTCGCAAACGGAGCAATTGAAAGTTACGACCCTGCGGTAAATTTTGTTGAAGCTGGCCACCCGTTGCCATGACCTTTTGGTTGCTGCCAGATTCGCGCATCATTTTGAGAATGAGTTGAATGGCTTTGGCCAAAGGTGCAAAGTGTTGCGACCAATCGAACAAATTGGCTTGCCTGGAGGCGGGCGCATGGTGTTGCCATGCGTGGTAAGCAGGCAAGTCAAATTCGCATGTGCCGCCAGGAATGGCTGTGCGGCTTCGAATGCTGTTGAGAAATTCGCTTTCGCCCAAAGCACTGCCCATTTTGCCAATCATGCTGTTCAGCGCTTCGAAGCGTTGGTCGAGTTGCTCAATGACCAGGTCGAGCGCCTGCTCTGAAATAGAGGGGTTGCCTCGGTAGCTATTGAGCTGGTGTTTGTGGCGTTCAATGTCTTTGAGAATTTCTGATTTCAATTCTGAGCGGGAGGCCACTTCCATGATTTCAAAAATCGTGGTGAGCGCGTAATGGTGATCAAGTGCTTCGGAACGCTGACTCAATTGGTTGAAACGCGCAAACAAATGTTGCAGACGCAAATAGGTCCGAGTTCGTTCGTTGAGGGGGTATTCGTAAAGTATCACGCTGCGTCTTAATGTGCCAAGATCATAGCCCGAAGCGGGCCATCATTTCATGCACCAACTGCTTCAAGTGGGCTAAATCGATGCCTTCGTTGAAAATGACCGCATCGGCACAGTCCAATCGCTGTTGTCGACTGGCTTGCTGAGAAATGATTCGCTCGATTTCTGCCCGGCCCAGCTGGTTTCTGCTCATAACCCTCTGAATTTGAGTTTCCACTTCACAGTCGACCACGCAGATCAAGTCGACTTGGCGCCGCCAGCGTTCGCCAGACTCCACCAACAAGGGCACGTCATAGACCAAGCAGGCATGACCTGCGGCAATGGCGGCACTGCTTTCTTCTTGAAGGACTTGCCCCACCAAAGGGTGAATGATGGCCTCAAGTTGGCGCTTGCTGATGGGGTTGGAAAAGACCAGTGCCCGCATGGCTTCTCGGTCCATAGCGCCATCGGGGGCAATCAATTGTTCGCCAAATTCAGCCAAGATACCAGGAATGGCTCTTCCCCCAGGCAGGGTCAGGGATCTGGAAATGGCATCGGCGTCCATGACGGCGGCGCCCGCACTGGCCATGATGCTTGCCACCGTGCTCTTGCCGCTGCCAATGCCGCCCGTCAGCCCCAGTCGAAGTGGCTTGCGGCTCAACGGGTTAAGCCCCCATGGAAATGCCTAAAAAGAAACATGCGAATCCAGAAAAGGCTAAAAAAGGTCCAAAAGCGAAGTGCCCATTGT
>SHXD01000004.1 GCA_009693505.1 Limnohabitans sp.
TAAGTTCGCGCGAAACTGCAGCACAAATTATTTGGCTTTTTTGTGGCATTGGATTGGTCAGTGCTGTGAGTATGTTGGCACACTCTTTTATTTTGCATTGACACAAAGCTCTGCGGTAAGAGTGGCAATCACTTTGCCGCCCCTCAGCAGTTGACTAGCCTTTTGCGCAGGGCAGCCCAAGCGTATTGCACCATTCGCTCCAACTGCCAGGGTACAAACGGGTGATGCCTAGACCTGCAATTTCCATGGCCAAAATATTGGGCACAGTACTGACCCCACTGCCGCAGTGGTGAACCACGGTGGCAGGGTCTCTGCCTGCTAAAAGCTTTTCAAATTCAGCTTTCAATACTTCTGGCGATTTGAAGAAGCCATCTGCGCCAAGGTTTTCGGCAAAAGGTCTGTTTAAGGCGCCTGGGATGTGGCCAGCCACAGGATCGAGGGGCTCCGTTTCGCCGCGGTACCGCGCAGCACCACGGGCATCTATCAGGGTTAAATTGGGATGTCCCACCTGAGGCGCTAATTGATCAGTACTGACCCATTCACGCAAAGCAGGTCTCAATTCAAACTGGCTGGCGCTTGTCTTCAATGCTGCGGGAGCGTTTGTATCCACTGCGCCCCCAGATGCTTCCCAGGCCTGAAGTCCGCCATCTAAAATGGCGACAGCATCGTGGCCCAACCATTTCAGCATCCACCACAAGCGGCCGCAATAGTTGGCGCCATTGCGGTCGTACACCACCGCCTGCATTTGGTTTTCAAACCCTAAGCTGCCTAACCATGTGGCCACCTCTTCACGCGAGGGCAGTGGATGTCTGCCGCCATTGACAGCCGATGAACCGTGCGTGCTGAGGTTGCGATCTAAATGGGCTTGGTGTGCACCCTGAATGCGAACCTTGGCAAACAGGGTGTCGGCCATTTCGGGTTTCATGAGGTCGCCGGTGCAATCAAACACCATGAAAGATTTGCCCGAAGCCTGCAAGTCTTTGAGTTGTTGAACGGATATGAGTGTGGTGTACATGCCGAATCCTTCAGTCGTTAAGCTTGTTGCTAGGCAATTGCGAGGCTAAGCTGGCTTTGTTACGGCCGCTTAAGGCCGTGGCTGCAATGCCACTTAAAACAATGATCAATATACCGCCCCAACCGATCCATGGTATTTGATCGTCAAATAAAAACAAGCCAAACAAGGCTGAAAAAACAATGCCCGAGTATTGCAAGTTAGCGACCACCATGGTGGCCCCATCGTTGTAGGCGCGTGTCATGCACCATTGGCCCAATGCGGCCAAAATGCCAATGGGCAGCAACAGCCAAGCTGCTGCCCAGACCCATTCGCTGGTGCCCGTGAACAGCATCACAAGCGCGCCAGATGCAGCGGCTGCCAATGAAAAATAAAACACAGTGCGCTCAACAGGCTCGCCTTCTCTGCCAAGTTCAGCCACTTGGATGTAGGCCATGGCGGCAATCATGCCGGAGGACAAACCCACCAATCCTGCAAGCACTTGGTTTTGCTCGATGTTAGGCCGCAGAATCATGACCACGCCCAAAAAGCTGATCACAACAGTGAGCACCACAGGAAGTTGGCTCTTCACATCTTGGAGATGGCCTTTCCAAAGCGTGGCTCCCACCAAAAAGGCAGCGACCCAAATGCCACTCATGTAGTTTAAAGTCATGGCCGTGGCCAAGGGCAGATAAGCAATGGCATAAAACCATGCGGCCAAAGACACCACTCCGGTGAACGCGCGCCAAGTGTGCATTTTGGGCACACGGGTTTGAAGTGAAATGCCTTTGCGCTGGCACGCATAGGCCATGAGCAAGCTGCCAATGGCGCCGCGATAGAAAACCAATTCAAAGGTGCTGAAGTACACCGCTGCAAATTTCACACACACACTCATGATTGAAAAAAACAGCGAGGCTAAAACCATCCACAGTGCTTGCATGCAGCTTAGTCGCTTGAAGCTTCGTTCATCGATGTGCTCATCTTGTTGCGATACCACTCGTGAAAATGTTGCATGCCGTCTTCCATGGGACTTTGGTAAGGCCCCACTTCGTTGTCGCCCCGTTGCATAAGGGCTTTGCGGCCCGCATCCATGCGTTCTGCAATTTCATCATCTTCTAAACATGTTTCCATGTAGGCCGCTTTTTGGGCTTCTACAAAATCGCGCTCGAAGGCCACGATTTCTTCGGGGTAATAGAACTCCACCATGTTCAGCGTTTTCTCGGGGCTGATGGGGTGGAGTGTGGACACCGTAAGCACATGCGGATACCACTCCACCATGATGTGGGGGTAGTAGGTGAGCCAAATGGCGCCATAAACGGGAACGGCGTCTTGACGGTATTGCATGAGTTGTTTTTGCCAGCGTTCGTAAACGGGGCTGCCGGCCTTGCCCAAACGATTGGCGACTCCCACCGTTTGAACTGAGAATTCTTTTTTGAATTGCCAACTGAGGTCGTCGCAAGTCACGAAGTTGCCAAGGCCTGGGTGGAACGGTTCAACGTGGTAGTCCTCGAGGTAAACCTCGATGAAGGTTTTCCAGTTGTAGTTGCACTGGTGCATCTCAACATGGTCGAGTTTGAAGCCGGTGAAATCTAATGCGGCGCGCGGCCCCATGTCGGCCAAGTCGGCTTCAATGTCGCGCCCATTGTCTTCAAACAACAAACCATTCCACTCGCGGAGCGGGTAATTTTGGAGGTTAAGACAAGGGTCTTGTGCGAAATGGGGCGCACCTAAAAGCTGACCTCCGGGGGCATAGGTCCAGCGGTGCAAGGGGCACACAATGTTGCCGCCGGCACTGCCTTTTTGCTGGGTGTTGAGTGAGCCTCGGCCTTGCAAAATCACGGCTTGCCGGTGCCTGCAAATGTTGGAGATCAGTTCAATGCCTTGCTCGGAGCGAACCAGAGCACGCCCACCCGATTCTTGGGGCAGCACGTGATAGTCCCCGATTTCGGGAACCGACAGTTGGTGGCCCACATATTTGGGGCCTTGCTGAAAAATAGTTTTCAGCTCGCGCTGAAACAGCGCATCATTGAAATAGCTTGAAACTGGTAGTTGGCTTGCGGCCTGCTGCAGTTGAAGACTTAAATCAGACATGGATGACCTGACCTAGAGACTCCCCCTATGAAGGGGCAGGAACATGCGGGTAACCTAGGGCTATCCCGCGAAAAAAGCGGACCGAAGTCCGCCGATGAAGGGTCATTGTAGCCTCAGGTCAGCAATTTGGGGCCGAAGTCGACCTAAAATGCCTTTCTTTAGATTTAAATCCGCCATGCCCAAAGCAACTTCTACTTCAGCCAAAGCTCAGGCCGACCAGGCACTGCCCGCCAGTTATGAAGAGGCGGTTCAAGAGTTGGAACAATTGTTGGCCAAATTGGAATCAGGTCAGTTGCCCCTTGATCAATTGCTGACCCATTACCAACGCGGCGCTAGCCTGCTGGCTTTTTGCCGCGAACGATTGACGGCCATCGAAAACCAAATCAGTGTGTTGGACGAAGGGACCTTGAAACCTTGGGACGGTGCATGAACTTTCCGTTTTCAAACAACTTCAATTTTAAAGCTTGGTCCAAAGAGCGCTTGGCGCAAGTTGAACAAGTTTTGAAGCAGGGCATTGATGCCCACGCCCCCGCTGGTTTGGGCGAGGCGATGCGCTACGCGGTCTTGGACGGCGGCAAACGCCTCAGACCCCTTTTGGTATTGGCCGCTGCCGAGGCTGTGGGTGTCGATTTGGAAGCCGCCACCGTTTCTGACCAACCCAGTTCTTTGGCGGCATTGCGTGCTGCTTGTGCGGTTGAATTGATTCACGCTTATTCTTTGGTTCACGATGATATGCCCTGCATGGACAACGATGTGCTCCGCCGAGGCAAACCCACTGTGCATGTGAAATATGGCGAAGCCCAGGCATTGTTGGCAGGTGACGCGCTACAGGCCTTGGCTTTTGAATTTTTAACGCCACAAGACGGCAGCACAGACGTCGCGGTGCAAGCTTCGCAAGTTGCCTTGTTGGCCAGAGCTTCTGGCTATCAAGGGATGGCGGGTGGTCAAGCCATCGATTTGGCCAGCGTGGGTGTGCCCTTGAATGAGTCCCAATTGCGTCAAATGCACCGTCTCAAAACAGGTGCGCTGTTGCTTTGCAGTGTGCAGTTAGGGGCCGTCAGTGCTGGAAAGCCGTCGACCCTTATTTTAGATGCCTTCACGCAGTATGCGCAGACACTGGGCTTGGCTTTTCAGGTGGTGGACGACATCTTGGATGTCACCTCTGACTCTGCCACATTGGGCAAAACAGCGGGTAAAGATGCCGCGGCCGATAAGCCGACCTATGTGTCTCTTATGGGTTTGGAGCAAGCTCAACAATTGGCTGCCCTGCTCTACACAGATTCACTTGCAGCACTTGATGCCAGTGGCTTGAACACCACAGCCACTGCCGCATTGCGCGGACTGGCCAAGCAAGTGGTGCAACGAAAAAATTAATATGCTTGAATCGATTCACTCTCCCCTTGACCTTCGAAAACTGAAACGCGGCGACTTACCCCGCTTGGCTGCTGATTTGCGCCAGTGCGTTTTAGACAATGTGTCGCAAACTGGTGGACACTTAAGTTCCAACTTAGGCACCGTAGAACTCACAGTGGCCTTGCACTATGTTTTCAACACCCCAGAGGATCGCATTGTGTGGGATGTGGGCCATCAAACTTACCCCCACAAAATTCTCACAGGCCGGCGCGAACGCATGCCCAGCTTGCGCCAATTGGGCGGTCTTTCTGGTTTCCCTCGCCGGGACGAAAGTGAATACGACACCTTTGGGACTGCTCACTCCTCCACCAGTATTTCCGCAGCGCTTGGCATGGCCATTGCGGCGCGTCAAAAGGGTGAATCACGCCACGCCATTGCTGTGATTGGTGACGGTGCCATGACCGCTGGCATGGCCTTTGAAGCCATGAACAATGCAGGCATTGAAGACTGCAAATTGTTGGTCATCTTGAATGACAACGACATGTCGATCAGCCCGCCTGTTGGGGCCTTGAACCGTTATTTGGCACAACTTATGAGCGGCCGTTTTTATTCAACCGCCAAGAACATGGGTAAAAATGTTTTGAAAAGCGCGCCACCGCTGTTTGAGTTGGCCAAGCGCTTTGAACAGCATGCCAAGGGCATGGTGGTGCCTGCCACCATGTTTGAACAATTTGGTTTCAATTACATCGGCCCTATTGATGGCCATGATTTAGATTCCCTTATTCCCACTTTGGAAAATATCAAGCAATTGCAAGGGCCTCAGTTTTTGCATGTGATTACCAAAAAAGGGCAGGGTTACAGGCTGGCCGAAGAGGATCCTGTGAACTACCACGGCCCAGGCAAGTTCGATCCCAAAGTAGGCTTGGTGCCTGCTGTCAAGCCTGCTAAACCTTCCTTCATGCACATCTTTGGCCAATGGCTTTGTGACATGGCTGCGGTTGACAAACGCTTGGTGGGCATCACACCCGCCATGCGCGAGGGCTCAGGCATGGTGGAGTTTCACAAGCGCTTTCCAGACCGTTATTACGATGTGGGCATTGCCGAGCAACATGCCATCACTTTTGCGGCGGGTTTGGCCTGCGAAGGACTCAAGCCAGTTGTTGCCATCTATTCCACCTTCTTGCAGCGCGGCTACGACCAACTCATTCACGATGTAGCTTTACAAAACTTACCCGTGGTGTTTGCCTTGGACCGTGCAGGTTTGGTGGGTGCTGATGGGGCTACACACGCTGGCGCTTATGACATTGCTTATTTGCGCTGTATTCCCAATATGTCGATTGCTTGCCCCAGTGATGAACGAGAGTGCCGACTGCTACTGAGTACGGCTTATGCTCAAAACCATCCTGTGGCTGTGCGATATCCCAGAGGTGCGGGGGTAGGCGTCGATGCGGGCCAAGACTTGGAAACTCTGACCTTGGGCAAAGCTGAAGTACGGCGCGAAGGCCAAGGCATTTGTATTTTGGCGTTTGGCACCTTGCTTTATCCGGCCTTGGAAGCCGCTGAAAAACTCAATGCCACGGTGGTCAACATGCGTTGGGCCAAGCCCTTAGACACCGAGATGATTCTCAAAATGGCGGCCAGTCACGATCGCTTGGTGACGGTGGAAGATGCCTGCGTGATGGGTGGTGCGGGCAGCGCTGTTTGTGAGACTTTGCAAACGGCACGCATTTTGAAGTCGGTCTTGAACTTGGGCTTGGCGGACGAATTCATTGAGCATGGCGACCCTGCCAAGCTGATGGCCATGCAAGGCTTGAATGCGGCTGGCATTGAAAAGTCCATTCGAAATTTTGAAGTCCCCGAAATGGACTTAAAATCGGGCTTGCAAGAGTCTTTGGTGTGAAGGGTAAACCCCCACCAAATTGCTTGAAAACCTTTCATACAATCTTTCCTTGGGTTTTCATATCGCGTTTGGGATTCTTTATTTTTTTCAGGAGTAATTTCATGGACCGTCGTTCCGTTATTAAAAATGCAGGCTTGGCCGGTATTCTGGCTGCCAGTGCTGCACCAGCTATCGTTCACGCGCAGGCCAATTTGCGCTGGCGCCTCACTTCAAGTTTCCCCAAGGCGCTTGACACCTTGTTTGGCGTCAACGATGTGTTTGCCGGCAAGGTCCGCGAAATGTCGGGTGGCAAGTTTGAAATTTCGACCCACGCTGCTGGCGAATTGATGCCTGCCTTTGGCACCATCGATGGCGTCAAAGATGGCACGGTTGAAATGGCCAACACAGCGCCTTATTACTACTTCGGCAAAGACGAAGCCTTTGCCATTGGCTGCGCCATTCCGTTTGGTATGAACAGCCGCCAAATGACGGCCTGGATGTACCACGGCAATGGCTTGAAGCTCACACGTGATTTCTACCGTAACTACAACATTGTGAACTTCCCCATGGGTAACACGGGTGCCCAAATGGGCGGTTGGTTCCGCAAAGAAATCAAGTCATTGGCTGATTTCAAAGGCACCAAGTTCCGCGTCGGTGGCTTTGCCGGTAAAGTGGTTGAGCGCATTGGTGGCGTACCCCAAAATATTCCTGGCGGTGAAATTTACCAAGCCCTCGAAAAAGGCACCATTGACGCCGCCGAGTGGGTAGGACCCTATGACGATCTAAAGCTTGGCTTTTACAAAGTGGCTAAGAACTACGCTTACCCAGGTTGGTGGGAAGGCGGACCTCAGCTCGACTTGCACATCAACAGCAAGGCTTGGGACGGTTTGTCCAGCGAGTACAAGGCCATCATCACTTCCGCTGCGGCCTATTCCCACATTGACATGCAAGCGCGCTACGACGCTAACAATTCGCAGGCTTTGAAAACACTGGTGGCCAACGGCGCCAAGTTGTTTGCATTCCCACGTGACATGATGGACTCTGCGTTCAAGGAATCCATGGCTTTGTATGACGAATTGTCTGCCAAGAATCCAAATTGGAAGACCATCTACAGCGATTACCGTTCGTTCCAGCGCGATGCCAACTCTTGGTTCCGCTTTACGGAAGCTCGTTTTGATTCTTTCATGCAAAACCAAAAGCTGTAAGCTAGGGCTTGATCTAAGTCAAATTAAAAAGGCCCCTTGCGGGCCTTTTCTTATTTTCTGAGCATGTAGTTTTTTTTGTGTCAATCAAGTTACTGTAAAATTGTGCAAATTATCGGTCAATTTTAAAATGAAATCTCATGAAACCACTGCTTAAAATTGCAGAGACCATCGACAGCATCAACAACCGGTTTGCGGTGTTTGCCATGTGGGCCATCTTTGTATCCTGCGCCATCAGTAGCGGCAACGCCTTCATCCGATTTATCTTCAGCAAAAGCTCCAACGGATGGCTTGAAATTCAGTGGTATTTGTTTGCTGCTGCCGTCATGTTGGGGGCCTCCACAGTCTTGAGGGTCAACGAGCACGTGCGCGTTGACGTGATCTATGGCCAGCTGCAAACCAAAACCAAAGTCTTTATCGATCTGTTTGGATTGGTCTTCTTTTTGATTCCGGTCATGAGCCTCATGATGTACTTGGCATGGCCCTTGTTCATTGACAAAGTTTTCTCTGGTGAAATGTCCAGCAATGCAGGCGGCCTCATCCGCTGGCCCGTCTGGATGACCATGCCACTTGGATTTTTGATGGTTTTGCTTCAAGGCTTTTCTGAGATCATCAAGCGAGTCGGTTGGCTCACCAATCAATATGAAATGAACCTCGTTTACGAGAGGCCCTTGCAATGACCGTTGAACAATTTGCCCCGCTGATGTTTTTGGGGTTGATCTTGGTAATGCTGATCGGCTTTCCTGTTTCATTCTCGCTGTCTGCCCTTGGTTTGTTATGTGGCGTTTACGCCATTAACATGGGCTGGTTCCCGCCTAACTTTTTAGGCAATTTGCCCGCAAACGTTTTTGGCATTTTGTCCAATGAACTTCTGCTGGCCATTCCGTTTTTCACCCTCATGGGCACCTTGCTTGAAAAATGCGGTCTGGCGGAAGACATGCTAGATTCGATGGGCCAACTGTTTGGCCCCGTTCGAGGCGGTTTGGGTTACTCTGTCATCCTTGTGGGCTTCATCTTGGGTGCCATCACTGGCACGGTGGCGGGTCAGGTCATTGCCATGGCCATGATTTCTTTGCCGGTCATGATTCGTTACGGCTACAACATGCGTTATGCCACGGGTGTATTGGCGGCCTCCGGCACCATCACGCAGTTGGTCCCGCCTTCATTGGTCTTGGTGGTCATGGCAGATCAATTGGGTCAGTCTGTGGGCGACATGTACAAGGGCGCTTGGGGCCCTTCCATTCTGCAAATTCTTTTCTTTGCGCTTTACACCTTCTTTTTGGGTCGCTTGTTACCGCACCATGTGCCGGGCGTTCCAAAAGAGGCCCGCACCTTGAATGGCTGGGCCCTTTGGAGAAAGTGTTTGCGCGGCATCATTCCCTCTGCAGTGCTCATTTTTGCAGTGCTGGGCAGCATGGGTGGCTTGCCAGGCATTAACATTGCCATTGCCACACCCACTGAAGCGGGCGCCATGGGTGCCGTCGGCGCCTTCATCTTGGCTTGGATGCACAAGCGACTAGATTTTGCCATTGTGAAAGATGCCTTGGGTGGCACCATGCGCATCACGGCCATGGTGGTTTTCATTCTCATTGGCTCACGGGTTTTCTCCTTGGTTTTCCAAGGGGTCGACGGTGGCAAATGGATTGAGCACCTGCTGACCGGCTTGCCAGGTGGTCAAACAGGCTTCCTGATTGTGGTCAATATTTTTATCTTTTTCTTGGCCTTTTTCTTAGACTTCTTTGAAATTGCGTTCATCATTTTGCCGATGCTTGGCCCTGTCGCTGCCAAGATGGGCATTGACCTCATTTGGTTTGGCGTGCTCATTTGCGTCAACATGCAAACCAGCTTCATGCACCCGCCCTTTGGCTTTGCCTTGTTCTATTTGCGCGGTATTTCAGACACGCTGTTCAAGAACGGTTCCATCCAAAAGCAGGTCGAATCCAAAGACATTTACCTGGGTGCTATTCCGTGGGTCATACTGCAATTGTTGTTGGTGGTCGTGGTTATTTTCTTCCCGCAAACCGTCACAGCTTTCTTGGACAAGCCCATCAATGTTGATTTGAGCACCATTCAACTTGAGGCCCCCACTGAAAATTACGACGATGGCATAGACGAGCAACAAAAAATCAAAGACCTCAACAATTCTTTGGATGCTGAGCCTAAGAAATCGCCCTAAGCAATGTCAGAAGACTTGGCAGCAGCCGCGCCGCCTCATGCCAATGATTTGAATGAGGTGTCTGGCACCTCTTTCTCCTTCCTGATTAAATTGCTGTCCAGCCTGTTGGTGGGCAGCATTTTTCACTTCGGTCTCAAAATTAGTCCCATGCTCGATGAAATGTCCTGGTCAACGCTTGGCTTTGTGGCGGTTGTGGTGTTGGTGATTGTGTTTTTTCAGTTGTCGATTTGGTTCAGCAAAACGCACATCAATCAGACGCACATTTACCAAACCTGGATGTTTCACAAACGCGTCGAGATTCAAAAAATTGCGCAGTGCAAATTGATCTACGTGCCGTTTTTCAGTTGGATCGTCACACCCCGTCTGGTGGTGCGTGTCGGCATGGCAAACTTTTTTGTTTTTTATGCAGCAGATGGACGCGTGTTGGAAAAATTTCTGGCTTTGGTTTACCAAAAATCGACCACGATTTAGAGCTTGCGCCTATGCCGCCTTCGCGGTCTTTGCTGTCTGCCGAGGCTTCAACTGCCACCAGGGCAGCTCTCGGCTAAGCGATTGAACTTGCCCCGTTTGGTTCACTTTGTAGCCCAGCATGGCATCCAGCGTTGCTTGCCAATCTTGGCTGCTTAAAAGCTCGCGCAGTGCCAGAACAGCGGGCGTGTCCAAGGCGGTTTTCAAACAAGCCAACCAATACTTTTCTGTCACCAGAGGAATAAAGTCCAAATTCGCTGCCAAGGCTGCACTTTCTATGGCCAGACCGGCATCGGCTTTGCCGGAAGCAATGGCAGTTGCAACAGCCGCATGGGAAGGCTCTAGCGTTTGATAACCATGAAGAAGTTCAGCCGCGATATTTTGCTCGTTCAATAAATCGTCTAGCAGCAAGCGTGTACCGGTCCCCAATTCCCGATTGACATACCGCGCTTTACGCAAGACCACATCGCCCAGTGATTTCAAAGCCATGGGGTTGCCACGGGGTACCAATAAACCTTGCGTTCGGATGGCAAACGCAATGAGCTTGTGACGGCCAGGCTTGAGCAAAGATTTGTAGGTTTGCGCTGCGAGGCTGTCTGCGGAGGGCATTGAGCGTGTGTGAAAGCCCGCTATTTCACATCGACCTTCGTTCAAGGCTCGGATGGCGTCTACGCTACCGCAAAAGCGAACATCCAAGTGCAGGGCCTGCCGCGAGGCTACCTCGCGCAGACGAACCAAAGCATCGTCATGGCTGGCGTAAAGCGAGAGGACATGGGCCATGGGATCGAAGGCAACGGAGAAGGTTCTTTCAAGCTCAGACAAGAGAGACTCAATGGGCGCCGCCAAACGGGCTTGGGCTTGCCTTTCTGCCCACAGCAGTTTGCTTGCAAATTCCGATAATTCGGCCGGCATGCCTTTTTCCCAAACGATGAGGTTTTGGTTCAGCCGAACTTCCCATTTTTTCAACTCACCCCAAACATGCCGGTAAGACATGCCTGTCGATTTTGCAGCCGAGGCAATCGAGCCGTATTCTTTGACGGCCTGCAGCAAGTCCATGAGAGGGTTGCGCAGCAGCGCTTGCTGCCTTTGCGCAGTCCCATCGGTGCTTGAGGGGTCCGGTGTCTCAGGCCCCCAGTGGTAAGAAAGTTCAATTTTTGGCACGTCTTGAGTGTGCCTCAAAACCGAGGCCGTCATTTTCAATCTATGGCACAAAACAAAGAAGGCCTATGCACGGCATTTCATAGCTGAACACCCGCCTAGTTCAGGTTGTACAAAAGGGTTAGCATCCCCGCTCAATCTCTTAAATATGAATACCTTTACCGACAGCGCATTAACCGCATTTCAATTGATCACCTCATTCGATGCCGGACTTTGGGCGATCGCCGGCAGGTCATTGGGGGTCAGTGCCACAGCCTGTTTGATTGCCTGTATTTTGGGCATTGCGCTGGGGGCATTTCTGGGTGTTTCAAGATTTTCCGGCAGAGGCTTGGTCCTCACCCTGCTGAACACTTTCTTGGCCTTGCCTTCAGTGGTGGTGGGCTTGGTGATTTATTTACTGCTGTCGCGAACAGGGCCTTTGGGTTTTTTGGGATGGTTGTTTCAGTTCAAAGCCATGGTCTTGGCGCAGGTGGTCTTGGTGGTACCAGTTGCCGCAGCGCTTAGCCGACAGGTGGTAGAAGACGCTGAGGCAGCCCATGGCGAACAGTGGCGCTCCTTAGGGGCTGGCAATGCCATTCGGTGCATTCTTCTGGCTTGGAACGAGCGCTTTGCTTTACTCACGGTGGTGGTGGCTTGCTTTGGGCGGGCTATTTCGGAGGTCGGTGCCGTCATGATTGTGGGCGGCAACATAGAGGGCTTTACACGCGTCATGACCACAGCCATAGCGCTTGAAACCAGCAAAGGCGACTTGCCCTTGGCGCTGGCCTTGGGCATTGTCTTGCTGGCCATTGTGGGCGTCTTAAACGTCTTGCTGGCCTTGTTCCGGCAGTGGCAAGACAGACATCAGCAAACGGGGCAAAACAGTTTGCGTGGGTGGGTCGCATGAGCAGCTTGTTGTCCTTGAAAGATGTCAGCCTCAACTTGGGTGGGGTGCAAGCGCTGAGCCACATCACGCTGTCGATTCAAAGCGGCGAGCAAGTGGCCTTGATCGGCGCCAATGGCTGTGGCAAGAGCACCTTGTTGCGCCTGTTGAATGGTTTGCATGAAGCCAGTCAGGGCCAAGTGCACTTGGCGTCTTGCCGACAAGCCATGCTGTTTCAGCGGCCGCACATGCTGCGCACCAGCAGCCTGAACAATGTGGCCTTGGGCCTGTGGCTTGATCGCAGCTTGCATTTGAATTGGCAAAGGTGCAAAGCGCGTGCACTGGAGGCACTGTCTTTGGTAGGGCTGTCTGGTGTGAAATTTCAAAATGCTGCCACCTTGTCAGGCGGTCAGCAGCAGCGACTGGCTTTGGCACGGGCTTGGGCGCGGGCACCGCAGCTCTTATTTTTGGATGAACCCACCGCCAGCCTCGACCCCCCCGCTAAGCGAGAAATTGAGGCCTTGGTGCACCAACTGATCAAGCCTGATGGCAAAGAAACACCCACCACCTTGGTGTTTGCCAGTCACAACTTGGGCCAAGTCAAGCGCTGGGCCAGTCGCGTGGTTTATGTCGAGCAGGGCCGCATCTTGGCAGATCTGCCCAAGGCAGATTTCTTCAATTCCGACTGTTTGAAACAGCACAGTCAACAAGCTTTTTTATTTCTTCAAGGCGAGACTTCATGACCCGTCTTTACCCATCTTTACCCACCTCGATTGAAAGCGCTTGTGAATAAACCAGTCAGTGCCGTGCTCAAAGCTTTGCTTGCAGGACTCTTGGCCTTCGGTCTGAGTTCTCAAACCATGGCGCAGTCGATTGTCATGTCATCCACCACTTCGACCGAGCAGTCTGGCTTGTTTGGTTACTTGTTGCCTGAGTTTAAAAAAGCCACGGGCATTGACATCAAAGTGGTGGCGCTGGGCACAGGCCAAGCCCTTGACATGGCCCGCCGAGGCGATGCTGATGTGGTGTTTGTGCACGACCAAGCTGCCGAAGAAAAATTTGTGGCGCAAGGTTTTGGCCTCAAGCGTTTTGCGGTGATGTACAACGACTTTGTGGTGGTGGGTCCGCAAGCCAATCCTGCCAATGTGAAGGGCAATGACATTGTGGCTGCCTTGAAAAAAATCTCTGCAGGCAATGCACCCTTTGTTTCTCGAGGCGATAAAAGTGGTACGCATACGGCTGAGTTGCGATTTTGGACGCAAGCTTCTTTGGCAGATAAAAAAGGCAGCGGTTACAAGGAGTGCGGCTGTGGCATGGGCCCAGCCCTGAACATTGGTGCCTCCACCGCTGCCTATGTGTTAACCGACCGCGGTACTTGGTTGAATTTTAAAAATCGGGCTGACTTGAAAGTGTTGGTGGAGGGCGATGCCAAGCTGTTCAATCAATATGGCGTGATGGTGGTGAACCCCGCCAAGCATGCCCATGTGAAGCAGGCCGACGCTCAAAAGTTTGTAGACTGGATTGTTTCAACCATTGGTCAAGCTGCCATTGCGGCTTACAAAATTGGCGGAGAGGCTGTGTTCTTCCCCAACGCAGGCAAGTGACGGCTTAGCTTGAACGTCCTGTAAAGCAAACCGGCGCAGAAGGATCAATGGCAGGTCCTTCGTGCGCGTTTTTGGCGTGTGCCACATCCATGTCTCGCGGCAAAGGCACGCCATTTTTCACAGCCAACACTTCGGCCATGATGCTGACGGCTATTTCTGCCGGTGTCTTGCTGCCAATGTAAATACCGATGGGGCCGCGCAGTTTAGCCAGCGAAGTTTCGGTTTGATCGAAGTGCTCAATCATGCGCTGCTGGCGTAAAACGTTGTTGCGCCTAGAGCCAATGGCACCGATGTAAAAGGCTTCAGTGTCTAGTGCTGCCAACAGTGCCAAGTCGTCTAGCTTGGGATCGTGTGTGAGCGCAATCACGCAGCTGCGTCTGTCGGGTTTGAAACTCAGCACCAAATCATCGGGCATGTCGTGTTTGACTGTTACGCCTGCCACTGACCATGCGCCTCTGTACTCTGCGCGAGGGTCGCACACCGTGACGGCAAAACCATTGAACAGCGCCATGGTGGCCAAGTATTCGGTCATCTGGCCTGCGCCAATGAGCAGCATGCGGTACTCTGGACCAAAGGTGTTGGTGAGTTGATTTTCATCAATTTGCAATTCACTGGGCGCGTTGGTGGCGGTGAGGGTGACAACGCCCGTTTTCAAATGGGTTGACCTTTGAGTGAGTTGCCCTTTTTCGAGTAACTCAATCAATTGGGCCAGACTTTCTGCGCTTGGGTTGAATTCGAGCAGCAGCTCTAAGGTACCGCCGCAAGGCAGGCCAAAGCGGTGCGCTTCGTCGGCGCTGATGCCATATTTCAAAAGAATTGGCGGGCTGTCAACAATGGCGTTGGCCTTGCTGTATTGGGCAATGAGGTCGTCTTCAATGCAGCCCCCCGACACTGAGCCTACCACTGCGCCTGTTTCGCAAAGCGCCATGATGGAGCCTACGGGGCGGGGAGATGAACCCCAAGTTCGGACCACCGTGGTTAAAAGCGCACGCTGCCCAGCTTCGCGCCAGGATTTGAGCGTTCTCAAGACAACGATGTCTAAGTTTTCCATGATGCCACTTGGAATTTCGTTTGTTTTAAATTAGCGCACTAAATACCAAACAGCACCTGCTCCCACGAGCAAAGCCAACCAAACCCAACTTGGTACTGAACCAGAAGTTGGCGCAGCTTCAGTCGCGGCAACAGGTGCATTTTCTGGGTCAGTGCCAGGGTATTTGGCTTGCAGTGATTCGTCAAACCGTTTGAAGAAATCTTCGGCCAATGATTTGGCAGCGCCGTCAATGAGTCGCTGACCCAATTGGGCCAATTTGCCTCCCACTGTGGAGTGCACTGTGTATTTCAATTCGCAGCCTTCAGCATGGGGATGCAGAGAGACTTGCGATTCGCCTTTGCCAAATCCGGCCACACCGCCTTGCGCTTCAAAATTCAAAGCGTATGAATTGGGCGCTTGAATGTCAGAGAGGCTGACCTTGCCCGAAAACTTAGCAGACACAGGGCCAATTTTGATGGCCACGCCAACCTTGTAAACGTTGGTTTCTGCCAGCTCAAACTTGTCGCAGCCTGGAATGCAGGATTTCAAAATTTCGGGATCGTTCAGGGCGTCCCATGCTTGCGCTTGGGTGACGTGTAGTACGCGTTGACCTTGCATGTCCATGTGCAGTTCTCCTATTTTATTTTTAACAACTTGTTCAAGGCACTTGCCAGTTCTTCCAAACGCGACAAATTGTGAATGGCCAACATGCCGTTTACATGCCGATTCAAAACACTGGCCCCCGTTGCAATGGGAGCATAGCCTTCAAATCGGAGCAGAGGGTTGAGCCAAAGCAAAGAGCGTGTGTGTCGCTTGAGCCATACAAGCTCCGAGTCTAGCGTTTCTGCGGTGCCGGTATCGAGCCCATCACTGATTAACAACACCACTGTGCGCCGGCCTGTGAGTTTTTTTGCAAAATTGACACGCAGATGCGCCAGCGATTTCCCCAGCTGCGTTCCGCCCGCAAAGTCTTTAATTTGACGGCTGGCCTCGGTCAGCATGTCATCGGTATCGCGCAGTTTGAAAGCGTGGTTGATGTCCGTGAGGTCGGTACCAAATGCAAAAATTTGACGGGGTGCGCCGCGTGTGGCTTGGTGCAAGAATGCAAGAAGCAACCGAGCATAGCGCTCCATCGAGCCAGAGATGTCAACCAAGATCAAAAGCGGCAGGGCCTGGGGTTTTCTTTGCATGCGTGGCAGAGACAAAATATCGCCATCTTGTCTTGCCGCCATTTGCATGGTTTTGGCCCAATGAATGCGATCGCCTCGGCCGCCGGTGCGTGTTCTTCGTCCCTGAATTTTAGGCAGCGGTAGCTTGACTTGTCGGGCCAGTTTTTCGACCAACCTGAACTCGCTGGCACTCAAGCTTTGAAAGTCGGCTTGTTGCAGACGTTGCCTGTCGCTGGCGCTCATGGCCGCGTCAAACTTCATCTCATCTTCTTTGGACTTGCCTGGATCGTTTTGTTTATTTTTGCCCGCCAATGCCTCTTGCACTCTGGATTTGCGCGGCACACCCGGTGTGGCCGTGGGCGCTTTGGGCAAGAGCTGAGACAAAAGTTGGCGGGTGAGCTCAGGATCTCTGAAAAGTGCTGAAAACATTTGGTCAAAGACCACCAAGTCTTCTTGTCGGCTGACCAAGCAGGCTTTCAAGGCGGCTGACAAATCGTCTTTTCTTTCGATGCCTACGTGCTCAGTCGATTCAATGGCCAAGCTAATGCGCGATGCATCAATGGGCAGTCCTGCGCGCCTGAGTGCGCGCGCAAAACCCGTGATGTTGTCACTGAGTTTGCCGCTGCGTGCGTCGCCCAATAGCATGATGACCCAGCCTCTGAATTAAAGGCTTGTGATTGGCGCAGGCGCCAGCAAATCATGGAGAAGCGGCGTGATGGCCGCAATGTCTTCGCGCTGCTTGAACAAAATACCCACGGTGTCTTGCACCACTTCGGGGTCGAGGGTGAGGGTGTCCAAGGCGACCAAGGCTTTGGCCCACTCCACACTTTCGGCAATGCCAGGTGCGCGTTGAAAAGCACTTGAGAAAGGCTGGCTTCTAAGGCGGCCCACAAACTCGGTCACCTGTTCAGTGAGCTGAGCACTGGCCTGCGGCACTTGCGACCTGACCACCGCCAGTTCGCGCTCGCGATCTGGGTAGTCCATCCACTGGTACAGGCATCGGCGCTTCACGGCATCGTTCAAGTCACGCGTGCGATTGCTGGTGAGAATGGTCACTGGCGCCACCTCGGCTTTGATGGTGCCTAGCTCTGGAATGCTCACTTGGTATTCGCCCAAGTACTCCAACAAAAACGCTTCAAAGGGTTCGTCAGCGCGATCAACTTCATCAATCAGCAGCAGAGCGCCTGGTGCTGGCGTTTGCAAGGCCTCTAGCAATGGGCGCTTGACCAAGAAACGTTTTTGGTAAACCTCGCGTTCAATGTCCTGGGGTGTTGCGCTTGAACCTGTTTGGGATGCTGCAGCGCGCATGTGAAGCAACTGCGCAGCATGATTCCACTCGTACAAAGCCTCGCGTTGCTCCATGCCGTCATAACACTGCAAGCGAATTAGGGGGCGTCCCAAAATTCTGGCCAGTGCTTTGGCCAGCTCTGTTTTACCAACGCCAGGTTCACCTTCTAAAAGGAGAGGGCGCTCTAATTTGAGGCTCAAAAAAACGGCGGTGATAAGCCGCCGTTCCGCGAAATAGCCCACGCCTTGTAGGGCTTGGGCAAGTTCGTCGATGGTTTTGAAAGTGTCTTTTGCGGTCATCCGTTCGCCTGTTTCACCGCCCTTTGAGTTTGCACGGTGATCAGGTGCGCGCGGTAGGCTTTTGAAGCGTGCAGGTCGGCATTGAGATCTGTAGAGTCTACCGCGACGCCAGCCACTGCTTCTGGGGTAAAGCTTTTGGTCAAAGCGGCTTCCAGACCAGCGTGCCGGAACACACCATTGGCTGCACCTGTGATGGCTACACGGGCGCCAGAAGCAGTGTGAGCAACAAACACACCGACCAATGCATAACGGGATGCCGGTTGGTTGAATTTGGCGTAGGCAGACTTAGTGGGAATGGGGAAGCTGACAGAGGTGATGATTTCTCCCGCGTTTAACGCGGTGGCATACATGCCTAGGAAGAAGTCATCGGCCTTGATGGTGCGCTTGTCTGTATGGATCGTAGCGCCCATGGCCAACAGGGCACTGGGATAGCAAGCTGCAGGATCGTTGTTGGCCACTGAGCCGCCAATGGTGCCCATCGAGCGAACTTGTTTGTCGCCAATGTTGTTGGCCAATAAAGCCAGACCAGGAATGTTCTTCTGAACTTCAGCGTTGTCGGCCACGTCTTGGTGACGCGTCATGGCACCAATGACGATGTTGTTGCCGTCCTTCTTGATGCCAGCCAAGCCGCTGATAGCGGCCAAGTCAACCAAGGTATCGGGTTGTTGCAGGCGCTGCTTCATGGCAGCGATCATGGTTTGGCCACCGGCCAAAACTTGACCGCCAGCCTGCGCCGATTTCTGGGCATCTGCCAATGCAGTGGGGCGCTCGTATTTGAATGCGTACATGTTGAGTTCTCCGAATTTCTAATTAATGCTTGGCGGATTGAATGGCTTCCCACACGCGGTGCGGTGTGGCAGGCATGTCAAAGTCTTTGACACCCAAGGGGGCCAAAGCGTCAAGTACGGCATTGATGACTGAAGGGGGAGAGCCGATGGCGCCCGCTTCGCCGCAACCCTTGGTACCCAATGGGTTGGTGGTGCAAGGTGTGCACTCGTGGCCAATGACAAAATCAGGGAAATCGTCTGCTCGTGGCATGCTGTAATCCATGAATGAGCCAGTCAAGAGTTGACCAGTTTCTTTGTCATAGACGCAATTTTCCATGAGCGCTTGACCGATGCCTTGCACCAAACCGCCATGCACTTGGCCTTCCACAATCATGGGATTGATGATGATGCCGAAGTCGTCGACTGCGGTGAACTTATCCACCTTGGTGACACCTGTTTCAGGGTCAATTTCTACTTCGCAAATGTACGTGCCCGAAGGGAACGTGAAATTGGTTGGGTCGTAGAAAGCCGTTTCGTTGAGGCCTGGCTCTAACTTGTCCAAGGGGTAGTTGTGCGGCACATAAGCTGTGAGCGCAACGCTGCCAAATGGAATTTTCTTGTCAGTGCCTTTGACGCTGAATTCACCGTTGGCAAAATCAATGTCGGCGTCACCTGCTTCCATGAGGTGAGCTGCAATTTTCTTGGCCTTGGCCTCAATTTTGTCGAGTGCGCGCATGAGGGCGGCGCCGCCAACAGAGATAGAGCGTGAGCCGTACGTGCCCATACCGAAAGGCACGCGGCCCGTGTCGCCGTGAACGATGTCGACGTTTTCAACAGGGATGCCCAAGCGCGCTGCCACCACCTGTGCAAAGGTGGTTTCGTGACCCTGGCCGTGGCTATGTGAACCAGTGAACACAGTGACGCTGCCTGTGGGGTGCACGCGAACTTCGCCGCACTCAAACAAACCAGCGCGAGCGCCCAATGCACCTGCCACGTTGCTGGGGGCCAAGCCGCAAGCTTCGATGTAGCTAGAGTAACCAATACCGCGCAGCATACCTTTGGCCGCACTGGCAGCTTTGCGGGCTGGGAAGCCCGCCACGTCGCCCAGTTTGTTGGCGTGGTTCATGAGGGCGTGGAAATCGCCGGTGTCGTATTGCAAAGCCACAGGGGTTTGATACGGGAACTGCGTGATGAAGTTCTTGCTGCGAATGGCGTCTTGGGTCATGCCCAATTCCCATGCGGCACGAGACACAATGCGCTCGAGCAAGTAGGTGGCTTCTGGACGACCAGCACCGCGGTAGGCATCAACTGGCGCTGTGTTTGTGAACCATGCATCCACTTCCACGTAAACCTGAGGTGTGGCGTATTGGCCGGCCAACAAGGTGGCGTACAAAATGGTAGGAACCGCAGTTGAGAACGTGGACAGGTACGCGCCCAAGTTGGCGTCGGTGTTGACGCGCAATGCCAAGAACTTGCCATCTTTGTCGAGGGCCAACTCAGCATGACTGGAATGGTCACGGCCGTGTGCATCGCATAAGAAAGCTTCTGAACGATCGCAATTCCATTTGATGTTGCGATTGAGCTTTTTGGAAGCCCATGTGAGGCACACGTCTTCGGCATACAGATAAATTTTGGCGCCAAAACCACCACCCACATCGGGTGCAATGACGCGCACTTTGTGTTCGGGCAAGCCCAGCACAAAGGCAGTCATGAGCAAGCGCTCGACGTGCGGATTTTGGTTCGACACATAAAGTGTGTATTCGTCGTTGGCGCGGTTGTAGCTGCCAATGGCGGCGCGGGGCTCCATGGGGTTGGGCACCAAGCGGTTGTTAATGAGGTCTAGCTTGGTGACGTGAGCGGCACCTGCAAACGCAGCATCGACGGCAGCCTTGTCACCAATGGCCCAGTTGTAGCAGTGGTTGTCAGGGGCTTCAGCATGCAGAGCCGTTGAAGTTTTAGCATGGCGCACATCTACCACAGCAGGCAGTACGTCGTATTCAACTTCTACCAACTCGGCCGCATTCTTGGCTTGTTCCAAAGTTTCAGCCACCACCATGGCCACGTGGTCGCCCACATAGCGGACCTTGCCATTGGCAAGAATGGGGTGGGGCGGCTCGTTCATGGGCTTGCCACTGGTGTCGGTGATAAGCCAGCCGCAAGGCAGGCCATTGATCTTGGCATCGACGACATCAGGGCCGTCTAGCACGGCCACAACACCAGGTGCTGCCAAGGCTTTGGCCTTGTTGACGCTTTTGATGTTGGCATGTGCATGCGGCGAACGCACGAACGCAGCATGCGTCATGTTTTCGAGGCGGATGTCGTCTGTGTAGTTGCCAGCGCCTGTGAGGAAGCGGTAGTCTTCCTTGCGACGTAGGGACTCACCGATGTGAGGAAGTTTGGAGAAATCTGATGCACCCATGGTGAGCTCCTTAAGCGTTCATGGCAGCAGAACCCTGCTGCACGGCTTTGACAATGTTTTGGTAACCGGTGCAACGGCACAGATTGCCTTCGAGCAATTCGCGAATTTCTAATTCGCTGGCCTTGGGGTGGCGGTTGGCAATGTCAACCGCGCTCATGACCATGCCGGTGGTGCAAAAACCGCATTGCAAACCGTGGCACTCTTTGAAGGCGGCTTGCATGGGGTGCATGGTGCCATCGGCATGAGCCAAGCCTTCAATGGTGGTAATTTCAGCGCCTTGGGCTTGGGCTGTCAGCATGTTGCATGACTTGACTGCACGGCCGTTGACATGAACAGTACAAGCACCGCATTGGGCTGTGTCGCAGCCAACGTGAGTGCCGGTGAGTTTGAGGTGCTCGCGCAAGGCGTTGACGAGCAATGTATTGGGGGCTGCGTCAACGGACACCGATTTGCCGTTGACCTTCATTTGAACCTGCATGCGTGACTCCTGAGGGTGAATTCGTCCTCCAGTAGATCACGCCCTTGCACCCTTGTTTTTAAGGACTTTCCCTTATAAATAGACCAAGTATGACTAGGGTCAATTTAACTGACTTTGGCTCTGCGCCACTGATTCACCGCCATGGGAATGACCAATGCAACACCCACAAGCGTGGCCGTCAGACTGGGTGCAATCATGAGCAAAGCAGCAAACAGGCAGGACAGTTGCTCCCAACGTTTCATTTCGACCAGCATGAATTTACTCAAGGCCGCCGCCATGAGGGTAATGCCCATGATGCAACCGGTAAAAGTGATGATGAAACTTTCCCAAGTAAAGCCTTTGGCAACCAAAAGCAAAGAGGGAGAAAACACAAAGACAAATGGCACCAAAGCTTTGGCCAGCCCCAAGCGGAAGGCCGTGTTGCCGGTTTTAAAGGGGTCACTGCCTGCCATACCAGCCGCCGCATAAGCTGCCAGCGCCACAGGTGGTGTGATATCGGCCAATACGCCGTAATAAAACACAAAGAAGTGGGCCACCAAAGGTTCAACGCCAAGGCCAACCAAGGTTGGTGCTGCAACCGTGACCATGATGATGTAGGTGGCCGTAGTGGGTACACCGCAGCCCATCAAGATGCATACCAAGCCCGTCATGATGAGCGCAGCCAGCAAGGTGAGGGTGTTCAAGGACACCCAGTCAGAGGGAATCACGCCGCCCATGACCGCTGAAATACTTTGCGCAGCTTGCGTGATGATGTAGCTGATTTTGAAACCCACTCCCGTGAGTGTCACCACACCAATCACGATGCCCACAGTGGCGGCGGCGGCACCCACTGCCAACGCATATTTGGCGCCAGTTTCGAGAGCTTCAACCAAGACGTGGGGTTCTATCCGACCACGCACGCCGCCCCAAATGTAGGCGGCGGCACCCGTTACGACAGCCACCACGAAAAGAACCATCTTGATGGTGCTGTTCTCGTTGCCAAAGTCAGAAAAAGCGATGGTCATCAAGAGGATGTGCATGACAAGCAACAAGCCCCAGTTTTTCAACTGATTGCCACTCACACGGGTGGTCATGCCCACAATGGCGCAGGAGCTGATGCCTACAAAGGCCGCCAAGTAAGGCGTGCGCCCCGACACTAAGATGCTGATGAGCAAGACCAGTGGAATAAGGGTGGGCCAACGCATTTGCATGGATTCACGCAGACGTGGCATTTCTTCTTCGGTGAGTCCTCTAAGTCCATAACGCTTGGCTTCAAAGTGAACCTGCATGAAGACGCCAAAGAAGTGCATGAACGCAGGTACGACCGAAGCGGCAACGATGGTTTGATAAGGGACGTTCAAGAATTCAATCATCAAGAACGCTGCAGCTCCTAAAACGGGTGGTGTGATTTGACCGCCAGTTGAAGAAGCCGCTTCAACTGCAGCAGCAAAATGTTTTTTGTAACCCACCCGAATCATGGCAGGAATGGTGAGTGAACCCACAGTGACGGCATTGGCCACCGAAGAGCCACTGAGCATGCCAAATAAAGCAGAGCCAAACACGCTGACCTTTGCAGGGCCACCTGCGTAGCGACCGGCAATGCTGGAGGCAACGTCTAAGAACAACTGGCCTAGACCAATGCGTGTAGCCATCACGCCAAACAACACAAAGTGAAATACGTAGGTGGCCACCACGCCGACCGCCACACCATAAATACCTTGGCTGGTGAGGTATTGGTGGTTGATCATCATGGACCAGTTGGCACCTGCATGCTTCAGCAAGCCCGGAAAATAGGGCCCAAGCAATGCATAGATGGTGAAGCCTATGGCAATGATCGGCAAAGGCCAGCCCATGGAGCGCCTTGTGGCCTCCAGCAAGGAAATGAACAAGATGCTGCCCATGATGACGTCCATGTTGCTGGGGTTGCCCACGCGGAACATCAGGTCATCAAAGACATAAGGAATGTACAGAACACTCAAAGCACATGCGCCTGCTAAGAGCCAATCTACAAGCGGAACACCGCCAGGGTTTAACAGAGAACTTTTGATGCTTCTTTCGGCCGAAGATACGCTGAATGCAAAGACCAAAAAAATCATGCCCAGCACAAAAGCCAGGTGCACACCACGGTGTGTGATTTCTTGCAACAAACCAAACCCTGCCGTGTAGTAATGGAAGGCAGAAAGGGCAATTAAAAGCCATTTGACGATTTGCGTTGCCGGTGGCATGGTGGGCCGAAAGCGCATCTCAGGATCAAATTTTTCTTCGAGTTCTTGTAACTTTTGATCGTCAGGGAGCAGGGTGGCAGCGGTCATGTGAATACTCTGAAAACTTCAAGTAATAACGGGCGAGTTAACCTTGAGTTAACTCGCCCGTTGGCATTGAACGAAAGTTAAATTATTTCAACACACCGGCTTCGCGGTAGTATTTTTCAGCCCCTGGGTGAAAAGGAATGCCAGCGCCTTGCACAGCATTTTTCAAAGTAATCAGCTTGCCTTTGGCATGGCCAGCAGCCAATGCTTTTTGGGTGGACTCGCTGTACAAAGCTTTGGTAATTTGGTAGATGGTTTCAGTGTCTGCTTTGGCGCTGGTGACCCACTGGGCACCTACAGACAAAGTGTTCACCGAATCAACGTCTTTGTAGGTGGCAGCTGGCACACTGTCGATAGCAAAGAACGAGCTTGTGTTGCGAAGTGCTTGTGCTTGTGCACCCTCAATGGGCAACAAAGCAATGCCTCCGCCACTTGAAGCCAATTCAGCAATGGCGCCTGCAGGTGCGCCGCCCACAAAGAAGAAGGCATCCAATGCGCCGTCTTTCATTTTGTCGGCAGCTTGGTTGGGCTTGATGTATTCAGGCTTGATTTCAGATTCTTTGATGTTGTAGGCAGCCAAGATGATGCGTGCGTTGACCAAGGTGCCTGAGCCAGGCTCGTCTAAAGCGACACGCTTGCCTTTGAGCTCGGAAATGCTCTTGATGCCAGAAGATTTTTTAACCACCACGTGAATGGTTTCAGGGTAGAGGTTGGCAATCAGACGCAAATCTGGAATATTGGGCTTGCCTTCGTAGATGCCGGTGCCTTTTTGGGCCCATGTGGCAACGTCAGACTGGGAGAAACCTGATTCCATGGCACCGCTTGCCACGCCATTGACGTTGGCTACGGAGCCATTGGTAGCTTGTGCTGTGGCAATCAATTTACCAGGAATAGATACGGCGTTGGCAATCATGCCGCCCACTGGATAATAGGTGCCTGCTGTACCGCCAGTGCCAATGCGAAAGAATGCTTGCGCTTGTGCGCTGGTGCTGACCGTGAGGGCCATAGGCAGAGCAACGGCTATGCCCATGGCCAAACGACGTGCAACTTGATTCAGGTTCATAAATACTCCAGTTAGATCTGATTGAAAGAGTTTGCAGTAGACCCCAGTCCCATGATTTAGGGAATAGGACTAACACTGATCAATTTGACAGTGTAAAGCCCAAAATAGGTCAAAACAAGCGATCCGATTAAATGCACGCTGGCTGTGCTTAAAGCAAGCAGCAAGCGACCCTGTTGAAGCATGCCAACCACTTCAGCAGAAAAGGTGGAAAAGGTGGTGAGTGCGCCTAAAAAGCCCGTGATGCACAAAAGGCGCCATTCAGGATCGAGTTGGGGCATGTTTTGAAAAATGCCCATGCACAGGCCGATCAAATAGCCACCTATGAGGTTGGCTGCCAAAGTTCCCCAAGGAAAAATACCCGCTTCCGATGTTGGGGGGTTGAGCCATAAACCCAGTTGCCAGCGCGCCAGAGCACCTAGACATGCACCGATACAAATGGCAATGATTGATAGCATGTTGGCATCCTAGGTTTAAAAGTGCGGGCCTTGCGCATTGCTTGCAGTTTCTGCAAACACATTTTCTCCGCCCAGTGCATCGGTCACATCCTTGAGCATGGGCCCAGCACGCCTGTGCTCCCAGCGTCGATGGCCAGCAATCGGTCTTTGGGGTTAATCCACAACATGACTGCGACCCGTTTGCACTTCAATTTCTGGTACGGTGTCGTTCCAGTTGGGCCCAATTCGGGAGGCCATGACATTTTTAAACACGAAAGTCCTTTGGATATCCTTTGACATTGCGTCAAATCATTCGACATCATAGAGGATGCATTTGGTTCAAAACTGCAGGCGCGAACGGATCTTCACATGAACTTGGCAATGAATACTCAATCTGGTCAAAGTTGTTGGGGGGTGCTGATGTTGGACACACAGTTCCCGCGTTGGCCGGGTGATATTGGTTGCCGTGATGGATGGCCGTTTGAATTGATTTATCAAAAAGTTAACGGCATGTTTCCAAATGAAATTGTCAGGAGTGCAGAAGCATTGCAGCAGCACGATGTACTGCCTTTGTTTTTGCAGGCCGCGCAAGACTTAATTTCACAAGGCGCAGGTGGTATCACGACCAGTTGTGGCTTTTTGGTTTTGCTTCAAAACGAATTGCAATCTCGCTTGTCAGTCCCCGTCAGAACATCAAGCTTGTTGCTACTGCCACATTTGTTGGCAGAAAATGCAACAGTAGGTGTGCTCACAATGGATGAGTTGGCACTGGATGAAGTGCATTTTCTTGCTGCGGGCGTATTGCCTAGAGATTTGTCAAGGCTCAGGGTACAAGGTGTGTCGCGCGCAGAAGAATTTGCAAGTGCCATCATGGAAAATCGTTTGCACATGAATTTCGAAGCGGCGCAGCAAAGTGTCATTTCTGCAGCAGTATTGCTTCAGCAAAAATCACCTGAATTGCGGCATGTGGTTCTGGAATGCACCAACATGCCGCCCTATGCCAAGGCCATTGAGGCTACTACAGGCTGGCAGCTGCACAGCCTGCATCAGCTCCTCAAAGCTTCATCTGTTGAGGCATCCAAGTGACGATGGCTGGGAAGAAGTAAATCAATAGGACGGCCACCACCATTAAGAAAAACATGGGCAGTGTGGCTTTGGAAATCCAAAGCAAATCTTTGCCAGTCATGCCTTGCAGTACGAACAAATTAAATCCCACGGGGGGAGTAATTTGGGCCATTTCAACCACCAGCACAATGAAGATGCCAAACCACAGGGGGTCAATGCCAGCTTTTTGCACCGTTGGCATGATGACACCCATGGTGAGAACCACCATGGAGATACCGTCTAAGAAACAGCCTAAGATCACATAAAAGACAGTCAGCGCCAAGATGAGTTCAAACTGGCTAAGCCCCAAGCTGGCAATCCATTCAGCCAAGTGGCGGGGTAAGCCGATGTAGCCCATGGACAGCGTCAAAAAAGATGCGCCGGCCAAAATCAGGGCAATCATGCAATACAGTCTTGTCGCACCCATCAGGGCTTCCTTGAAGCTTGACCAATTCAAGGAGCCTTGAACCCCTGATAAAACCATCGCGCCGACGACGCCAACAGCCGCCGCCTCCGTTGCTGTTGCAATGCCAGCGTAGATGGAGCCAAGCACTGAGGCAATCAATAAAACGACAGGAATCAAACTGCCCGATTCACGGATTTTTTCCATGAAGG
This sequence comes from Limnohabitans sp., assembly GCA_009693505.1. Lineage (GTDB taxonomy): Bacteria > Pseudomonadota > Gammaproteobacteria > Burkholderiales > Burkholderiaceae_C > Limnohabitans_A. Next base: position 26,739 of record SHXD01000004.1, read on the forward strand.
TGTAATGGCGATCATTGGCGGGTACTTGATCTGGATGACGCAATGCCCAATAAATGATGTAACCCGAGAACAAGCCAGCCAGCATGAGTCCGGGCAAGATGCCGGCAATGAACAACTTGGCAATGGACACGTCGGCTGTCACACCGTAGACGATCATGATGATGGACGGCGGAATGAGCAAACCCAAAGTGCCTGCGCCTGCCAAGGTGCCAATGACCATGTTGTCTGGGTAGCCGCGTTTGGAGAGTTCGGGCAAGGTCATTTTGCCAATGGTGGCGCAGGTGGCTGCAGAGGAGCCAGAAACAGCCGCAAAAATGGTGCAACCCGCCACATTGGTATGCAGAAGGCGACCTGGCAAGGATTGAATCCAAGGTGCCAAGCCTTTGAACATGTCTTGACTGAGGCGCGTTCTAAACAGAATTTCGCCCATCCAAATGAACAGCGGCAAAGCGGTCAAGGTCCAACTGGAAGAGGACCCCCAAATGGTCACCGCCATGGCGTCGCCAGCTGGACGGCTGCTGAACAATTGCATGCCCACCCAAGCGACGCCAGACAAAGACAGGCCAATCCACACGCCACTGCCCAAAATGAGGAACAACGTTGCAACCAGCAGCGCTGTGATCAGTAAATCATTCATAGTTATTCGTTGTGTAACGCTTCATCTGAATTAAAGGCCACTCTTCTGCCAAGAATTTCTAAAATCAATTCGTCGATGAAAGCGATCGCCAAAACCACGGTGCCGACAGCCATGGCGATTTGAGGAATCCACAAGGGCGTTGCATCGTTGCTGGTCGAGATGTCATGAAAGGTGTAAGACTGCCAAGACAAACGAATGCTGTAGTAAGCCATAAGGCATGCTAGAAAAGCGGCCATGCCCAGGGCCCACAATTCAATGCCTTTGAGCCATCCGCCATTGAAACGGCTGATGAGGACCGTGACACGAATGTGTTCACCTTTTTTAAGGGTGTGAGCCAAAGCCAAGAACCCACTGGCAGCCATGCAGTAACCTGCATAGGCATCGGTGCCTCTCAGATAAAAGTTAAATTCACGCCCAAAGATAGACAGCAAAACCATTACCAGCATGGCGCACATGAAAAGCGCCGCCAAAGCGGCGGCGCTGTCATAAATGCGATTTAAAAGAACACGCATTGCTTTTAAGGCTTGTTGTAGGCATCAATCAAGGCTTTGCCTTCGGGCCCTGCTTTATCAAGCCATTCTTTCAGCATCACATCGCCAACTTTTTTCATGTCAGCTTTGAGCTGGGCAGACGGTGCAACGATGTTCATGCCGTTTTTCTTGAGCAAGTCGATGTATTCGCCATTTTTAGCTTGGGACACTTTCCATCCGCGGACATCGGCATCTGCACCGGCCTTCAAGACGGCTTGCTTGGAGGCTGCATCTAGGGCATCAAATGCGGCTTTGTTCATGATCACCGCATTTTTGGGAAGCCAAGCTTGAGTGTCGTACCAATACTTGATGTGCTCATAGGTTTTGGTGTCATAGCCTGTAGAGCCAGAAGACATGTAGCTTTCAACCACGCCTGTTGCCATGGCTTGCGAGAGTTCTGCCGCTTGAACGGTGACGGGCTGTGCGCCTACCAATTCAGCAATCCGGGCGGTAGAGGGGCTGTAAGCGCGCCATTTCACACCCTTCAAATCGGCAGCAGAATTGATGGGCTTCTTGACATAGATGCCTTGAGGAGGCCATGCCACTGAGTACAGCAACATCATGCCTTGTTCAGCCAATTTTTTCTCGAGCAAAGGGCGCTGCACTTTGTAAAGTTTGAGTGATTCTTCGTAGCTGTCGGCCAAAAAGGGCAGGCCATCGGCACCAAACAGTTGCCATTCATTTTGGAAATTGGCCAACAAGATTTCGCCAATTTGAGCTTGGCCACCTTGGACTGCACGCTTGATTTCAGGCGCCTTGAACAATGAAGCATTGGCATGCACTGTGATTTTCAGCTTGCCGCCCGAAGCTTTTTCAACATCGTTGGCAAATTGCACCAAGTTTTCAGTGTGAAAGTTGTTGGCGGGGTAGGCTGCGGGCAAGTCCCACTTGGTTTGGGCCTGGGCTGCAGCAATGCCACCCAAGGCAAACAACGTGGTGATCAGGGCTTTGGAAAGTAGACGTCTTTTCATGAGTACTCCGTTGATTGAAAAAAATTGGAAAGCCTTGCAAGAATAGCACCGACTGCAAATGCAAAATACGGCTTCAGCTTGGTAAAAACGCGATGATCGCCAAGAAGATTAGTCTGAAAGGTTTAACATTACATCCTAACCTTGTTGAAATCAGCCCCAAAAAGGTCGAATTGAGCTGTAGTTTTAAGGATTATCAATGATGAGCTTACCTTCCAGGCCGCTATGGCAATTCTGGATTGACAGAGGGGGCACCTTCACCGACATCGTTGGCAAAAGACCTGATGGTCAGTTGGTGACGCACAAATTGTTGTCTGAGAACCCAGACCAGTACAAGGATGCGGCGGTGGCGGGTATTCGCCATCTTTTAGGTTTGAAATCGAACGAACCGGTCAGCCCCAAAATGGTGAGTTGCGTGAAGATGGGCACCACAGTGGCCACCAATGCACTGTTAGAGCGAAAGGGTGAACGCACTTCGTTGATCACCACAAAAGGTTTTCGCGATGCCTTGCGCATTGCCTATCAAAATCGGCCTAGATTGTTTGACCGTCACATCGTGTTGCCCGAATTGCTGTACGACGAAGTGATCGAAGCGCAAGAACGCATGTCGGCGCAAGGTGAGGTGATTGAGTCTTTGAATGTCGATGAATTGCGCCCTCAAATGCAAGCGCAATTTGACGCAGGCATTCGCAGCGTTGCCATTGTGTTCATGCATGCCTACCGTTATCATCAACATGAAGTCTTGGCTGCAGACTTAGCGCGGCAAATTGGTTTCACTCATATTAGCACCTCACATCAAACCAGCCCCTTGATGAAGTTCGTGAGCCGCGGCGACACCACGGTGGTTGATGCTTATCTATCGCCCATTCTGCATCGCTATGTGAACCAAGTGGCAAATGAAATGCCCGGTGTTAAATTGATGTTCATGCAGTCTTCTGGTGGCCTCACTGATGCGCATGCCTTTGCAGGCAAGGATGCCATTTTGAGTGGCCCCGCAGGCGGTATTGTGGGCATGGCCCGAACTGCAGAAGGCGCTGGACACGACAAAGTGATTGGTTTTGACATGGGCGGTACGTCCACGGATGTGTCACATTACGCAGGTCAATTTGAACGTGAGTTTGAAACCCAAGTGGCAGGCATTCGGATGCGCGCGCCCATGATGAGTATTCACACGGTGGCTGCTGGCGGCGGTTCTTTGTTGCAGTTTGACGGTGCCAGGTTGCGAGTGGGGCCACAAAGCGCTGGCGCAAATCCAGGGCCTGTCAGTTACAGACGCGGAGGTCCATTGGCTGTGACGGATGCCAATGTTTTGGTGGGTAAGGTTCAGCCTGATTTTTTCCCTGCGGTCTTTGGACCTGAGGGCAATCAAAGACTAGATGCAGAAGCCGTAGCTGGTCAATTTGCAGCGCTGTCTTTACAGATGAATCGATCACCCGAGTCGATTGCCGATGGTTTTTTGCGCATTGCAGTTCAGCAAATGGCCAATGCCATTAAGAAAATTTCTGTGGCCCGTGGCTATGACGTCACGCGCTACACCCTGCAATGCTTTGGCGGTGCAGGTGGCCAACACGCTTGCTTGGTGGCCGATGCCTTGGGCATGAAACAAGTTTATGTACACCCCTTGGCGGGCGTTTTGTCTGCCTATGGCATGGGCTTGGCAGATCAAAGTCTCATCCGTGAGCAGGCCGTTGAGCTGCGTTTAACGCCTGAAGCCATGCCCTCATTGTTGAAGCCTCTTTTAAGTTTGGGTGAGGCTGCACGAGCGGCTTTGTCAAAACAAGCTTTGGACGATGCCATTGAACTACATGAGCGAGTTCACGTTCGTTATGAAGGAAGTGACTCGGCACTGATGGTGCGCATGGGTACTTTGGCTGAAATTACGCAAGGTTTTGAAGCGGCTTATCGCCAACGCTTTGCATTTTTGATGACGGGCAAAGCTTTGATGGTGGAAGCGGTTTCTGTAGAAGCTGTCATCAAGGGCGATGCACCTGTTGAATTGCCTCAGCCAGTGAATGCAGTGCGTGATGTGCCCAAGCGCGCTACCGTGCGAATGTTCACGGCTGGATCCGATGGTGAGTCTCGCTGGTGGGGTGCAGGCTTGTTTGTACGTGAAGATTTACGCATTGGTGATCAGATCTCAGGCCCCGCCATCATTGCAGAAAAGAATGCCACCACTGTGGTGGAGCCTGGTTGGCAAGCGAAAGTCACAGCCCTTGATCATTTGCTGTTGAACAGAATCGAAGCAAGGCAAACCAAGCACGCTGTAGGCACCACGGTCGACCCCGTGTTGTTGGAGGTTTTCAATAACTTGTTCATGAATATTGCCGAGCAAATGGGCTTGCAACTTCAGAATACTGCGTACTCCGTCAACATCAAAGAGCGATTAGATTTCTCCTGTGCCTTGTTCAGTGCCGAAGGGCATCTGATTGCCAACGCGCCGCACATGCCTGTGCATTTGGGCAGCATGGGGGAGAGCATCAAAACCGTCATTCGAGAAAACTTGGGCAATATGCGCCGAGGCGATGTTTTTGTGCTGAATGACCCGTATCACGGCGGCACCCATTTACCTGATGTGACGGTCATCACGCCTGTCTTTTTGGAGGGCGCAACGCTACCTGAGTTCTATGTGGGTTCGCGCGGCCATCATGCAGATATTGGCGGCACCACGCCGGGTTCTATGCCACCCTTCTCCACCACCATTCAAGAAGAAGGCGTGCAGATCAACAACGTGAAGTTGGTGGCTGAAGGTGTGTTGCAAGAGAAGACCATGTTGGATCTGCTGTCTAGCGGCCAACACCCTAGTCGCAATCCGCAACAAAATATGGCGGACTTGCGGGCGCAATTGGCGGCCAATGAAAAAGGCGTGCAAGAGCTTTGCAAGATGGTCGATGAATTTGGTTTGGATGTGGTTCAGGCATACATGCGCCACGTTCAAGACAATGCTGAGGAGTCTGTAAGACGCGTCATCACGCGGTTGAAAAACGGCGAATTCACATTGCCCTTAGACAATGGCGCTCAAATCAAAGTGGCCATTCGAGTGAATGGGCAAAACCGCAGTGCTGAAATTGATTTCACGGGAACCAGTGCGCAGCAAAGCAACAACTTCAATGCACCCACCGCGGTTTGCATGGCAGCTGTTTTGTACGTGTTCAGAAGTTTGGTGAATGACGACATTCCTCTGAATGCCGGTTGCTTGAAGCCTTTAAAAGTCATCATTCCAGAGGGCTGCATGCTCAACCCCAATTTCCCAGCCTCTGTGGTGGCGGGCAATGTGGAGACTTCCAGTTGTATTACCAATGCACTGTTTGGAGCATTGGGTGTGATGGCGGGCAGTCAGCCCACCATGAACAACTTCACCTTTGGCAATGCCAAGTATCAGTACTACGAAACCATTTCGGGCGGCAGTGGCGCCGGCGTGATGGTTGACGAGCAAGGTCAAATCACTGCGGGCTTCAATGGCACCTCGGTGGTTCAAACCCACATGACCAATTCGCGATTAACTGATCCTGAAATTTTGGAATTCAGATTTCCTGTTCGCTTGGACAGTTATGCCATTCGCACAGGTTCGGGTGGAATGGGAAAGTGGTCGGGCGGTATGGGGGGGGTGCGCTGCATTCGATTCTTAGAACCCATGACAGCCAGTATTTTGTCCAATGGCCGCATCTACCCCGCTTTTGGTGCGGCAGGTGGGCAGCCAGGTGCGCCTGGTATCAATCAAGTGCGACGTGTGGATGGTGGTGTTGAAGTGTTAGAGCACATTGGTCAGGTAGAAATGGCACCGGGCGATGTGTTTGAAATTCACACGCCAGGTGGAGGTGGTTATGGCATCCCAGAAGCATGAAACTGCTGGCTTCTGAGGCAGGCTTCAAGTTTAAGATTTGCCTGACTTTGGTTTATCGGGTTGCGCTGCTTTAGCGGGTTCGCTGGCGGCACCGCCTTGATAGCCCGAGCCATTCACAGTCAGCCCTTGAGCTGAAAATTTGGCCGAACTTTTCTCACCCATGCCGCTGACGCGGTGCATGAGATCAGGCCAGTCTTTGAAACTGCCTTTGTTGCGCTCTTTCAATATTTTTCCAGACAGAGAAGGTCCAATGCCTTTGATGCCGTCAAGCTCGGCCGCGTTGGCTTTGTTGACATCCACAGCGGCAAAGCTGGACAAAGAAAACAGCAAGGCTGTGAGAGTTATGATTTTTTTCAACATGTTAAATTCCTAAAGATCGCACCACCAAAGCGGTTGTGCAGTCTCGATTCAACTGCTGAATGATTCTAAAAAGTGAAGTTTGCAACCGAAGGACAGGACATGTAATGTACTGAAAGTGAGCGGTTAACGAGTACTTGCTTTTTGCGGCTTAAAGTTCTTCAACTCTGCGGGGAGGGTAGCTGTCCCAAGCCTGGCAACCCGGGCAGTGCCAGAAATGTTCTTTGGCTTCAAAACCGCAAGCCGCACAACGGTATCGCGACAGCGGCCTAGAAGCTTGCTCCAGCGCTTTTTGCACAGGTCCACGGGTTTCAGCGCCACCTAAATCAGCGCCAGCCAACCAACGCGATGCCGCTAAAAGGGAAGGTTGTTTTTGCAGATGCTCAATGTAGCGTTGCCGTGTTTGCACTTCACTTTCGGCGCTGGCCTTTTCAAGGCTCACAATGGCGTCCATCACATCGATACAGGGACTTTGAGCGTAGTGCGACTTCAGCAAGGTCAAGATTTGAGGCACACGTTGTGAGTCTTGAGCGGCCTTGACCAAGCTGGGTGCTGCCAATGGTGCTGCTACCGAAGACGATTCGAACAGTTGGCTCAAGGTGTCGCAGGCTAGCGAGGCTTGGTTCATGTTCAATTGAAGTTGCCCCAGCAGCAAGCGGGGGCGAGGTGCTTCAGGGGCTTCTTGAATGGCATTGAGCAGCAATTGAGAAGCGCCGGTACTATCGCCTTGTGCATTGAGTTCTCGGGCCTGTTCGCACAGGTAATGGGCTTTGCGAACAGAGAAACTCACTTCGCCAGACCCTTCTAATTGCTCTGCAACCTGACGGGCTTGCGGCCACTCGCGCGAACGTTCGTAAATGGCCAGGCGTGCCAATCTGGCTTGTCCTTCAAACGCGGTGCCCTCCAGCTTTCGCAGGGCGTCTTCTGCGCGGTCTAGCAAGCCAGCCTTGACAAAATCTTTGGCCAAGGCATTTTGGGCGCGTTGTCGGTCGGCGGTACTGAGATCGCCCCGAGACAGCAAATGTTCATGAACGCGAACTGCGCGCTCGTACTCACCTCGCCTGCGAAATAAATTGCCCAATGCGAAATGCAGCTCTGAAGTGTCTGGATCGTTTTGAACCGCTTCAATGAAGGCGTCAATGGCTTTGTCTTGCTGTTCGTTCAATAAAAAATTCAGGCCCTTGAAATACGCGCGAGGCGCTTGCCGATTGTCGATGCGCAATTGGCGTAAATCAAGTCTAGAGGCCAGCCAGCCCAAGCCAAATGCGGCGGGCAGCCCCACCAAAATCCAAATCAGATCAAGTTCCATGAGGGGCTTCCAGCTGTTCTGGGTTGGTTGGCGTTGCTATGTGAGCCTGCACAGATTTGGCCGCTTGTTTTTGACGCCACCAACGGGGCACCATGCCTAAAACACCCACGACCAAGCCTAGCGCAAAGGCCGTTAAAACAATGAGAACCATGGGCGAGCGCCATTGCGTACCAAAGAAAAAGTACACCTTGGCCTCGTGCTGGTTGTTCAGCGCAAAGGCAAATAAAGTAAAAAAGACAGCGGCGTTCAGTGTCCACTGAAGCAGCTTGAGAAATTGTTTCATGAATGGCCTCAGACAGCCTTGTTATTCTAAGGCGATGGCATGCCAAGACAACAAAAAAGGCCCTTCAAGGGGCCTAATTATTAAGCGCTGGGTTGCTTCAGCTCAGCCTGACTTGCCGTGCAATACGTCCAAGGAGCCTTGGTCTACGGCTTCTCGCAATGCTTTGCCAGGTTTAAAGTGGGGTACGCGCTTTTCAGGAATTTGCACGCTTTCACCAGATCGGGGATTGCGTCCCACGCGGGGAGGGCGGCGGTTGATGGTGAAGCTGCCAAAGCCACGGATCTCGATTCGATGGCCTTTGACCAAGGCTTCGCTCATGGCGTCTAGCAATGTTTTGACGGCAAATTCAGCGTCACGGTGAGTCAGCTGCTCAAATCGGGCAGCCAAAGCTTCAACGAGGTCGGAGCGGGTCATTTAGAAAAGCGATTTTGCAAGAGTCAAAGAAAAAGCCTCTGGCTCAGCCCCAAAAGGGCCAAGCAAGAGGCTTTGATCTTCAGCAGGTCATTCTGCTGAATCGTTGTTGTCCAACTTGGCACGCAACAAAGCGCCCAAGCTGGTGGTGCCAGCGTTTTCGCGTGAAGACTGTTGGCTCAATGACGCCATGGCTTCATTTTGATCAGCGGCATCTTTGGCCTTGATGGACAACTGGATGTTGCGTGTCTTGCGATCGACGTTGACGACCACTGCCGTGACTTCGTCGCCTTCTTTGAGCAAGCTGCGAGCGTCTTCCACGCGATCGCGTGAAATTTCGCTGGCGCGCAAGTAACCAATGATGTCGTCGCCCAAGTCGATCTCAGCACCACGTGCGTCCACAGTTTTGACTTTGCCGGTCACTGTTTGACCTTTGTCGTTCAATGTCACGAAAGTGGTGAAGGGGTCGCCGTCGAGTTGTTTGATGCCCAAGCTGATGCGCTCGCGCTCAACATCGACTGCCAACACGATGGCTTCAACGTCTTGACCCTTCTTGTAGTTGCGAACTGCGGCTTCGCCGGTTTCGTTCCATGACAAGTCGGACAGGTGAACCAAACCGTCGATGCCAGCGGCCAAGCCCACGAACACACCAAAGTCGGTGATGGACTTAATGGGGCCCTTGACGCGGTCGCCACGCTTGGTGTTTTGAGCGAAGTCTTGCCATGGGTTGGCACGGCATTGCTTCATACCCAAGCTGATGCGGCGCTTGTCTTCGTCGATTTCCAAAACCATGACTTCGACTTCGTCGCCCAATGACACGATCTTGGAAGGTGCCACGTTCTTGTTGGTCCAGTCCATTTCAGAGACGTGTACCAAGCCTTCAATGCCGGGTTCGAGTTCGACAAACGCGCCGTAGTCGGCAATGTTGGTGATCTTGCCGAACATGCGGGTGCTTTGGGGGTAGCGGCGGTTGACGCCCATCCAAGGGTCGTCGCCCATTTGCTTGAGGCCCAAAGACACGCGGTTTTTCTCGGTGTCGAACTTGAGGATCTTGGCGGTAATTTCTTGACCGGCTTGCACCACTTCGGAAGGGTGACGGACACGGCGCCAAGCCATGTCGGTGATGTGCAGCAATCCATCGATGCCGCCCAAGTCGACGAATGCACCGTATTCGGTGATGTTCTTGACCACACCGTGAACGACAGAACCTTCGCGAAGGTTTTCCATCAGTTTGGCGCGCTCTTCGCCCATGGAGGCTTCGACCACAGCACGGCGTGACAACACGACGTTGTTGCGCTTGCGGTCCAGCTTGATGACCTTGAACTCCATGGTTTTGTTTTCGTACGGTGACAGGTCTTTGGTAGGACGTGTGTCAACCAATGAGCCTGGCAAGAAGGCACGGATGCCGTTGACCAACACAGTCAGGCCGCCTTTGACTTTGCCGCTGGTGGTGCCCGTGACGAATTCGCCGGATTCCAAAGCTTTTTCCAATGACAACCATGAAGCCAAACGCTTGGCGGTGTCACGGCTCAAAATGGTGTCGCCGTAGCCGTTCTCGATGGAACCGATGGCTACAGAAACGAAATCGCCAACTTGGACTTCGATTTCTCCCAAATCAGATTTGAATTCTTCTAGGGGGACGTAGGCTTCAGATTTGAGGCCGGCGTTAACAACCACAAAGTTGTGTTCGATGCGAACAACTTCAGCGGTGATCACTTCGCCAGTGCGCATTTCGGTGCGCTTCAGTGATTCTTCAAATAGGTCTGCAAAAGATTCTGACATTCAAGTTCCTAATCCACAAAAAGGTCTGACGACAGCACCATTGCGTCGTTAACAAGGCTAGTTGCGGCGGTTGTGTGCGTTTTTACGCGGGTTAAGTTGTTGAACCACAAGGCCAGTGCGCAAGCAGCGCGGATGGAGCCTTGTGGGCCTGTTCAAGTCTTCCTGTTTAAGTTTGAAATTAAACCGGGAAAGCTTGTTTGCTTTGCCACCAGCCAAGGACTTGAACCACCGAATGTTCGATGCTCAAATCTGAGTTGTCTAATAGCATTGCGTCTTGTGCTGGCTTCAAGGGCGCCACGCTGCGAGAACTATCCCGTGCGTCGCGAGCCTCTAAGTCAGACCTGAGATCGGCAATTTTAGCCTGAAAACCTTTAGAAATCAATTGCTTATAGCGTCTGTCGGCTCTTTTTGCGGCACTGGCGGTCAAAAACACCTTCAAATTCGCGCCAGGAAAGATGACTGTGCCCATGTCGCGACCGTCGGCCAGAAGGCCTGGCAGACGCTGAAAGCTGTGTTGAAGCGCCACCAAAGCCACCCGAACGGCTGGCAAAGTGGAGACCTTAGAGGCGTTCATGCCGCCTTCTTCGCTGCGAATGGCGTCGGTCACGTCTTGGTTGTTCAACAGGACTTTGTCGCCGTCAAACCGCACTGGCAGCTTTTTGGCCAAGGTGGCAATAGCGGCTTCGTTGATGGTTTCCAAACTGAAGCCCGCCTGCAAAGCGGCATAGGCCGTGACGCGGTATAGCGCGCCAGAGTCAAGGTAGTGATAGCCCAAGCGCTGGGCGACAAGGCTGGAAAGAGTTCCTTTGCCAGACGCGGTAGGGCCGTCGATGCAAATCACAGGTATGCGGTCTGCAGGTGTTTGAGTGAGAGAGAACAGCGTTTCGAAGTAATCTGGAAAAGTTTTGGCCACGCACTTGGGGTCTTCAATGCGAACCGCTTGTTGGTCTGGATTAAAAGCTGCCAAAGAAAAGCACATGGCCACGCGGTGATCGTCATAGGTATGAATGCTGGCAGCGCGCCACTGACCTGCTGGCAGGGGATGAATGCGCAACCAATCGGGGCCTTCTTCTACGTGTGCACCCAATTTGCGCGATTCTTTGGCCATGGCAGCAATGCGATCGGTTTCTTTCACACGCCAGCTGGCAATGTTGCGCAGAGTGCTGGGGCCATCTGCATACAAAGCCATCACAGCCAGGGTCATGGCGGCATCTGGAATGTGATTGCAATCTAGGTCGATGGCCTTGAGGGGCCATGCGCCGCGTTTGATTTCTAAGCAGTTGGGGCCACTTTCAATGTGCGCGCCCATCTGAGCGGCAGCTTCCATGAAGCGAATGTCGCCTTGAATGGACGATGCGCCGACGCCTTCAATTCTCACAGCTTGCTGGGTAGCGGCAATGGCACCCAAGGCGATGAAGTAGCTGGCTGAAGAAGCATCTGCTTCCACGTGAATTTCGCCAGGCGATTTGTAATGACTGCCCGCAGGAATGGTGAAGCTCTGCCAGCCGTCACGTTTCACATCAATGCCGTAGCGCGACAACAAATTCAAAGTGATTTCAATGTAAGGCTTGGAGATGAGCTCACCGATCACTTCAATCACGATGTCTTCTTGCGCGGCCAAGGGCAATGACATTAAGAGTGCCGTCAGAAATTGGCTAGACACATCGCCGCGAACTTGAATGGGCTTGTCGAGTTGCAAATGTGGCATCAAAACGCGCAATGGCGGATAGTCGTCATTGCCTAAATAATCAATCTGACAACCCAGCAAACGCAGCGCATCGACCAAATCACCGATGGGGCGTTCGTGCATGCGCGGCACACCCTTGAGTGTGAAGTCACCGCCCATGACAGCCAATACCGCTGTTAAGGGGCGCATGGCTGTGCCCGCATTGCCCATGAAAAATTCAATGGGTGTGGTGGGTTTTTTCAAGGCAGAAGAGGTGCCATTTGAAGCGCGCTGGCCCAGGCCAGTGATGCAAACGCTGTTGGTGCCGGCTTTGGTTTCAAGGCCGCAACCTAATTGACGAAGAGCAGCCAACATAACGCGCGTGTCGTCTGAATCTAGAAGGTCATGCACCCAAGTGCTGCCTTCGCACAGTGCAGACAACAGCAGTACCCGATTGGAAATACTTTTAGAGCCTGGCAGGGTGACTTTGCCGCCAGCTTGCTGCAAAGAGGGTATGTCTAGAAACTCAGTGGCAAACATATTAGAAAAAATTAGGCCTTAGGCGTCTGATTGGCACCGATTCGCCACTTAAAGCGCAAATCACTGGCTTGTCTAATCATGTCCTCAAGTGCTTTGGGATGGTTTGTTTCAATGGCTTTTTCAAATTCGTCTAAGGCATCTTTAAAGTGCGCAATTTGAAGCAACACTTGCTCGCGGTTGGTGGTCAGAATGTCGCGCCACACAACGGGGTCGCTGGCCGCAATGCGGGAGAAATCTCTAAAACCAGGGCCACCCAGTGCAATTAAATCAGCGCCATTTTTTTGCTGAAAAATGCCACGAATCAAAGCATAGGCCAACACATGTGGCAAGTGGCTCACTGCTGCAAAGGCTGCGTCGTGTGCAGCAGGGCTGAGTTCAGTGATGAAACTGCCCAAACTCTGCCAGATTTGTTTGGCAAGCAGGACTTGCGGCGCGCCCGAGCTTGCCATGGGGGTCATGATCAGAGCGCGATCTTTGTACAGATCGGCATCGGCGTGTTCAACGCCAGCAACTTCTTTGCCCGCTATGGGGTGTACAGGAACAAAGCAATGAAGTTTGTCGCCCAATGTGTTAAGAGCCGCGGCCACAACGTCTGATTTTGTAGAGCCAACTTCCATCAGCAAGGCATCTGATCGCAAGGCTGGCGCTATGGCTTCAAAGCAAGAGGTTGTCGCTGTGACAGGAACCGCTAGCAGAACCAAGTCTGCACCTTGCACGGCTTGCGCAATGCTGTCTTCAGAGGCGTCGATCACGCCCATGCTGAGTGCCTTTTGCCGAGATGATGCCGAGGCACTGTAGCCCACAATGTGTTGGGCCCAGCCGGCTTCCCGAGCGGCCAGTGCAAACGAGCCGCCCATCAAGCCGCAGCCTATGAGAGCGACTTTTTCGAATTTCATTCTGGGATGGGGTAGGAACCCAAAACCTTGTAGAACGCGCACAGACCTTGAAGTTCTTGCAACGCTGCCGCCACATGCGGCTCAGAAATGTGACCTTGAATGTCGATGTAGAAATAGTATTCCCACTGACCAGATTTGGCAGGACGAGATTCAAAGCGCGTCATGGAAACGCCATTGTTCTTCAAAGGCATGAGCAAGTCATGAACGGCGCCTGGCTTGTTGGGCACAGAAACCACCAAGCTGGTGCAATCTTTGCCAGAAACAGGTGGCGTCGCCAAAGTTTGCGGCAAACAAATCACGGCAAATCGTGTGCGGTTGGTGGCTTCGTCTTGAATGGCATGTGCCACGATGTGCAAATTAAATTGGGAGGCTGCACGCTCGCTGGCCAAGGCGGCCCAAGAGGGATTGGTGGCCGCCAAACGTGCGCCTTCGGCATTGCTGGAAACGGCGCGCCGTTCAGCATGTGGCAAGTGTTGTGTGAGCCAGGTTTGGCACTGCGCCAAGGCTTGGGGATGTGCCAAAACCACTTCAATGTCTTTGAGGTTGTCGGATTGACGCAATAAATTATGACGAACCAGCATACTCACTTCACCGATCACATGAACGGGGGATCGTAAGAACAAATCAAGCGATCTGGCCACCACACCTTCGGTTGAGTTTTCCATGCCCACCACACCAAATTGAGCGGTGCCAGCGGCCGTGGCATGAAACACCTCATCGAAGTTGTTACAGTAAATGAGGCTGGCGGCGCTGCCAAAAAATTCAATGGCCGCTTGCTCGCAAAAAGTACCCTGCGGGCCCAGTACGGCAACTCGCTGAGGGGCTTCCAATGCCAAACAGGCCGACATGATTTCGCGCCAAATAGCTGCCACATGTGCATTGAGCAAGGGCCCTTGATTGGATTTTTCAATTTTGGCAATGACTTGTGCCACGCGGTCGGGCCGGAAAAAGGGCGAACCCTCGGCGCGCTTAATTTCACCCACTTTTTCAGCCACCTTGGCGCGTTGGTTCAGCAAACTCAAGAGTTGCTGATCGAGCGAGTCAATTTGTATTCGCAAATCGGCCAAAGCGTCTGTTTGAATGGGTTGAGTCATATGTGTTTAAGCCTGAGTGGCTTCAAAGTCTTTGAGGTAAGACACCAGAGCCTGAACCCCTTCTAGGGGTATGGCGTTGTAAATGCTCGCTCGCATGCCGCCAACAGATTTGTGACCTTTGAGTTGCAACAAACCACGCGCCTTGGCGCCGGCCAAGAATGCATCGTTTCGCGATTCATCTCTCAGGTAAAAAGGAATGTTCATTCGAGAACGGCAAGATTTTTCAACTCGATTTTCATAGAGCTGAGATTGGTCTAAGTAGTCGTACAACAACTTCGCTTTGGCAATGTTTCGCAGTTCCATGGCGGCCACACCTGTGACGCCGTTTTCTGATTGTGCTTTGAGCCATTTGAAAACCAAGCCCGCCATGTAAATGGAATAGGTGGGGGGTGTGTTGTACATGGAGCCGCTGTCGGCGACCATTTTGTAATTGAAGGCACTTGGGCAATGCTTCATGGCTTTGCCAAGCAAATCTTCTCGGACCACCACCAAGGTAAGGCCAGCGGGGCCTAGATTCTTTTGTGCGCCACCAAAGGCCACGCCAATTTTGGACCAATCGAAACTGCGCGATGCAACGTGCGAAGAAAAATCAATGACCAAAGGTGCCGAGCTTCCAAGTGCTTGAATATCGGGCAGGTTTTGATATTCCACACCATCGATGGTTTCGTTGGTGCAAACATGCACATAGCTTGCATCAGAACTTAACTGCCAATCTGGAGGTGACGGAATGTTGGAAAAGTTGGTAGCTTGAGCACTGGCAGCCAAATGTGGTTTGCAAAATTGCGCGGCTTCTTTGTAGGATTTTTGGCTCCAGCTGCCAGTAACTACAAAATCAACCACGCCCTCTTGCGAAAGGTTCAAGGGCACGATGGCATTTTCGGCAATGCCGCCACCTTGCATGAACAAGATTTTGAAGTTGGCAGGAATGGCCAGCAACTCACGAAGGTCGGCTTGTGCTTCCTCGTAAATGGACATGAACTCTTTGCCGCGATGGCTCATTTCCATCACACCCATACCGCTGCCATGCCAGTCCAGCATTTCGCTGGCGGCTTGTATCAAGACGGCATCGGGAATGGCGGCTGGGCCTGCAGAAAAGTTGTAGGGTCTGGTCATTCAGTCGAGCCGCTTTCCGCTGCGCCGCCTTCATCATCGGCAGCGTTCTCATCTGTTTCATCTTGCACTATGGCGTCGTTCTCCACAATGCGTTGCAAGCCAGACAATTTGGCGCCATCGTCCAAGCCAATCAGTTTTACGCCCTGAGTGGCGCGACCTAATTCACGAATTTCCGAAACCCGTGTACGAACCAAAACGCCAGTGTCCGTGATCAACATAATTTCGTCTTCGGTACGAACCAAAGTGGCGGCTACCACCTTACCGTTGCGTTCTGTTTGTTGAATTGCAATCATGCCTTTGGTGCCGCGGCCATGACGCGTGTATTCCAAAATGGAAGTGCGTTTGCCAAAGCCGTTGGCAGTTGCAGTCAACACGCTTTGTTGTTCATCTTCTGCCACTAGCATGGCAATCACGCTTTGCGTGTCATCAAGCATCATGCCGCGCACGCCGCGTGCATTTCTGCCCATGGGACGCACATCGTTTTCGTCAAAACGAACAGCTTTGCCACCGTCGCTGAACAGCATCACATCGTGTTTGCCATCCGTGAGGGCAGCACCAATCAGGAAGTCACCTTCGTCGAGGTCAACAGCAATGATGCCGGCCTTGCGGGGGTTGCTGAATTCATCGAGCGATGTTTTCTTCACGGTACCCATGGAGGTGCCCATGAACACGTAATGGTCGGCAGGGAAACTGCGCATGTCGCCCGTCAAAGGCAAGACCACATTGATCTTTTCGCCTTCTTGCAAGGGGAACATGTTGACGATGGGCCTGCCGCGCGAGCCGCGTGAACCCGCAGGCACTTCCCACACTTTGAGCCAGTACAAACGGCCGCGGTTGGAAAAGCACAAGATGTAATCGTGTGTGTTGGCAATGAAGAGCTGATCGATCCAATCGTCTTCTTTGGTGGCCGTGGCTTGCTTGCCGCGACCGCCGCGTTTTTGGGCGCGGTATTCAGACAAAGGTTGGCTTTTGATGTAGCCGCTGTGCGACAGCGTGACCACCATGTCGGTGGGCGTGATCAAGTCTTCGGTGGCCAAGTCTTGCGCATTGTGTTCAATGAAGCTGCGGCGGGCACCCAATTTGGTTTGACCAAATTCTTGGCGCAATTCGCCCAGTTCGGTGCCAATGATGGTCGACACGCGCTCAGGCTTGGCCAAGATGTCGAGCAAGTCTTCAATTTCAGACATGACTTCTTTGTACTCAACCACAATCTTATCTTGCTCCAGACCGGTCAAGCGTTGCAAACGCATCTGCAAAATTTCTTGCGCTTGGGTGTCGCTTAAGCGGTACAAGCCGTCGTTGCCCATGCCAAATTCTTTTTCCAAGCCATCGGGGCGATAGTCGTCAGCATTCACAGCGCCACCATCGGCGCGTGTGCGTGTCAGCATTTCGCGAACCAATTTGGAATCCCAACTGCGGGTCATCAATTCGGCTTTGGCCACTGGGGGCGTGGGCGCATTGCGGATGATGGCAATGAACTCGTCGATGTTGGCCATGGCCACAGCCAAACCTTCCAACACGTGGCCACGTTCGCGCGCTTTGCGCAATGTGAACACCGTGCGGCGTGTGACCACTTCTCGGCGGTGTTGCAAGAACACGCTGATCAGGTCTTTCAGGTTGCACAACTTGGGTTGGCCTTCGATGAGGGCCACCATGTTGATGCCGAAGGTGTCTTGCAACTGGGTCTGTTTGTACAGATTGTTGAGCACCACTTCGGGCACTTCACCGCGCTTGAGTTCAATCACCAAGCGCATACCTGATTTGTCAGACTCGTCTTGAATGTGGCTGATGCCTTCAATCTTTTTCTCGTTAACCAATTCGGCCATGCGCTCTTGCAAGGTCTTCTTGTTCACTTGGTAGGGCAACTCGTCCACCACGATGCACTGGCGCTGGCCTTTGTCAATGTCTTCGAAGTGGCACTTGGCGCGCATGATCACACGGCCACGGCCCGTTCGATAGCCATCTTTCACGCCATTGATGCCATAAATAATGCCGGCAGTCGGAAAGTCGGGTGCAGGAATAATTTCCATCAACTCGTCGATGGTGGCACCTGGGTTGCGCAGCATATGCAAGCAAGCGTCAACCACTTCGTTCAAATTATGAGGTGGAATGTTGGTCGCCATGCCCACCGCAATACCGCCAGAACCGTTCACTAAAAGGTTGGGAATGCGGCTTGGAAGCACCAAAGGCTCTTTTTCAGAGCCGTCGTAGTTGGGGCCAAAGTCGACTGTTTCTTTGTCGATGTCGGCTAACATTTCGTGGGCAATTTTGGCCAAACGAATTTCGGTGTATCGCATGGCAGCGGCGTTGTCGCCGTCGACCGATCCAAAGTTGCCCTGACCGTCCACCAGCATGTGACGCATCGAAAAATCTTGCGCCATGCGAACGATGGTGTCATAGACAGATTGGTCGCCATGGGGGTGGTACTTGCCAATCACGTCACCCACAATACGGGCAGATTTTTTATAGGCGCGGTTCCAGTCGTTGTTCAATTCGTGCATGGCGAACAAAACGCGACGATGCACCGGCTTGAGACCGTCTCGGGCATCTGGCAGGGCGCGACCTACAATCACGCTCATGGCGTAGTCTAGGTAGCTGCGGCGCATTTCCTCTTCTAGACTGATGGGAAGGGTTTCTTTGGCAAACTGGGTCATGAGGGGTCAAGCGCACTGGGTGAAAGACTGTCATTTTAGGTCCAAAGAGTGTCGTTGATTCGCAACACATGATCGGCTTTGAATTGAGCCTGAACACGCTGATTTCATCAAATTGGGGAATTCACCATTGTCTATGGCACAATGATTTCAACGTTTTGGGTGATGGTCATTCAAATCGTCTCTTTTTTCGCAGGATGTCTGCGGTATTTATCCCCATGAGGAGAACCATGAAAAAATTCAACAAAGTGGCAATGGTGTTGGCTTCAGCTGCCTTGGCAACTGCTGCAGGCGCGCAATCCGTAGACAACTGGCGCAATGGCACAGGCGAACACGCTTGGAAAAATGGCACCAACGAATTCTGCTGGCGTGACGCCACCTGGACACCCGCTACTGCTGCTGCTGGTTGCGATGGCGCCATTGCTGCACCTAGAGCTGCTGCTGCTGCTGCTGCACCAGCACCAGCACCAGCACCAGCACCAGCACCTAGAGCTGCTGCACCCGCTCCAGCACCTAGAGCTGCCGCTGCTGCCCCAGCTGCAAGACCTGCACCGCCACCCGCTGCAGCCACTAAAGTAACTTACGCTGCCGACACCTTCTTTGATTTTGACAAATCAGTGTTGAAAGCAGACGGCAAAGCCAAATTGGACGACTTGGCTGGTAAAGTCAAAGCCATTAACCTGGAAGTGATCATTGCTGTGGGTCACACTGACTCTGCTGGTTCTGATGCTTACAACCAAAAGTTGTCTGTCAAGCGTGCCGACGCTGTCAAAGCCTACTTGACCACCAAGGGCATTGAGAAAAACCGCGTTTACACCGAAGGCAAGGGCGAGAAACAACCCGTTGCTGACAACAAAACAGATGCTGGCCGTTCTAAAAACCGCCGCGTGGAAATCGAAGTTGTGGGTACACGCCCCAACTGATCAACGGCAAGCTTGAATTAAATCAAGCTTTGGTTGATTTTAAAAAGCTTCCTTCGGGAGGCTTTTTTACTTTCAGAGACAATGTCGCTTATGACTTCACAAACTACCCATTCCCAATTTTCTTCCGCCAATATGGATCCCGCCGAATTGGCCAAATTTTCTGACTTGGCGCACCGTTGGTGGGATACCGAGAGTGAATTCAAGCCCTTGCACCAAATCAATCCTTTGCGATTGAATTGGATTCAAACGCTGGTGCCACTGTCGGGCAAGAAAGTGGTTGACATTGGTTGTGGTGGCGGCATCTTGTCCGATGCCATGGCCAGACAAGGCGCACAAGTCTTAGGCATTGACCTGGCTGTGAAGTCACTGAAGGTGGCGCAGTTGCATGCCATTGAAGCGGGTACGCAAGGTGTGCAGTACCAAGAAATCAGCGCAGAAAACTTGGCAGCACAACAAGCCGGTCAATTTGATGTGGTCACTTGCATGGAGATGTTGGAACACGTTCCCGACCCCGCCGCTGTGGTCAAGGCTTGCTCGCAATTGGTGAAGCCAGGTGGGTGGGTGTTCTTTTCAACCCTGAACCGCAATCCAAAATCATTTTTATTTGCAATTGTGGGCGCCGAGTACGTACTGAATTTGTTGCCCAAAGGCACTCACGAATATGCGCGCTTTATCAAGCCCAGTGAATTGGCCGATTGGGTGCGTGCTGGAGGTCTTGAGTTAAACCAGATGAAAGGCATGACTTACAACCCTTTCACACGCGTTTATGCAATGAACTCCGACACCGATGTGAATTATTTGATGGCCACCCAAAAGCCATTGGCAAACTGAAACCGCAAGGCGACCCCTTATGAAGTTTGAAAACATTCAGGCTGTTCTGTTTGACCTTGACGGCACGCTCATTGACAGTGCGCCAGACTTAGGCGCTGCCGTCGATAAGATGAGAGTAGACCGCGGCATGCCTTCCTTGCCTCTGGTGCATTACCGTCCCATGGCGGGTGCAGGTGCCCGCGGCATGATTGGCTTGGCGTTTGGCTTCACACCCGAGCATCCCGAGTATGAGACCATGAAAGAAGAATTCTTTCGCAATTACGAAGCCTGCATGACGCAGCGAACTTTTGCATTTGAGGGTGTTGTGCAAATGATTAACGCACTGGTGGTTGCTCATTTGCCTTGGGGTGTTGTGACCAACAAATCCAAACGCTTTGCAGAGCCACTCACTCAGGCCATGCCTCTTTTTAAAACGGCGGCCGTGGTCATCAGTGGCGATACCACGCCTTACGCCAAACCTCACCCCGAGCCCCTGTTCGAGGCGGCTAGGCGTTTGGGAATAGCGCCGAGCGCTTGCGTGTATGTGGGCGATGATGAGCGGGACATCGTGGCTGGGCATGCTGCTGGCATGAAAACTGTGGCGGCCACTTATGGTTACTTGGGTGCGCAGGGGAATGTTGAAAAGTGGCAGGCTCATGCCCAAATTGAATCGCCATTTGAGCTTTCAAATTTGATTTGAATCTGATCGTGTTCACTCGAATCCCTGAACTCTCTTGGGGGTTGGAAAATTTTTCACGCTGACCCGCACTTTCTGGCACGACAAACCATCAGCTTGGCAGTCTCTTGGGGTTTTGGAGGCTGTCAAATTCGAAGACCCTCTGTATGCTCACACCTACTTAAATGGTGATTTAGCAATAGGAGTTTTCATGAGCAAGGTGATTTGGTCTGGTGGCATTGAGCATTGGACAAAAAAGGGTGACATCCATCTTTTTCTTTGGCAAAAGAAGGCCTCGCCCAAGGTGCCTTACGCGGGAACCATTTTCTTTGTACACGGATCGTCGATGGCCTCACAGCCCACATTTGATTTGTCAGTACCTGGCCGTCCTTATTCCTCTGTCATGGATTGGTTCAATGAGCGCGGTTTTGACACTTGGACCATGGACAACGAGGGCTATGGCCGCTCTGACAAACACCGCCCCATCAACTCAGACATCGCCAATGGCGCTGAAGACTTGGCCTCTGGCAGCGAGTACATCTTGAAGCACTCCGTGTCGCAAAAGCTGCACATGTACGGCATTTCATCGGGTGCATTGAAGGCTGCTTTGTTTGCACAAAACCACCCAGAGCGAATTGGCAAGTTGGCTTTAGATGCGTTTGTATGGACAGGCGAGGGCAGCCACACTTTGGAGCAACGCCGTCAAAAATTACCAGAGTTTCTGGCCAAAAATCGCCGTCCGATCGATCGCGCATTTGTGCACAGCATTTTTGATCGCGATCATCCAGGCACGGCCGACGAAGCCACCATCAGTTCTTTTGCCGATGCCATTTTGACTTTGGACGATTCCATGCCCACTGGAACATATGTCGACATGTGCTCCAAATTGCCAGTGGTCGACCCTCTCAAAATCACAGTGCCCACCATTGTTTTGCGCGGCGAGTACGACGGTATTGCAGGGCTTGATGACTTGATCGATTTTTACAAATTACTGCCCAACACAGACAAGCAGTTCAATGTGATGGCAGGTATTTCTCATGCCAGTTTTCAGCAGAAAAATTACATGATGGTTTATCACATTCTGCACAGTTACTACACCATGCCAGCACCAACCTACAGGGGATAAGTTATGCGCCACTTCGTTGGACAGTTGTGCCGAGTTGCACTGCTGAGTTCTACTCTTGGGATCACTGCCACGGCCGCCTTGGCGCAGGCTTATCCCAACAAGCCCATTAAATTGATCGTGCCATTTGCGCCCGGAGGTTTTACGGACGTTGTGGCACGAATACTGGGGCAGAAACTTTCTGTTTCATTGGGCCAGCCCTTTGTGATTGAAAACAAAGCGGGTGCAGGTTCAACCATTGGCACTGACTTTGTGGCCAAGGCCGCTCCAGACGGCTATACCTTGGTGATGGTCTCCACCACGCACGTGATCAGCCCAGCCATTTATCCCAAATTACCCTATGACCCCATCAAGAGTTTCACGCCGGTGGGTAAGTTGGTTGATTCCGCTTATGTGTTGTTGGTCAACCCCAAGGTGCCCGCCAACAATGTGGCTGAATTCATTGCGCTGGCCAAGGCCTCGCCCGACAAAATTCACTATGCATCATCAGGCAATGGCAGCTCTCAACATTTAATGGGCGGTATGTTTGCTGCAATGACAGGCGCCAAAATGAAGCATGTGCCCTACAAAGGCAGTGCCGGCGCTGCCAATGACTTGGTGGCGGGTGTGGTTGAAAGCAGTTTTGCGGGCGTCCCCAACGCCATGGCGCAGGTCCCTGCTGGAAGGCTCAAGGCTTTGGCAGTCACCACCTCCAAACGCATTCCTCAACTGCCAGATGTTCCCACCATGCAGGAAGCAGGCGTGCCAGGGTACAACGCCAGTGTTTGGCTGGGACTTTTGGCGCCAGCGGGCACACCCAAAGAAGTGGTCATGAAACTGAATGCTGAAATTGCCAAGGTTTTGAGTGCGGCGGATACAAAAAAAGAGCTGTACGCAGCCGGCGTTGAAGCTGACATTTCTTCGCCTGAGACATTGAATGCTTTGATGGTTCAAGAATTGGACCGTTGGGGAAAAGTCATCAAAGACGCAGGCATCACCATGCAATAAAGCTGAAATTTCATGTCCAATAGCGGCATGGCATTTCAAAAGATCACTGAAATTCGAAACCAATTGCGTTGCTTAGGGGCCCGTCCTGCCCATGAGCAGCGCATTTTGCGTTTGTGGTCACAAGCCAAGCCGCAAAACAGTGGCAGCAGGCCCCTAGAGAGCTTCATGCCGGCGGCTTTGCGTCAAGAGTTGCCGCAGTTGTCTGAAAAACTTTCCAATCTGCTTCGCTTGCAATCAACGCATCCCGCAGAAGATGGCTCGGTGCGTTGGCTACTTGCGCTTCAGGATGGCCAAACCGTTGAAACAGTGGGCTTGCCTCGGAATGGTGTGTGTGTGTCTTCGCAAGTCGGTTGCGCCGTGGGGTGTGTCTTTTGCATGACGGGCAAAGAAGGCTTGATCAGGCAGGTGGGCAGTGCAGAAATTGTGGCGCAGGTTGCCTTTGCTAGGTTGCACCGGGTTGTTAAAAAAGTGGTGTTCATGGGCATGGGTGAACCGGCCCACAATCTGGACAACGTGATGGAGGCCATGGAGGTGTTGGGCACGGTGGGCAACATTGGCCATAAGTCATTGGTGTTCTCAACTGTGGGCGACTGGCGTGTTTTCGAGCGACTGCCTCTTGGTTTGGTCAAGCCCGCACTGGCGCTTTCTTTGCATTCCACCCGAGCCGATTTGCGCGCTGAATTGTTGCCACGAGCCCCCAAAATGACCCCTGAAGAGTTGGTGGAGGCTGCGGAAACCTACGCCCAACAAACGGGTTACCCCATTCAATACCAGTGGACTTTGCTTGAAGGCGTGAACGATACCCAAGAGGAAATTGAAGGCATCGTTCGATTGCTCAAAGGCAAATACGCATTGATGAACATGATCCCCTACAACGCTGTAGACGATTTGCCTTTCAAGCGCCTCTCATGGGAGCGTGCCGCAGAAATTGCGCGCACGCTGCACCGGCAAGGCATTCTGACGAAGCTTAGAAATTCTGCAGGCCAAGATGTGCAAGGTGGGTGCGGGCAACTGCGTGCCCGCCATCTTCAGTCAGAGTCGAGTCATGAACTGCACAACTCAAGCAAGACCTTCAAGCCTCAACAGGCCCTTGAGGCGCCTGTTCACTTTGTTAAAGCGAAACCTGCCACGTTCTTGTAGTTGTCTGAAATTTGACGTAACTCGTCTTGGCTGATCAGATCGTCAATGTGGCGGAAAGGTTTGCCACCGCTCAGTTCTTGCGCCTTCATGATAATAAAGTCGGGCGGAACATTGCGATTGGTTTCAACCACTTTGGCGGTGGTGGAGAGCCTTGAAGATTCGTACATTTTGAGTGCGTCTCGCGGATCAGCTTGCTGGCTCAATTGATCAGACAAAGTGCGAGCATCTATCAGTGCTTGGGCGGAGCCATTCGAGCCGCGTGGGTACATGGGGTGAGCTGCATCGCCCATGAGAGTGATGCGTCCTTGCGTCCAGAAAGGCAATGCGTCTTTGTCGACCATGGGGTATTCAAAAACCTTCTCGGACTTCAAGATGAGTTCGGGCACATTGAGGAAATCAAACTTGAAATCTTTGTAAATTTCTGCGCAGACTCCTGGGTCGACCGAACGATTCCAGTCGTTCATGACGGCGTTGGGTTTTTGCAATTCAGCCACCCAGTTGATCAGCTGGTTGCCTTTGCCATCGACGTTGTCGACGATGGGGTAGATGACCATTTTGCCGACTTCCACCGTGCCAATTCGCAAATAAGTTTTGCCGGTAAGGATGGGCGGGTGAATGGTCACACCACGCCAAGTATTGATGCCGCCAAAACAAAGTGCATCTGTGGGGTGCATCTGTTTGCGAACTGCAGAATTTACGCCATCGCAAGCCACAGCAATGTTGGCTTTCACGGACACATTGGTGTTGTTGTGGGCGTTGAGGAAATTTAAATGAACGCCATTGCCATCTTGCGAATAGCCGGTGCACCTCATGCCGGTGTGCACTTTGTCTGCGCCCAATCGGCTGACTGCAGCATCAAACAAAATTCGGTGCAATTTTCCGCGATGCGCGCCAATCTCTGGAAGTGAATAGCCGGCGTGCCGCCCCCGAGCTTCTTTGTAAACAAATTGGCCGTGGTGAGTGAAGAACACACTTTCCAGGTTTTCAATGCCGGCCGCTTCAATGGCAGACTGCACCCCAAGTTCGGCAAGTTCCCGCATGGCATGGGGCAGCAGCGTAATGCCCACACCAATTTCTTTGACTTCGTTGACAGCTTCAAAGACATCGCAGTCAATGCCGCGCTTGTGAAGCCCTAATGCAAAACTCAATCCGGCAATGCCGCCGCCCACAATGGCAATGTTCATGGTCATTCTGCTTTGATGTTTTGAGATTTGATGAGTTCGGCCCAGCGGATGGCATCTTTCTCGACCAGTCGACCGAACTCTTCGGGTGTGCTGTTGGCAGGGTCCATGCCTTGGGGTTGAAACGCCTTTTGAATGTCTTCGCTGGCCAAAATCAATTTAATTTCTTTGTTGTAGGCCTGAATGATGTCGTTGGGCGTATTTTTAGGCGCGAAGATGCCGAACCACATGTCGACATTCACTTGGCCGGCCTTAGATTCTGCAATGGTGGGTACGTTGGGCAACAAAGGATGCCGCTGTTCGCTGCCCAAGCCTAAGGCGATGAGCTTGCCTGCTCTTATTTGGGGCAAGGCCACGTGAATCGGCAAGAACATGGCATCCACTTGACCACCTAACAAGTCTGTGACTGCGGGTGCCGTACCGCGATAAGGAATGTGGGTTAAGAAGACTTTGGAAGTGTTTTTGAACAGCTCCATGGCCAAGTGGTGAGGGGTGCCCACGCCAGGAGACGCATAGTTGATGCGGCCAGGGTTGGCTTTGGCAGCAGCCACCAAATCTAAGGGTGTTTTGAAATTGGTTTTGGGATGCGTGACCAACAGCAACTGCCCCCAACTGGTCAGAATGACGGGTGCTAAGTCTTTCACAGGGTCAAAGCTCAAGCTGGTGTAGAGGCTCTTGTTCATGACCAGTGTGTTGACACTGACCAAGAGGGTTTGACCATCGGGTGCCGCGCGCACCACGGCCTCTGTTCCAATGTTGCCTGATGCACCCACCCTGTTTTCAACGACCACCGGTCTGCCAAGTCTTTGGGAGAGTTTGGGGCCAACAGTTCGGGCAATCAAATCAATGCCAGTCCCAGGTGTAAAGGGCACGATTAATTTGATGGGCGCTTGATTGCCGGCCACAGGATTGTTGGCGCTGGCGTTTTGTGCAAATGCGGTGAAGCTTGCAGAAAGACACAAAAGAAGAATGAAGGGTAGGCGTTTCATGATTTGATCATTTCATTTTTTAGGAAATAAGCCACTTGATAAGGCCGTGCCAAAAACTACTATTCCGCCCAAGAATAGCATGCTCAGAGTGACTGTTTCACCTAAAAATGCCACGCCATAGATTAAAGCAAATACAGGAATTAAAAAAGTCACAGTCAGTGCTTTGGCTGGCCCTGCACGGTTGACCAATCTGAAATACAAAATGTAGGCAATGCCCGTACAGGCCACGCCCAATATGACAATTGACAGCCAGGCCTGAGTGCTTGGCATGGCTTCTGGCATGGCCCAAAGCGCTGGCAATGCAAGCGCCAAACTGGCACCCAATTGGCTGCCTGTCGAAGAGACGAGTGGCGGTAAATTGGGCATGAATTTTTTTGTAAAGCTACCTGAGATGGCATAACACAGGGTGGCAACAAGGCATGCTGCAATGGCTGTGTATTGACCCCAAGGGCTGGCATCTGGGTTGGCGGCACTGTGAAAACTGGTTTGATTGCTGGCCAATAGCGTGACACCCATGAAGCCAATGAACAAGCCTGCAATTCGCCATCGGTTTAAACGATCGTCTAACCAGAGACAAGCGACGACAGCTGCAAACAATGGCACTGCCGCATTCAAAATGGCTGACAAGCCTGTCGAAATGTGCATGACAGCATAGGCAAACAAGGCGAAAGGCAAGGCGGAATTGAAAACACCAAAGCCCAAAATGATCTTCCACTTTGATTTAAACAAAGTCCAGTGGCCTTGCCAAAGCATGAAAGGAAATAAAAAAAGTGTGGCTACGCAAACGCGTGTCCAGGCCGTGGCCAAGGGGCCAAATTCTGCCGCGCCCATGCGCATGAATAAAAATGATGAGCCCCATAAAGCGGCCAACATCAAGTAGTCGACTCGCCAATCTTGCGAATCGCTACGGGTTTTTTCACTCATTGATGGTGACCTGCCAAGGATGGGCTGATGCTTGCGTTTTCAAGCTTCAACAAAGCTTGTTTGCGCCAAATGCCGCCTGCATAACCTGTGATTTGACCCTGACTGCCCATCACGCGGTGGCAAGGAATAAGGATGCTGATGGGGTTGCGGCCGACAGCTGTGCCGACGGCCCTGACCGCCATGGGGCGACCGATGGCTGCAGCAAGTTGACCATAGCTGCATGTTTGCCCCATGGGAATGCTCATAAGGGCATGCCAAACGGCTTTTTGGAATTCTGTGCCAGCGCTCAAATCCAGCGCAAGGTTTTGCAGTGCTTTTCTAGCTGAACTGGCAGGGGACCATTTTTGGTCAAAGTAATTGCTGAGGCTTTGCTCGGCTTGAAGCAAAGTGGGGTGTTGCTTTGAAAGTGTCCAAGCGTGCGTGTTTGGAAAATGTTTTTGGTTTTCAAACCAAACACCGCTCAGCCCCTTCGGATTGGCTGCAAGGGTCAATGACCCCCATGGACTTTGAATGGTTTTGTGACAGGTTTCAGGGTGAAATTGCATGCGGCCATCGTATCCGATTTGAGCCTACCGCACCTACAATGGGGGCCAAAGAAGTTCACCCGGGGTCGCGCAGGAAAGTGGTGCGTCAAATTTATCAAGGCTATTTTTTTATGCAAGTCACGGCATCTATTTTCAAGGCTTACGACATTCGCGGTACCTACCTGCGAAACATGGACGAAAACTTGGCTGAAGCCTTGGGCCGTGCCTTTGGCAGTTTGGCCATGAAGGAAGGACGGCATACCGTGGCGGTTGGGCGAGATGGTCGCCTGAGTGGGCCCGTGTTGTCGGCAGCCTTAATGCGGGGCCTGGTGGCCGTTGGCATTGAAGTCATTGATGTGGGACTGACCACCACACCTCAACTTTATTTTGCAGCGCACACTGTGTGCGACAGCGGCATTCAAGTGACGGGCAGCCACAACCCCAAAGATGACAACGGTTTCAAAATGGTGTTGGGTGGCCGGGCTGTTTATGGCGATGAAATCAAGGCCTTGCAACACATTATTGAAAATGAGTCTTGGCAATGCAAAGACGGTGGCTCTTTGCGTGCTGTCAATATTTTGCCCGCCTACATTGAGCGCATTGTGTCGGACATTCAGTTGACCCGTCCCCTGAAAATTGTGGTCGATTCTGGCAATGGCATTGCTGGCGCCAGTGCCCCCGGTATTTTTCGTGCATTGGGCTGTGAGGTCATTGAATTGTTCAGCGAAGTGGATGGCAACTTTCCCAACCACCATCCCGACCCTAGCAAACCAGAAAATTTGAAAGATCTCATTGCCGCGCTGCAAAGTTCGGGTGCCGAACTAGGGCTGGCGTTTGATGGCGATGGCGATCGCCTGGGCATCGTCACGCAAGATGGTGAAACCATTTACCCAGACAGGCAAATGCAACTGTTTGCCCAAGACGTATTGAGTCGAGTGCCCAATGGCACCATTTTGTTTGATGTGAAGTGCTCGCAACGTTTGGCTCCCGCCATTCGCGCTGCGGGCGGAAAAGCTCTGATGTACAAAACAGGCCACTCTCTGATCAAAGCCAAGATGAAACAGATAGAAGCAGAGGGCGGTGAAGCGCCACTGGGCGGTGAGATGAGTGGCCATATCTTTTTCAAGGAGCGTTGGTATGGCTTTGACGATGGCACCTACGCGGGTTGTCGTCTCTTGGAAATTTTAAGTCGCAGCCCCAACGCCAATGAAGTTCTCAAAGCATTGCCAAGCAGTTTCAGCACGCCCGAGTTAAACGTGGCGTGCCAAGAGGGTGAGCCTCACCAACTCACAGCCAAATTGTTGAGAGTGGCTGCTGACTATTTTTTGGCCCCCGCTGAAATTTCAGACATGGACGGTTTGCGTGTCGATTGGCCCGATGGCTTTGGTTTGATTCGCGCTTCCAACACCACACCTGTGCTGGTCTTGCGTTTTGAAGGGCATACAGAAGCTGCCCTGCATCGCATTGAAAACGACATGCTGACCTTGTTGAGAACCGTCAAACCAGATGCCAGCTTGCAAAGCTCGGCGCATTGATGGGTGTGCCTCATTCTTTCGGATTTGCTGAGTGATTTCTAATCTCTCTCTTTGGCTTTACAGCGTTTTCATGCAGCTGGCGCAGCCCCTGCTTCGACGTAAGTTGCACAAGCGAGCCCAAGCAGAGCCGCTTTATGGCCAGTTCATGGAAGAGCGATTTGGTCATTACACGCAAAGCGCTCGTCAAGACTGGATTTGGATTCATGCAGTTTCTTTGGGCGAAGCCCGCACTGCAGCCATTTTGCTGGAGGGTTTGCGGCAGGCCATGCCTGGGATGAAATTGTTGCTTACAAATGGCACAGCAACGGGGCGCGAAGAAGGGCGCAAACTTTTGCAAGACGGCGATTTGCAAGTTTGGCAGCCTTGGGATTCGCCTGAAGTGCTTGATCGTTTTTTTCTCGCATTCAAACCCAAAATGGGTTTGTTGCTTGAGACGGAAGTGTGGCCTGTGTTGGTTCAGCGTGCGCATGTTCACGGCGTTCCCATCATGTTGGTCAACGCACGCATGAGTGAAAAATCGATGCAGCAGGCGCAGCGATGGCCCGCTCTCATGCGGCCTGCCTATGCGTCACTCAGCGCAGTCTTTGCGCAAGCGCAAGACGATGCCACCCGACTGAAGACTTTAGGTGCCAAGGTTCAGGGCATCTTCGGTAATCTGAAGTTTGATGCTAAGACTGATGCGGCCCAATTTGCATTGGGTCAATCTTGGCGCCATCAATTGACTGCACCCGTTGTCATGTTGGCCAGTTCGCGCGAGGGTGAAGAAAGATCATGGTTGGAGGCTTGGCAGACATTCATCACGCAACATCCTGATGTCCAAGTGAATTGGCTGATCGTGCCAAGGCATCCGCAGCGTGTGACTGAGGTTGAAAGTTTGCTGCAGTCTGGCGGTCTGCGAGTTTCAAGACGTTCAACATGGGGCTTAAAAGGCCCCACCTTGGGCTCAGATTTAAGTGCAGAAAACACACACCCAACACCAGTGGTTCTGTTGGGTGACAGTCTTGGTGAAATGGCACTTTATTACAGCTTGTCCGATGTAGCTTTGCTTGGCGGCAGCTTTGAAAAATTGGGCGGTCAAAATTTAATTGAAGCGGCGGCCTGTGCTTGCCCCATTGTGATGGGGCCACATACCTTCAATTTTTCAGAGGCTTCAGAAGCGGCACAAACCTCGGGTGCGGCACAGCGTGCAGCCAACATGGCAGAAGCTGTACGCATGGCTTTGGAAACAGTGCAGAACAAGCAAGAGCAACAGATGCGCGCACATCATGCTGCGCAATTTGCACAGCAGCATGGCGGTGCTACTGAACGCACTGTGCTGGCAGTGCAAGAGTTGCTGAATTCAATCAGAGATTGAATTCAATCATCTTTCAAGGATTTAAAAGTGCATTGATCGAAGCCAGATCGGCTTCAGTCAGCGTGCCAGCGGATTGTCGGAGTTTAAGTTGACCCAACAAAACATCGTAACGCGCTTTGGCCAAATCACGTTTGGTCTGGAACAGTTGGCTTTGGCTGTTGAGCACATCGATGTTGATGCGCACACCCACTTGATACCCCAACTTGTTGGCGTCTAAAGCGCTTTGGCTAGAGGCCTCTGCGGCTTGCAGTGCATTGACTTGACCAATGCCAGATTGCAAGCCGAAGAAGGCGGTGCGTGTAGATTGCGCAACATTGCGTTCAGCGGCATCGAGGTCTGAGCGTGCTTTGTCTTCCAGTGCAACTGTTTCCTTGATGCGGTTTTGAGTCGCATAGCCGGAAAACAAGGGCATGTTAAAGGCCAAGCTGATGCTGTTTGAGTTGGTGTCCACTTGAGATGAATTGATGCCCTTGCCGTTTTTATAGCGTGTGGGTGTGAAGCCAGCAACCAAGTCGAGCGTGGGTTTGTTGCCTGCCTCTGCTTTCGTTGTTTCAAGTTTGGCAATGTCCAAGCTTGCGCGGCTTTGAAGAACAGCAGGGTTGAATTCTGAAGACTGTTTCACCCATTGGTCGATCGAGGATGACTCTGGGGCAGAGAGCTTGGCCATGCGTGACAAAGATTTGGGCTCGATGTTGTTGAGCCCGACCAGTTGATTCAAAGCCATGCGTTTGATGCGCAAATCGTTGTCGGCTGCAATCTCTTGTGCCAGAACCAAGTCATAGCGAGCCTGCGCTTCGCGGCTGTCGGTGATGGTTGAGGTGCCGACTTCAAAGTTGCGTTTGGCGGCAGCCAATTGTTCGGCAACGGCCAATTTTTGGGCTTTCACAAAGTCCAAGCTTTCACGGGAAATGAGCACATCAAAGTAGGCTTGGCTCAAACGAACCATGAGGTCTTGCTCTGCAGCCTTGAGCTGAATGCTTGCTAACGCCAGTTGGCGCATGCCCTGTTCATAGGTGGCAGAGTTGGCAGGACGGTAGAGAGGTTGGGATGCATTAATGGTGGCGGCCATGCTTTGTGATTTGACGGTTTGCGAAGCGGCGACCAAGTCGACCTCGGTCCTGTTGAGGTTGGCAGACAAGCCAACGGTGGGGAGCAAAACAGCTTTGGCTTGTTCACCCTTTGACAAGTTGGCGGTGTATTGGTATTGAGCCGCCTTGTAAGTGGCATCGAAGCCGCGTGCTGTTTCGAACAAGGACATCAAGTTCTGTGATTGCGCTGAGCCAGCGAAAGCGGCTGAAACGGCCAAAGTGATTGTGAGTAAGCGAAAATTCATAAAAATCTTTCGTGGGATTAACCAATAAGAAGGGGTGTCAATTCAATAAACAGGAACGCTGGCATCGACTTGGCTGGACCAAGCGTTGATGCCGCCACTGATGTTGGTGATATTTTCAAAGCCATGGTGTTCTAAAAATGCTGCGACCTGCATGCTTCTGCTGCCATGGTGGCAAAGGCATGCAATGGGTCTTTGCTTATCGAGGTCTTGTAGGCGGTCTGGAACCGTCTGCATGGGCATGATTTGAACTTCGCAGCCAGCGGGTGCAATGCTTGCCAGTTGGCATTCCCATGTTTCGCGCACATCCAAAATCAAGGGTAGGCCTTGAGCAGTGGCCTGAGATATCCATTCGTTAAATTGGGTGGGGCTAACTTGTTGCATAAAAGAGGCTGTGTTGTCTGTGGTTGTGCTGGATTAAAAGGCAAAACGATTGTGTTCAGGAAAGCCTTTGAGTCGAGGAGCGATGGTGTCCCATGGCTCTGAAGTTTGCCATTGCTGTTCGGCTGTGCGAGTGATGACGCTGGCGCGCATCATGGGATCTTCGCCAACCACCGCCAGCAAACGACCTCCAATGCTCAGTTGATTGAGCAACACTTGGGGAACCTCTGCCACCGATCCGCTGAGCATGATGACATCGAAGGGGCCATCGGCTGGGGCGCCTTGGCTGCCATCGGCTTGGCGAACTTCTGCATTGTGAATGCCAGCAGTTTGCAGGTTGGCGCGGGCTTGTTGGGCCAGTGCAGGGTCTAATTCAAAACTTAATACGCTGGATGCTTGATGCGCCAACAATGCCGCCATGTAGCCAGAGCCTGTGCCAATTTCCAGCACTTTATCGGTATGCTTGACGGCGGCATTTTGTAAAAAACGCGCTTCTACGCGTGGGGCCAACATGACTTGGTCAGAATCAGCGTCTTTTCCTAAGGGAATCTCCATGTCGACAAAAGCCAAAGCTTTGTGCGCCATGGGCGCAAAGTTCTCGCGCTTCACCTCTAAAAGCAACGCAAGCACTTGCCCATCCAAGACTTCCCAGGGACGAATTTGTTGTTCAATCATGTTGAAACGGGCGATGTCATTGTTCACGGCTACTCCAGGGGGTATCTAATTCCAGCTCATCACATTTTAGCTTCTACGGGCGCCTCGGAATTTGATTTTTCCTTGCCAGACCAAAGCCTTTTCAAAAACTCACTCAAATCGTCCATATAGCAATAAACCACTGGCACGACCACAAGGGTGAGCAAAGAGGAGGTAATGACCCCTCCGATGACAGCTTGACCCATGGGTGATCGTTGTTCTGAGCCCTCTGTGATGGCAAATGCCAGCGGGATCATGCCAAAAATCATGGCCAAAGTGGTCATCAAAATGGGGCGGAGTCGGACTTTGGCGGCCATGAGCAGCGCGGCGTGCCGAGTTAAGCCTGCGACGGGCTGCCCTGTGTCTGAAACGCTGCCTTCACGGGCTCTGATGGCAAAGTCGACCAGCAAAATGGCATTTTTGGTGACCAAGCCCATCAGCATGACGACGCCAATGACCGAGAACATGGAGAGCGCAGATTTGAAGGCCATGAGCGCCAAGACGACGCCGATCAGGGTGAGCGGCAGGGCTGTCATAAGGGCAAGAGGTTGTAAAAAACTCTTGAACTGACTGGCCAAAATCATGTAGATGAAAATCACGGCCATGATCAGTGCAGTGATGGCATATTGAAACGACTCATTCATGCTCTTGGTGGTGCCGCCAAATTGATAGCGATAGCCAGGCGGCCAAGCCACTGCATCTAAAACTTTCCGTATGTCGTTTGAAATTTCGCCCGCCGATCTTCTTGACGCATTGGCATTGATCGACACTTCTCTCATTAAATCGCGGCGATTGATTTGGTTGGAGCCCGTGGTTTCTTGCACTTGTGCAATTTGTCCTAGGCGAACGGTGCGCGAAGTGCCGTCGGGGGCTGGCAGGCTAAACGGCAGACGCTCTAAGTCTTGTGGGCTATTTCGGAACTCTGGTGCAAGGCGCACATTGACATCGTAGGTTTGATCATCAGGTGCGCGCCAATTGCCCACAGTTTGCCCGGCCACCAAGGTGCGCAGAGCACCTGCAATAGGCGCAGCACTCAAGCCGATGTCGGAGGCTGATTCGCGCAACACGTTGATCGAAATCGAAGGCTTGTTGGGTTTGACACTGGAATCCAAATCGACCAGGCCAGGGATGGTGCGAATCTTTTCCATGATCTGCAAGGTCAGTCGTTCTAGCTCACGTTGATCAGCACCTTGCAGTGAAAATTCAATTTGCTTACTGCCGGCCACAGAATCTAGGGTGCCGACATGGGTGACTGTAATGCCAGCAACTTTACTTAGCCGTTCTCGCAGCAGAGCCCCTATGTCCTCCACGCTGCGCTTGCGCAATTTTCGATCAACCAAACGAATGTAAATACTGGCGCTGTTTTTGCCTTGTGCATTGGGCGTGTTCATGCCCGTGAGGGTGTATTCAACCTCTGGAAATTCACGCACAATCTTTTCAACTTGTTTGGCTTTGAGGGCCGTGCTTTCAAGCGAAGTCCCCACTGGCGTCTGAAAGGCCAGTGTGGCTTCTGAGTAATCGCCCTTAGGCACAAATTCAGTGCCCAAAAGCGGCACCATGAAAACACTCGCAATGAAGATCAGCAATGCAGTTAACAGGGTGGTGAGCTTGTGGTTCAAGCCCCAAGCCAGCATGCCTTGGTACTTGTCAGCCATGCGATCGGTTTGAATTTCAAACCAATGCGTGACACGGCCCACCGTTTTGTCATAAAAGCTGGCCGACTTTTGAGTTTGGCCTTGCGGATGAATGCTAGGGTCATGCCACAAACTCGACAGCATGGGATCCAATGTGAAGCTGACAAACATGGAGATGAGTACGGCTGCCACAATGGTGATGCCAAACTCGTGGAAGAACTTGCCAATGATGCCCTCCATAAAACCAATGGGCAGAAAGACAGCCACGATAGACAAGGTGGTTGCCAAAACAGCAAGGCCAATTTCTTGCGTTCCGAGCATGGCTGCATCGTAGGCATTTTTCCCCATTTGCACATGTCGCACGATGTTCTCGCGAACCACAATGGCGTCGTCAATCAGCAAGCCCACACACAAGGACAAGGCCATGAGCGTAATCATGTTGATGGTAAATCCGAACATGCTCATGAACCAAAATGTGCCGATCAATGAGATGGGTAGCGTTAAGCCCGTGATGACCGTTGAGCGCCATGAGTTCAAGAATAAAAACACAATGAGAATGGTCAGCAGTGCGCCCTCAATGAGGGTTCGGCGAACATTGTCAACAGCGACCCGAATTTGACGCGAGCCATCCGACACGGGTTCAAGACGAATGCCTGCAGGAATTTGTTTGCGCAGATCTTTCAGGGTGGTCATCAGCCCGTCAACCACTTCGATGGTGTTGGCATCTTGTGCCTTTTGAACCGTGAGCACCAAGGTTCTCTCGCCGTTGTACAGTGCTATGTTGGTAATTTCTTGCGCACCGTCGTTCACAGTGGCGACTTGTGACAGTCGGATGGGCGTAGTGCCTTTTCGAACCACAATGATGTTGGCAAAATCTTCGGGTCGTTTGACGCGAGATTGAACCTGAATCACACGCTCTTGCGTAAAGGATCGCAAGGCCCCGACAGGTAAATCTTGATTTTCATTTCGAACCGCGGCGGCAATTTGATCTGCCGAGACGCCCAAGGCCTCCATGGCATCTGGCCGCAGGTAAATGTTAATTTCTCTTCGGCTACCGCCCAATACATTGACAGCACCCACGCCGCGAACGTTTTCTAAACGTTTCTTAATGGTTTGTTCAGCGTAGTTGGTAAGTTCAACCAAGCTGGTCAGCTTGCTGTCACTTTGAGTTTCTGGGAAAACCGCTAAAGACCATATGGCTTTGCTGGTAGGGTCGAAGCGAATGATGCGCGGCTCTTTGACTTCGTCGCGTAGAGTTGCGCGCATGCCTGCTACTTTTTCGCGCACGTCATCGGCTGCTTTTCGGCCATCCATGTTCAGCTGAAACTCGATGACCACCACAGATTGATTTTCATAGCTGCGCGAGGTCAGGGCACTGATGCCCGCAATTGAATTCACACCTTCCTCAATTTTTTTAGAAACTTCACTTTCAACAATTTCAGGTGATGCACCTGGGTATTCGGTCAGAACCACGACCACAGGGAAATCAATGTTGGGAAATTGATCGACTTTCAAGCGCTGAAAGGAAAATAAACCCATGACCACAAACACGAGCATGATCATGGTCGCAAAGACCGGATTCTGGATGCTGACTTTGGTAAACCACATAGGCTGAGCTTATGGCTTGGCGCCAGAAGTGGACGATGAGGTTTTAGGGGCGCGAGTGATCAAGGTGCCATCTCTGACGGCGCCTGCGCTGGGTGCCAGCAACTGAGCGCCTTCTTCGATTTCTTTCAAGGCCATCACAGCTTTGCCATTGGCCTCACCTTTTGCACCCAGTTCGACTTGGATGTGCACCACTTTGTCATCGCGAATGGTTTGCACATAGGGCATGGTTTTGTCCGATCGCACACTTTCTAGCGGAACGACAATGGCTTGAACTTTTTGTGTCCCTAAACTGCCTTGAACAAAGACGCCTTGTCGCAACAAGGGGTAAGACTGCAATCCCAAATAAATCAAAACGCTGCGACTGCCTGTCTGAGTGCTTGGGTTGATTCTCAAGACTTTGGCCGAGACTTCTCCGTTGGTTCCCTCTACATTCAGTTTGGCAATCTGTCCAAGTTTCACATTCATGGCTTCTGCAGAAGTCAGGGTTGCTTCAAGTTCAAGTTGCGAAAGGTCAACGATTTCAATGATGCGGGCTTCAGGTGCCACGCGTTCGCCTGGTTGCGCAAAGCGTTGGCTGACAAAGCCATTCAGGGGCGCTTTTAAAACGCTGTCGTCCAATGCCTTGGTCGCCACATCCAAAGCTGATAGAGCCGCTTGATAGCTTGCCTTGGCACCGTTGAGGTTGGAAATAGAGGTATCTAGCGCGGTTTTAGAAATAAAGCCTTGATTGACCAGGGCGTTGTTGTTGTCAAACTGTCTTTGAGCCACTTCAACTTGTGCACGCGCTGCTTCTGCTTGTTGTTTATTTTGACTTTGTCGAGCTAGGTATTCGGTGTTGTCTACCCGGGCCACAATTTGTCCCATTTTCACAGCATCACCTTCGCGAACTTCCAGCAATACGAGTTCACCGGCTACGCGGGCTTTGACCATGGCGCTGCGAACGGCCTTGAGCGTGCCAGATACGGGCAAGCCTTGGGTCATGGTCATTTTTTGAGCAATGGCAATGTCGCCATCTGACAACTCAATGCTCACAGGGCCATTGCTTTTTAGGGCGCTGCTGTCTGTTGCTCGCTTACCTGTCCAGCCTTTTTGGAAGCCTAAAGTTAGGAGGCCGGCTAGCACCACGAAGGCGATGCCAAAGACGAATTTTTTTGAGTTCAACATAGTTAGTTTGAATTGGAAAGTCCACGCACAAGCAGGTCGGCATGCTGTGCAATGAAATTTTCAGGGTTAGTTTCTTGGGAACCAGAAATACAAATGGCGTTGGCGTGTTTGGACATGATGAGAAACAGCATGGGTGCAATCACCACCATGGTGGTGTGTTCTGTGTTGAAGTTGCAAAACTCGCCGGTTGCCCGTCCTCGCTCAAGAATGTCCTTGAGCATTCGCGTAGCGGGGTCAATGACTTCTTCCTGGTAGAAAGCGGCTAAATCTGGAAAGTGATTGCCTTCACTGATGATCAATTTGGTAATGCCAGAGGCCTTGGTAGAGCCGTATCTGCGCCACCACTCAAGCATCAATGTTTTTAGAAGTTCGGCGCTACTCCCTTTGAAGTTGGCTACTTCCAAGGCGCCCTCTGTGACTGTTTTCACCACATTTTCCCGAACCACCGCTTTGAACAATTCTTCTTTGCTAGGGAAGTACAAAAACAGGGTTCCTTTGGAGACGCCCGCTTTGGCTGCAACTTCCTCTGACTTGGTTGCAGCGAAGCCTTTTTCAACAAATAAATCGAGCGCTGCTTCCAGCAACTCGCCAGGGCGTTGCTGTTTGCGGCGTTCTCTTTTGGGGGTAAGGAGGGATTCAGACACGTTTAATGACTCGTTGGTTAGTAATGTAAGTCGCAGGGATGGGAGAGTCAAGACGCCTAGGCGATTTCAGTGAAAAAAAAGACCGCCAGAGCGGTCTTTTGAGTTGGTTTTGAGGTCTGACAAAGTTCAATAAAAAGCCTGCAAGCCAGTTTGAGCGCGACCCAGGATAAGCGCATGCACATCGTGTGTGCCTTCATAGGTGTTGACAGTTTCCAAATTGATCATGTGGCGAATGACATGGTATTCGTCGTGAATGCCATTGCCGCCATGCATGTCACGCGACATGCGGGCGATGTCTAAGGCCTTGCCGCAACTGTTGCGCTTGATCAGGCTGATCATCTCTGGCACAGCTTGTCCTTCGTCCATGAGGCGCCCTACGCGCAAGCAGCCTTGCAATCCCAAGGCGATTTCGGTTTGCATATCGGCCAATTTTTTCTGAATCAATTGGTTTTGCGCCAAGGGGCGACCAAATTGGACCCGATCAAGCGTGTATTGGCGAGCGCGGTGCCAGCAGTCTTCGGCGGCACCCAGTGCACCCCAAGCGATGCCGTAACGGGCTTTGTTCAAGCAACCAAAGGGGCCTTTCAAACCAGACACATTGGGTAACATGTTTTCTGCAGGAACAAACACATCGTCCATGACGATTTCGCCAGTGATGCTGGCGCGCAAGCTCATCTTGCCTTCAATTTTCGGTGCTGTGAGGCCCTTCATGCCTTTTTCTAAGATGAAGCCGCGAATGGCAGACTGGCCATCGCCTTCGCTTTCCAGTTTGGCCCAGACCACAAACACATCGGCAATGGGGGCGTTGGTAATCCACATTTTGGCGCCCTTCATGATGAAGCCACCGTCCACAGGTTTGGCGCGTGTGATCATGCTGGCAGGGTCGGAGCCATGGTTGGGTTCTGTCAGTCCAAAACAACCCACCCATTCACCAGTGGCCAATTTAGGCAAGTATTTTTGACGTTGGGCTTCAGAGCCGTATTCGTAAATAGGGAACATGACCAAGGAGCTTTGAACGCTCATGGCACTGCGATAGCCGCTGTCCACGCGCTCTACTTCGCGCGCCACCAAACCGTAGCTGACGTAGTTCAAGCCTGCGCATCCATAGCCATCGATGGTGGAGCCCAAAAAGCCCATGCTGCCGAATTCGTTCATGATTTCACGGTCGAACTTTTCATGGCGAGCCGCCATCAACACGCGGGTCTGCAATTTTTCTTGGCAGAAATCATGGGCGGCGTCGACGATGGCTCTTTCATCGTCGTTCAGTTGTGCGTTAAGCAGAAAGGGGTCTTGCCACTGAAAGGAAGGCTTCATGATTTAAATCCGTCAAACATCAAAGATCCTGCATTTTATCGCGATGCGAAATGTTCCATGGCGCTGTTCCATCATTAAGCCTACTGAAACGCTGACAAGTGCCTGCTTGCGGCGGGGTTTTTAAGCAGGGTGGCCTGATTCTGGGTCAAAATAGGGCAATGCAAATACCATCTCATGCTGAAACTTTGGTCCTTGGGGGCGGCTGCTTCTGGTGCACCGAAGCTGTCTTTGTCCAGGTAAAAGGCGTCTTGGACGTTGAATCGGGCTATTGCAATGGCCAAACGCGCGACCCAACTTATGAGCAAGTCTGCTCGGGTCTGACGGGTCACAACGAGGTGGTGCGACTTGTCTATGACCCCCAAGTCATCAGTGCCAGGGTGTTGTTGGAAATTTTCTTTGTCATCCACGACCCCACCACCTTGAACCGGCAAGGCAATGACCGCGGTACGCAATACCGCAGCGGCATTTACTTTACCAAGCCAGAGCAGGCGGAAGTGGCCAAGGCCATCATGGCCGAAATCGAAGCAGATCACATTTTTCAATCGCCGCTTGTGACCGAGGTCCTGAATTTGGACAATTACACGGCTGCAGAGGACTATCACCAAGATTTCTTTGAGCGCAATCCGACGCAGGGCTATTGCTTGGCTGCGGCTGCACCCAAAGTTTGGAAGTTTAAAAAAACGTTTTCTGAATGGATGAAGTCGGCGTGAAAATTCACGACAAGTTGCGATGGTTTTTCCAAGCACTGTTAATCAGTGCTGTGATGCTTGCGCCTGCGTTGGGGCAAATTCACAAAACCATTCACGGACAGACCTCGCACCATGTTGCGAACCAAGACTTGTTCAGTGACCACACCGAAGGTTCTTTGGCATGCCTGGCACTGGATCATTTGGCATCTGGTGAGGGTCTTCAATCGGTCTGCTCACCCGTGGCCATTGTTCAGACCCAGCCTTCATATTTTTCTGTTGAGTGCAAGCTTTGCTTCTCAGAGCTTCTGCTTGCCTTCTCTGCTCGCGCGCCGCCTGTCTTCCTTTGATGCATGTCTAGAGTTTTTCAAACTTTGGTTTGAGAGCAATTCCATTTTCAAAGGTTTTCCATGTCACACATTTTTTCTCGACAGGGCGGCTCGACTGCGACTTGTTCGTCTGTTTTTTCAATGGCAGCAACAGCCATGGTGTCTTTTTTGCCTGGACTGTTTGCCCCTAGCGCCATGGCGCAAGCTGTGCAAGAAATTGTCATCACGGGCAACCCCTTGTCCAAGACCCAATCCCCCTCTGCTGTGAGCAGTTTGTCTGGCCTTTCGTTGATTCAACAAGGCCAAAGTACGCTGGGTGAAACATTGAACCAGTTGCCAGGTGTCAGCAGCACTTATTTTGGCCCCAACGCAAGTCGTCCTATCATTCGCGGACTGGATGGCGACCGCATTCGTATTCTGAGCAACAGCGGTGCCAGCATGGATGCGTCCTCTCTAAGTTATGACCATGCTGTCCCGATGGATGTGTTGACCACAGAGCGCATTGAGGTTTTGCGCGGGCCGTCTGCTTTGCAATATGGCGGCAGCGCCATAGGTGGTGTGGTCAATGTCATTGACAACCGCATTCCACGGCAAAAGATGCAAGGTATCGTGGGCAAAGCGCAGTCGCAATTTGGCTCTGGCAATCGCGAACGCTCCAACGGTGCCGTGCTAGAAGTTGGGGAGGGTGCTTGGGTATTGCATGCAGACGCTTTTGATCGCCGCACAAGCGATGTCAAAGTGCCGCAAAATTTGCCATGCAGCAAGCCGGGTTCTCCTGAGATTGCCTCGCGCATTTGTAACTCTGCCAGTACCGCAAAAGGCGGTGCACTAGGGGCCAGTCTGTTTTTAGACCGTGGCTATGTGGGTATGTCCGTTAACAGTTATCAAAGCAACTACGGCACCGTGGCCGAGGATGAAGTGACCATCGGCATGCGGTCCAAACGCGCTTCGCTGGAAGGTGAATGGCGACCCGATACCAGGCTGGTTCAAAGTTTGAATTTTCAAGCCAGTCAGACAGACTACAAACACACCGAATTTGAAGGGGCAGAGGCGGCCACCTTGTTTGCCAACAAAGGCCACGATGTTAGGCTTCAATTGCGGCACAAACCTTGGCGCACAGGATCTGGCATTTGGGAAGGTGTTTGGGGTTGGCAATTAGAGCAAGGCAAATTTTCTGCCGATGGTGCTGAGGCCTTTGCCCCGTTTAGCAACACACGCACACAGGCATTGTTCTTGATTGAAGAATACGCTGTCGGCCCGACGCGTTTCAATGCAGGTGTTCGGCGAGAAAATGTATCGGTTGAATCGCTTGGCAATCCAGACCCCTCTGTGGACCGGTTTGAGTTGGGCACGCGCAAATTTGCGCCACAAAGTTTTGCCACCTCTGCTTCTTGGCAAGTTCTACCTCAATGGCGCTTGAGTGCCAACGCGTCGCGTGTTGAACGTGCGCCCAAAGACTATGAACTTTTCGCCAATGGTCCGCACATTGCAACTGCAGCATGGGAGCGCGGCGATTCAAATCTAGGTCTTGAAAAAGCCAACAGCATGGACGTGTCTGCAGACTGGCAACAGGGGCCGCACCAGTTCAAGGTCACAGCTTTTCAAAGCAAGTTTTCAAACTTCATTGGACTGTTAGGGACCTCTGAGATTGAAGAAGATTTGCCTGTTCAAGTTTACAAAGGCGTGCGTGCCAAGTTTTCTGGCTTTGAGGCATCTGCGCAATGGCGGCTGTTACAAGCTGCCAGTACGCTGGATTTGGCTTTTAAAGCCGACGCTGTGCGAGCGCACAATCTGAGCACCGATGAACCTTTGCCGCGCATTTCTCCAGTTCGCTTTGGAGTCGGCCTGATTCACGCAACGGGTCCTTGGAGTGCACGTTTGGGATTTGATTGGCATGCTGCGCAAGACCGTGTGCCAGCAGGCAGTGTGGCCACGGAGGCTTTCACCTTGTGGCATGGCTTTGTGAGTTACAAACAGAAGCTGCCCACTACGACCTTGAATTGGTTTGGCAAAGTTGACAACCTGAGCAACCAGTGGGCTTACAGTGCAACGTCAATTTTGACTTCAACGGCACCCGGCAAGTCGCCATTGCCTGGGCGTAGTTTGAAATTGGGTGTGGTGGCGTCCTTTTAAGGCGCCAAGCGTTCGCGAATCCAATCGCCTTCATTGAATCGATACCGCAATCGATCATGAAGGCGACTTTTGCGGCCTTGCCAAAACTGCCATTCGTCAGGCACCAAGCGGTAGCCGCCCCAATGCGGTGGTCGGGGCGGGTTCAACATGAACTGCGCAGCGTACTTCGCAGCGTTGGTTACCAACACGGTTCGTCCGTCAATCACTTGGCTTTGCGGAGATGCCCATGCGCCAATTCGCGAGTCAAGGGGTCGGCTGTGAAAGTAGGCATCGCTTTCAGCTTCGCTAATCTTTTCCATGCGGCCCTCGATGCGCACCACACGTTCAAGTTCAACCCAGTGAAATTGCAAAGCTGCGAACGGGTTGCCCGCCAGTTCTTGGCCTTTGCGGCTGTCATAGTTGGTGTACCAAACAATGCCGCGCTCGTCGTAGCCTTTGATCAGAACCACGCGCGTGCTGGGGCGCATGTTGCTGGCCACGGTGGCCACGGTCATGGCATTGGGCTCGGGCACTTCTGATTGAATGGCTTCGTTTAACCAGCGTTCAAATTGTTTGAGCGGATCGGAGGCTGAAGCGTCTTCACTCAGCTCAGCTTTTTCATAACTCTTGCGTAAATCGGCGATGTTCATCTTAAGTCCTTGGCATACTGCAGCAAGGCCTCGAGGGCCTTGTCGTGAATGCCGTGTTGTTTCAAGCTGTGAAAGGTCTCTTGAGCATAGTCTAAGGTAGTGCCGTAGCGCCCTGTGGCATTTTGAAAGATATGTTGATATTCCGCAGGAGATAAGTTGCCTGTGTAGCTCGGGCTGCTGCGAGGCAAAGTGAACGCCAGGGCATTGACCGG
The DNA here is from genome assembly GCA_009693505.1 of Limnohabitans sp. Classification (GTDB taxonomy): domain Bacteria; phylum Pseudomonadota; class Gammaproteobacteria; order Burkholderiales; family Burkholderiaceae_C; genus Limnohabitans_A. The sequence goes on from SHXD01000004.1 coordinate 69,740, forward strand.
CCCTAAAGGTGTGGGGCACTGAAGCCATCGTGTTGTGTAAACACTGTTGGGCATTTCGCGCAACCAGAGATGTTCGATGGTCTGCCTGACTTGCCTTGCGGGCGTTCTAAACACCAGGCCTTGGCAACTGCCACCCGACAGCAATGCAAACACCAGGCCCGGACATTCGGGTGTGCCGCGATTCAAACGACTCCACATTTTCAGAGCGCGATGCCAACCTTGGACTTTGGTCGGGTGTTGTTCCAAGATTTCAAACTCGGGTCGCCAGATGAGCGAGGCGTAACCAAAGATCCAAAGGTCTTCAGATGGGGGCCAATTCGCCAGCAGAGCCTCACGGTTAGGGGCGCAGGGTGATTGATCGGGCCTGTCGGAATGAGGAAAGGTCAGGGTCTTCAAGATACGCAGCTTGAATTAAGCGAAGTCGCGCTGAATCAGTTCCACTTTGTAACCATCGGGGTCGGTGATGAAGGCGATGACCGTGGCGCCGCCTTTGACCGGACCTGCTTCCCGCGTCACTTTACCGCCTGCATTGCGAATTTTTTCGCAGGCTGCATAGGCGTCAGGTACGGCAATGGCCAAGTGACCGTAGGCAGTCCCCATGTCATAAGACTCAACGCCCCAGTTGTAGGTGAGTTCAAGTTCTGCATGGTCAGGGTTGCTGCCATAACCCACAAAAGCCAATGAATATTTGTATTCAGTGTTTTCTGTGGTTTTGAGCAAAGTCATGCCCATGACCTTGGTGTAAAAATCAATCGAGCGTTGAAGGTTGCCAACGCGAAGCATGGTGTGTAGAAGTCTCATAAAGCCTATTGTGTGTGATTGAGAAAAACCTGTTGAATTCAAGTGTGAAGTGCGTGAAATTTAAACATGCAAATCTTAGCTTTTAACTCTTGTGCCAAGCTTGAACAAATGCCGCCGCAGATTCGCCCACCGCTTCAGCCGATTTGCCAGGCGCAAACAATGCCGAACCAATGCCAAATCCTGAGGCGCCGCTCTTGCGGTAGTCTGTCATGTTGTGAATGCCAATGCCGCCCACAGGCAGAAGCTTCACTTCCTTGGGCAACACAGCGCGCATTGACTTGACCACTGCGGGGCTGATCATTTCTGCAGGAAATAACTTCAGGCCATTGGCGCCCAGTGCAAGGGCCCGAAATGCCTCGGAGGGAGTGGCCACACCCGGCAAGGAAATTAAACCTAAATTGACAGCTTCGCAAACCACGTTGTCATTGAGGTGGGGCGAAATGATGAGTTGGCCCCCTGCGGCTTTAATGTCGCGTACTTGTTGTGCAGTGGTCACTGTGCCGGCACCTACCAGCGCATTTGGAAAAGCGGCCGACAAGATTTGAATACTGCGAAGTGGTTCGGGAGAATTAAGAGGTACTTCTAGAATGTGAAAGCCCGCATTCACAATGGCTTGGCCTACGGCCAATGCTTCTTCAGGTTTCAAACCGCGCAAGATGGCCACCAATGGCGTGCTGTCCATGCAGGCTTGAAATTTGGCAACAAGGGGCGTCATGTTATCTAGCTTAACTTGAAATGGCCTGGATACAAATGATGCGCTAAGGCCCAAAGACCTGACCACGTGACTTCATCGGCTACGGCTTGCGCAGAAAGCACCAGTGCGTCCATGGCAAAGGCATAACGCTGTGTGAGTTGGCTGTTGCCCAAGATGAACAAGGGCGTGCTGTCTGACTGCATGCTGCTTTTGGCTGACTTGATTTCTTCGCCAATTAACAATCCAGAAATGTAGCTGCTGGATTGCGCAGGATTGAGCTTTTCAAACAAGGCCAGGCTTCTGGCAGAAAAGGCATGGTGTAGCAGACCGCCTGGCTTTTGACTTTGCATGACGCCGTCCAGAAATACTTCTTTTTTCAAGGGTGCGTCGGGTAGGCAGGTTTTGGCCAAGATGGAATGCTGACTGAGCAGTGCGTAAAACTCGCCTGTCATAAACGTTTTGAAATCGGTAATTTTGCTGTCCGACACTTTGGCCCATTTGCTGTGAGTTCCTGGCAAAACAAACTGAGCGGTTTCAATTTTCAATGTGTTCAGTGCACCGAAAATTTGAATTTCTTCGCCGCGCATCACATCTGGCGTGGCGTCATTGAAAGTGGACAAGCCCGGCACAATGCCAATGCGGTCTTTTTCAATCCACTGCAAGTGTTGGGCAATGTCTTCAAAGCCGCTAGGGCAGGGACAGTAGGGCGCTTCACGCCAACCTTGCCTGCTGCCCGCCATGCCCGAAACAAGGCACAGCGAATCGGCTGTCATCCAATCTGCGAAGCGTTGTTCAAAAACGTTTTGAAACTGGCCGTGCGCAACCTGCATGATGCCTTGAGGAAAGGCGCGCTTTTCAAGCACTGCGCCATCGCTGTTGATGAGTGCACCTCGCAAAGACGAAGTGCCCCAGTCAACTGCAACTAGCTTTTGAGACATGCTTATTTTTTCAATCCATCCAAGGCATGAGATGGGTAGTAGGTAAGTTGACAGTCGTCAATGTATTGCTGAATGATGTCTTTGAATGAGGCATCTGGTTTCAAGCCCAAGGCTGCCGCGCGTTGTGCACTGCCGCCCTTGGCCCAGTTGGCCACAATGCCGGCAATCTGTTCGTTGCGCACAAACTTCACGTGCTGACGAACGCTTGAGCCGGCCACTTCTTCCAGTGCTTGCAGCATTTCTTTGACCGTGACGTTGAGACCTGGAAAATTCAAAGCCAAGCGACCTTGCATGGCTTCACGGGTGGCTTCAAACACAGCAATCAAACACTTGATGGTGTTGCTGGGCGAAGACACTGAGTGCGATACGTTTTCGTCCACAGGGCAAATGGATTCTTGGCCTGAAAGAGGCTCTCGAATGATGCCGCTGAAAAAAGAGGAAGCCGCGCCGTTGGGTTTGCCTGGGCGCACAGTGACTGTCATCAAGCGTGCAGCACGGCCGTCGACATAGCCTTTGCGGGTGAAGTCGGCCAGCAAATACTCCAGCATGAGTTTGTGGGTGCCGTAGGACGTTTGGGGTGATGGCAGCGTGTTGTCGGCCACGATGTTGGGCATGGGGTTGCTGGGGTCGGGACCAAACACAGCCACCGAACTGGCAAACACCATGCGCGGCACATTGCCCGCTTTGCGCAAGCCTTCCAATAGCAAGCGCGTGCTGTCTAAGTTGGAACGCATGCCCAGGTCAAAGTCTTGCTCGCACTCGCCAGACACGGCAGAGGCCAAATGGAAAACACCATCAAAGCCGGTCTGAAACAATGCGCCTTGCTCCAGCATGGGGCCAGCATGGCCTTTGACACGAGAGTCTGCCAACAAATCAGCTGGCGCAGGGAACAAGTCGGCAATGTGCAACTCTGTGACTTTGTGGCCGTTGAGTTCGCCCTTCTTGAGAATTTCGCGGGCCAGGCGTGCGCCTAGAAATCCTGCGCCACCGGTGATGAGTAATTTCATGGTGAATGCTTTCTAATTTAAATTGGGAAAAATCAGTGGTTGTCTTTGGGCACAAAGGCGCCGCGCTTGCCTACCAAAAAGTCGAGGTCGCACCCTTCGTCGGCTTGAAGCACGGTATCGACATACAGTTTCCAGTAACCAGACTTTAGGGGAGGCTCTGGGCGAACCCATTTGGCCAAACGCGCTTTGAGTTCTTCGTCGCTGATCAGCAATTGCATTCTGCGCTCGGGTACATTGAGTTCAATCATGTCGCCATTTTGAACTACGGCCAAGGGGCCGCCGTCGGCTGCTTCAGGCGTGGTGTGCAGCACCACCGTGCCGTAGGCCGTACCACTCATGCGAGCATCGCTGATGCGAACCATGTCGGTAATGCCTTTGCGCAAGACTTTGGGGGGAAGTGGCATGTTGCCCACTTCGGCCATGCCGGGGTAGCCCTTGGGACCACAGTTTTTAAGCACCAAGATGCAGTTTTCATCTACGTCCAAAGACTCGTCATCGATGCGTTTGTGAAAGTCATCGCTGTCTTCAAACACCACCGCACGGCCTGTGTGCACCATGAGTGCAGGTGTGGCCGCACTGGGCTTGATGACGGCACCGCGCGGTGCCAAGTTGCCACGCAAGATGGCAATGCCTGCTTTTTCTTTGAATGGCGCTGCCAAGGTTTTGATCACACGTGGATCGTAGTTTTCTGCGTTGGCCACGTTTTCGGCCACGCTCTTTCCGCTCACGGTCAAGATGTCTTTGTGCAAAAACTGTTGAATCTCTTTCATCACGGCAGGCAGGCCGCCGGCGTAACAAAAGTCTTCCATGAGGTGATCGCCAGAGGGCTGCAAATTCAAAATGTTGGGCATGTCGCTGCCTAATTTTTCGAAGTCGTCAATGGTGAGTTGAATGTTCAAGCGTCGAGCAATGGCAACCAAGTGAATCACTGCGTTGGTCGAACCGCCAATGGCTGCCAAAGTGCGAATGGCATTTTCAAAAGCTTCGCGCGTGAGAATTTGAGAAATCTTCACGTCTTGATGAACCATGTCCACAATGCGCCGGCCTGATTCACGCGCCAACACGTTGCGTCTGCCATCGACCGCAGGGTAGGCCGCATTGCCAGGCAAGCCAATGCCCAAGGCTTCCACCATGCTGGCCATGGTGCTAGCGGTGCCCATGGTCATGCAGTGGCCGTGGCTGCGGTGCATGCAGCTTTCGGCCTCAAAGAAATCTTGCAGTTTGAGGGTGCCTGCGCGCACTTGCTCACTCATGCTCCAAAGGCCTGTGCCAGAACCTAATTCTTGCCCGCGCCATTTGCCATTCAACATGGGGCCGCCCGACACGCCAATGGTGGGCAAGTCGACACTGGAAGCGCCCATGAGCAGTGAGGGTGTGGTTTTGTCGCAGCCCATCAAAAGCACCACGCCGTCGATGGGGTTGCCGCGAATGCTTTCTTCCACGTCCATAGAGGCCAGGTTGCGATACAGCATGGCCGTAGGTCGCAGCAGCGTTTCACCCAAAGACATGACGGGAAATTCGAGCGGAAAACCACCCGCTTCGTACACGCCGATTTTGACCTGCTCAGCCAAGGTGCGAAAGTGTGAATTGCAGGGCGTGAGTTCGCTGAAGGTGTTGCAAATGCCAATGACAGGTCGGCCATCGAACTGATCGTGCGGTACGCCTTTGCCTTTGACCCAGCTTCTGTAGGCAAAGCCGTCACGGTCTTGGCGGCCAAACCACTGTTGGCTGCGCAATTCTTCGGGTTTTTTCTTAGGGCTTTGAGTCATGGCAATTTTCTTCTATAGAGGTTGACAGTTGATTCGGTGCTGACAATATTATCGTATGATGATAGGTGATTTGAGTTGCTTTTTGAACCCACTAGCACTCGTGCAAACCCTCAATCCATTCGCCGCCATGGCGGTGGTTTTTTTTGTGACCAGGAGATTCTCAAAATGAACATTCACCACCCAGAAATCGTTGTCACCTCGCGCATTCCCCCATTCCTAACAACGGGCTTGCAAGAAAAATTTGTGGTCCATGAGCGTGATCACATTCGCGATCGCCAAGTTTTTGGCCGTGTGCGTGCCTTGGTGGGGGGCGGCGAGTCTAAAATTGATGGGAGCTACATGGCCCTGTTTCCTGCTTTGGAAATGATTTCAGTGTGTGGTGTAGGTTATGACGGCATCGATGTTGCGGCTGCTAAAAAGCGCGGCATCATGGTCACACACACGCCTGAAGTGCTGAACGACGATGTGGCCGATTTGGCCTTGGGCTTGTTGTTGTCAGTGGCTCGCAAAATTCCCGCTGCCGATCGCTTCACCCGCAACGCCGATTGGTTGGATGGTCCTTTCCAACTCACTCGCAAACTCACTGGCGCCAAGTTAGGCATTGTGGGCATGGGCCGAATTGGCCAAGCCATTGCCAAACGCGCAGCTGCATTTGACATGGTCATCAGCTACACCACGCGCAACCAACGCTCTGATGTGCCTTACAAGTATGTGCCCCATGTGATTGCTTTGGCGGCTGAGGTTGATTTCATGGTCGTGATCACACCAGGTGGCGCCGCCACCAAAAATCTGATCAACGCCGAAGTGCTCAAGGCTTTGGGGCCGCAGAGTTTCTTGGTCAATGTGGCGCGCGGCTCTGTGGTCGATCAAGTGGCCCTCATTGAAGCCTTGCAAAAGAAATTGATTGCTGGCGCAGGCCTCGATGTTTACGTCGATGAACCCAATGTGCCTGCTGAGTTAAGAAAGCTCGACAACGTGGTGCTGACCCCTCACATTGCCAGTGCCACCGTTGAAACACGCAAGGCCATGTCGGCCTTGGCTTTGGCCAATTTGGAGGCTCACATGGCCGGGCAGCCCGTTCTAAGCCCTGTGCCTGAATGTCGAACTTGAGCCTCATTTCAAGTACATCCTTTTTCAGCATAATTGACCTTCGCTTCGAATGATCAAAAACGTTCATGGCAACACGGTTGACTTTATTGGCGAGGCCATCGTAGGCGGTAAGTACCCCGTGGGCGGCAGCTTGCCGCCTGAGCCTGTTCTGTGCGAACAATTGGGTGTCAGTCGAACCGTGATTCGGGAGTCAGTGAAATCCTTGGTGGCCAAGGGTCTCATTTTTACTGGCCCCAAGGTCGGTACCCGAGTCTTGCCAGAGGAGCAATGGAATTGGTTTGACCCTGATGTCATTGCGTGGCAAGCCAAAGCCGGACTGACAGCCGAATTTTTGCGCGACCTTCAGGAACTGCGCAAAGTGGTAGAGCCAGCTGCTGTGCGCTTGGCAGCAGAGCGCGCCACCGCAGCCGACATTGACGTTGTGTCTGCCGCTTATGTCGGCATGAAAAAAGCCATCGAAGAGGGCGGTGACTACGTCACCCACGACATGCACTTTCACACAGGCATGTTGGTGGCTTCGCACAACCGAATGATTGTGCAGATGAGTAAGGCTTTAGGGGCTTTGCTTCGAACCAGTTTTGAAATTTCAACGGCGCGCAAAGATGCGCCTAAAGCAGCTCTGCCTTTGCACAAGGCCGTGCTGAATGCTGTCATCGCCAAGAATCCAGACAAGGCTGAAAAAGCCATTCGTGTTTTGATTGAAGGTGCGCACCAAGACATGGAGCATGTTTTAAACTCACGCAAAAAATTGCCCAGCCTGTCGGGCCCCGCAAAACTGATCAAAGCGCCCTGATCGAATTCATTTTTAAAAATCCTTGAATCATGACAAATTTCACCAAAGTAGTGCTGTTCACCGACACCGATGGCAAGGCAAGGTTTAAAGAAGAAACCATGACCATGGGCGAGGGCACTGTGCAAAGTCAGTTGACCGAAGTTTTCTCAGCTGAGGGCTATCAACTTCGCTACAGTCCGGTCGGATTTCGGAGTCAATTTCATGTCACGGGCAAGCCTCAGTGGGTCTTCATTTTGTCTGGAAAAATGGAAATTGGTTTGCAAGATAGTAGCTCGCGTGTGTTCTCTGCAGGTGAACATTTTTACTCTGCTGACACCTTACCTGCAGGGGCAAGTTTTGATCCTGCTGTGCATGGACACTGGAGCCGACAGGTCGGGGAAGAACCCTTGCGAACTTTGTTCCTCAAGGATTAATCCGACACCTTGAGAGGCATTCAGTTTGACGGTCGATGCAGTTTAAACAGCTGTTCTGGCCCAATTGAAAAATAGTCGGCAGGGCCACCACCGCGAAGCACGTGCTGTGCATTGGCTGTGTCGTATATGCCATTGTTCAAGAGCTTCTCATCGATGTGAACACCAATCACTTCACCAAAAACCATCCAGGTTTGAAGAGATTCACCTTGCAAATTTTTCATTTGCAAAATTTCGGTGCACCGGCATTCAAAACTCACAGGACTCTCGGCCACACGGGGCACCTTGACCAATCGGGACGATGCTGTTGACAGTCCTGAGATTTCAAATTCATTGACTTCAGGGGGAACCGCTTTGCAGGACTGGTTCATGGCTTCAACTTGCGGGCGCGTGACCAGGTTCCATACAAACTCCCCAGTAGCCTCAATGTTGTTGAGTGAATCTTTGCGCCCAATGCTGGAGAAGCCAATGAGTGGCGGTATGTAATTGAAGGCATTGAAGAAACTGTAGGGCGCTAAATTCAAGACGCCATCAGCGCTTTGCGAAGAGACCCAACCAATAGGGCGAGGGCCCACAATGGCATTGAAGGGATCGTGTGGAAGTTGGTGTCCAAGGCGGGGTTCGTAAAAATAAGTCATTCTTCAAATATAACTGCTGGTGAGTAATTTCGCTTGCGCTGCGATGGCGCCTCGCTCTTCATTCGAAAGTCGATTGAGATTTTTAAGCTGCATGAGCATGCGCGGATTTTTGGCCAATGCATCGACATGTCGGTTCAGGTAGTCCCAATAAAGGGTAGTGAATGGACAAGCATTTTCGCCGACCGACACGCCAGGATTGAAACGGCAAGTTTTACAGTGGTTGCTCATTCGGTCAATGTACTTGCCGCTGGCCACATAGGGTTTGCTGGCCATCACGCCGCCATCTGCAAACTGGCTCATGCCCAAAGTATTGGGAAGTTCAACCCATTCCACCGCATCCACATAAACACCCAAGTACCAGGCATGAACTTCTTTGGGAACAACGCCCAGCAACAGCGCATAAAGACCCGTGACCATCAAGCGTTGAATGTGGTGGGCATAGCCGTGGTTCAGCGTTTGAGAAATGGCGTCTCGCAAGCAAGCCATTTCTGTGTCACCCGTCCAGTAAAACGCGGGCAACTGTGCTGAGGCCTGCATTTCATTGCGCTCTAAATACTCGGGCATTTGCGTCCAGTAGATGCCGCGCACGTATTCTCGCCATCCTAAAATTTGACGAATAAAACCTTCCACAGCAGGCAGTGGGGCATGACCCTGTTCATAGGCTTTTTCTGCAGCACTGACCACTTCTTTGGGATTGAGCAGTTTCAAATTCAAGGCGCTGGCAATGTGCGAGTGGTAAAGCCAAACCTCACCCTCCCACATCGCATCTTGGTACAGGCCAAAGGAGGGCAATCGATGCTGAATGAAACTGTCAAGTGCTTCAAGGGCTTGCGTGCGTGTGACGGGCCAGCCAAAGCTGTTCAAAGTGCCAGGATTTGCAGCCAGCTTCTCATTGACCAAGTTCATCACATCTTGTGTGATGCTGTCGGGTTCAAATCGCAAGGGTTTGGGCAACAAGCCCGGGCCTGACTTGCCAAAGCTGCCACGGTTTTCTTCGTCAAAGTTCCACTGACCGCCAATGGGTTTTTTACCGTCCATCAAAATACCAGTTTTTTGACGCAACTCACGGTAGAAAAATTCTTGGCGCAATTGTTTGCGGCCCTTGGCGTGCTCTGCAAAGTCACGCACTGTGCTAAAGAAGTGCGCGTCATCCCGAACGTCCAATGTCAAGTCATTATTTTTAGCCACGGCTCGCAAGCTTTGCAAAACTCGCCATTCCCCAGGCGCTGTCATGAGCAGTTTTTGCGGCCTTATTTGTTGGATGGCTTTGTCGAGTTCGCCCGCCAAGGTACCCGTGTTGTCTGAGTCGTCTAGCTGGGTGTAGATGAGTGGCCATGCTTTGGCTTTGATGGTTTCGGCAAAGTGGCGCATGGCACTGAGAAACAAAGTGCTACGCTGTTTGGAAGAGGCGACATGGGTTGACTCTTCCATCACTTCAGCCATCCAAATGATGTCTTGTGTGGGGTCAAAGTCAGCCAAGGCTGTTGAATCTAGGTTCAGTTGATCACCCAAGATCAAGACCAAATGACGAAGTGATTTAACCATGTTGGATGTTTCCTTGAGGAACTGCAGATTTTTTCTTTCTGCATGCTTCAGAGCAGTATAAAACCTGGTCCCAATTTTTGGCCCAAGCTTTGCGCCAGGTCATGTCCCGACCGCACACGGTGCAGGGCTTGCTAGGTAGGCTTTGTTTGTTGCCTTTGAACGAGGTCTTCATGGGGCTATTGTGGACGGAAGGTGCAGAGCGTTGCAGGCATGTTCGATAATGTCCCTACCCCACTGACCTGACCCGTTTGGTTTTTCCATCATGCCTAAATCACTTGAAACTTCATTGACCCTCAGCCCTGGGGATGTGTCCGCCGTGATTCAAATGGCATGGGAAGATCGCACCACCTTTGAGACGATCTTTGAAAGAACGGGCGTGACAGAACCCGGCGTGATCAAAATCATGCGCGCCGAACTCAGTTCGCGTTCTTTTAAAATGTGGCGCGCCAGAATGCGGGGCAGGGTGACCAAGCACCGTGAACTGCGCAGCCCCGACATGAGGTTCGATGACCGGACCATTGCCGATCACAGGCGTGCTAATTGCTAATTGACTTCTGATCAGCGACCGAAAGATCGGCCGCCACCATTACCGCCTCCGTAGCCACCGCCACCGCCACCACTTCGGCGTCCTCCGCCACCGCCATTACCTCCACCAAATCCACCACCACCGCCACCACCATTACGGCGCGGACCGCCGCGGCCACTGCCAGCCAAGCTGTCGATGCTGGTACGAGTTGGATCGGGTTGGCCGCTACCGCCACCGCTGTTGCGGCGAGGCGCACCTTGACGTGCAAATTGATTGGTCATAAGCGGGTCGATGTGACGTGGCAACTCATCACCACGGGGACCGTGGTCATGGTCTCTGTCCATGTTGCGGTCGTTGGGTCTGTCATTGGGACGTTCGTTTCGACGATCGCCGCGCTCATTGAAACGATCTGATGGTACGCCCTCAAAACTTCTTTCGCCGCGATCCTGACGATCAGTGCGTGGGCCCTGTGCAGGACCACCGCGACGTGAAGGAGGGGGGCCATTGCGTGAGCGACCAGCGCCACCTTCAGGGCGCGCTTGGCCACCGCCATGGCCGCCAGAGCGACCCCCACGGGCACCACCACCGCCTTCACCGGCAGCACCTTTGGTTTCGCGAATGCGTTGCATCATGTCAGAGCGCGCTGCTTTGGCCGCAGCTTGCATCACATCACGGCTTGGTGGACGGCCTGCACCGCCCCACAAAGTTTGACGCCCCATTGCAATAGGCTCAGGCTTCTCGCCTGGTTCAGGTCCAAAGCCTTCCAAAATTTGCACTGGAATTTCTTGTTTGGTGAAGCGCTCGATTTCCATCATGAAGCCTTCTTCGTCCAAGCAAACCAAACTTACCGCTTCACCGCTAGCGCCGGCGCGACCTGTACGGCCGATGCGGTGCACGTAATCTTCAGACACATTGGGAATTTCATAATTCACGACATGGGGCAAGTCTTCAATGTCAATGCCGCGGGCTGCAATGTCGGTGGCGACCAAGACGCGAATGTCGCCACTCTTGAATCCAGCCAAAGCTTGGGTACGAGCTGTTTGGCTCTTGTTGCCATGCAATGCCACGGACTTGACACCATTTTTGGTCAGGTAGTCAGCCACGTTGTTGGCGCCAAACTTGGTGCGTGTGAAAACCAGAACTTGACTCCAGTTGTGCTGGTTGATGATGTGCACCAACACTTCTTTTTTCTTGCCACGACCCACTGGGTGAATGACTTGAGAGATGCGTTGCACCGTGGTGTTGCTGGGCGTGACTTGAATGCTCTGTGGGTTCTTTAAAAGCGTGGCAGCCAGGTCCCGAATTTCATCGCTGAAGGTGGCTGAGAACAACAAGCTTTGTTT
>SHXD01000038.1 GCA_009693505.1 Limnohabitans sp.
GCGCCAGAAAGTGCATGCAACAAGGGCTTGGGATCTGAAAAGAAATTCAAAAAGGATTCTCCCTCTAAACTTCTTCTGGACTGACCCATCACGTCCTCTAATTCTGAGTTAACAAAGACGACCGTGCCATTGCTCTCTAAGACGGCAATGGGGGTGGCCAACCAATCGAATGCCTGAAAGCGATGATTTTGTGAAACGCCTGTCACATTCATATTTCGAGCTTGCGACCCAACAGAGGTGGTGGAACTCAATTTGGAGTGATTTGAAATTTTCGCCATCTGAATTTCACTTAGATGGCACCGAGGCCAAATTGGATGTGTGACGACTCAACTCTCTTTTCAAAGCCATCAGGTCACGCGCCATGCGCTCAATTTGAGTTTGCATATCCGCAGCACGGCGCTTGTATTGCGGGTTTTGCAAAGACTCGCCCTCCTGAAGGGCTGGTTGACCCCCATTAAAAACTCGCACCATTTCGGCATGCCTAGCGCTTAGTTTCTGCCACTCATCCTCCAAAACAGTGCGCGCTTGAACATTTCGCTGAAGCGCATCTTGCGGGTTGTTGGGCGTGATCGAAACGCGCTCAACAGCAGTGCCAGAAACAGCCGAGACAGGCTTTGGAGACTGACCATTTTGAACACGCGTTCCCTCGATTTGAGTCGGATTTGAGATCAGCAGTTTTTGGCACTGACTGGGATCATTCGGTTGGTTGGTTATTTCTTGGCCACACTTGTAGACAGCTTGATCGGCCAACGCCAAACCTGCAAACCATGGCAATGCCATGAGCAGTATGTGCCATTGAAATTTCACTGATCTCAAGCCTACAGACATGTCTCAAAAATCTTTCCTGAATGAAAAAGGACGGCCTGAGCCGTCCTTTTCGGGGTCGGGCTCAGCTGCCCAAACTCGCTGTAAATTACAGTGAGTAGTACATCTCGTATTCGATGGGGTGAACAGCTTGACGGAAGCGTGTCACTTCACCCATTTTCAATTCAATGTAAGCGTCGAGCATGGAGTCAGTGAACACGCCACCTTTTGTGAGGAAGGCGCGGTCTTTGTCCAAATACTCAAGAGCTTGGTCGAGGCTGTGGCAAACGGTTGGCACCAATGCATCTTCTTCGGGAGGCAAATGGTACAAATCTTTGGTAGCTGCTTCGCCTGGATGGATCTTGTTTTCCACACCGTCCAAACCAGCCATCATCAATGCAGAGAAACACAGGTAGGGGTTGGCCATTGGATCTGGGAAGCGCGCTTCAATGCGGCGACCTTTGTCAGAAGCAACGTAAGGAATGCGAATGGAAGCAGAACGGTTGCGGCTAGAGTAAGCCAACTTCACCGGTGCTTCAAATCCAGGCACCAACCGCTTGTAGCTGTTGGTGGTGGGGTTGGTGATGGCGTTCAAAGCACGAGCGTGCTTGATGATGCCGCCAATGTAGTAAAGCGCGAAGTCTGACAAACCTGCGTAGCCATTGCCAGCGAACAAGTTTTTGCCGTCTTTCCAGATGGACTGGTGAACGTGCATGCCAGAACCGTTGTCACCGACCAAAGGCTTGGGCATGAAAGTAGCCGTTTTGCCGTAGGCGTTGGCCACGTTCCAAACCACATACTTCAATGTTTGAGTCCAGTCAGCGCGTTGCACCAAGGTGCTGAAGCGCGTGCCGATTTCGTTTTGACCTGCGCCAGCCACTTCGTGGTGGAACACTTCAACAGGAATGCCCATGCCTTCGAGAATCAGGGACATTTCGGCGCGCATGTCTTGCGTGCTGTCAACGGGAGGCACTGGGAAGTAACCACCTTTGACCGTAGGACGGTGACCGCGGTTGCCGCCTTCCATTTTGGTACCGCTGTTCCATGGTGCTTCGTAGTCGTCGATCTTGAAGAACGAACCGGACATGTCGCTGCCGAAACGAACGTCGTCAAACAAGAAGAATTCTGGCTCGGGTCCGAAATAAGCAGTGTCACCCAAACCTGAAGCCTTCAAAAAAGCCTCTGCGCGCTTAGCGATAGAACGAGGGTCACGGTCGTAGGCCTTGCCATCACCGGGCTCCAACACGTCGCAACCCAAAATCAAAGTTGTTTCTTCGAAGAAGGGGTCAATGTTGGCTGTGATGGGATCGGGCATCAACAACATGTCGGAGGCTTCAATGCCCTTCCAACCTGCAATTGAAGAACCATCGAACGCGTGGCCGTCGGTGAATTTATCTTCGTCAAAGTGGGAAATTGGCACGGAAACGTGCTGCTCTTTGCCACGGGTATCGGTGAAGCGAAAGTCAACAAATTTGACTTCATTGTCCTTCACCATCTTCATCACGTCTGCGACGGTCTTTGCCATCAAATTCTCCTAAGGATGGGTGTTGTTAATTGGTTTTACAGGAATGCAGGTTCTATGCCAACAAAAGCAGTGCGCCACAATGTCCCAAGTCCGCTATTGTGCCCTGAGGACAGGTGTTCACTTTGCGACTTGCTGGGAATTTTTTGCATCAAATTGATGCACCACAATACGCCATAAATGCACTATTATAGTGCACAATAAGTTAGCGCACCATTTCGGGGCCAAGCTCGACTTCAAAGGGCTTTAAGCCTTCTTTCAGAGCCATAAAAGCAGATTCAACTTGCGGCTCTGCGCCCTTCACGCCCAATTCGATGTGCTTGCCCCACTTGGGGTGGTCCACGCTGGGAAGGCTAAAAACTTTGATGCCCGCATGCTGTAACTCAATGCGCTCCATCAAGGGGGTGAGGGTTGCCTCCATGGCGCCAAAAACAATCACAGACCGCTCGATGCGCTTGGGCGCTGCCCCCCAAGTTTGGCAATAGGCATCGAGTTTGTCTTGCATCATGGGCCACGCCATGACAGGGAAACCGGGCACAAAGTGAACCATGCCTTGGTGTGCACCCTGACAAGTAAAACCAGGAATTTTGTTGAACGGGTTGTGAATGATCTGAGCACCTTGGGGAAACGTGCCCATGTTCAATCGGTGAAGGTTGTCATTGCGGTCAGGCTCAAAGGCAACACCCTGCTCGAAGGCGACATCTCGCATGCGTTCCAATATCAAGGCCTTGGCTTCAGGGTGCAATGCCAAGGGCACACCCAAAGCTTGGGCCGCGCATTGGCGGGTGTGATCGTCTGGGGTTGCTCCGATGCCGCCGCAAGAGATGACCACGTCACCCGATGCGAACGCGCGGGCTAAGACCTGCGTAATGCGCTCAGGCGAGTCGCCCACATACTCGGCCCAAGCCAGCTGCAAACCTCGCTCGTTGAGAAGCTCAATGAATTTGGGCAAGTGTTTGTCTGATCTTTTACCTGACAAAATTTCATCGCCAATGATGATGATGCCGATGGACGGCGGCGTGAGTGGCAAGCTTGAGCTCATAGTGGTGCTTCGTTCAGAATGACGATGGGCTCTTCCCTGAGGCTACTCAAAGCAAGCAACAAAAAGTGAACAAACCAAAGTGCTGAAAAGATAAAAACGAGGGTGTAAATCCAAACTGCAATGGGAATGAGAATGACAAATGCAGCGGCAAACAAAGCGCCGGAAGCCCATACCAGGCTTGGTGCTGCGCCCATTGCACCGGTTAGAACACCCATGCCTAACAATTGAAATCGATAACGCTTTATGAGCTCTACCCGCTCTTGACCAGACGCATGTTCAGCCAAGACATCGTAGGTCATGACCCTGTAGGTCAGCCATCCCCAAATCAATGCTGGCAATAGGATGGCCAGCGGCGGCACCCACCAAAGGGGCAAGGTGAGGATCAATGCGCCCAAGGCCAAAATGACAGACATGAAAGTCCACAAGACGCTTTGCCATAAGGAGCCGCCCCGTTTGCGCTCTAAATTCGGAAAACGCCTTGTGCCAACCAAACTCACGAGTGATGGCGTCATCATGAATGACACTGCCAATAGGGACATGATCATGACAACGGGCGTCACAGCCAGAATGATGACCAATGGCGCTAGCACCGTCTTCAAATTCATCAAACCGACACGCCCCAACCAAGTCCATGCCCACCCCATGACAGGGCTGCCTTCCATCCCAGTGCGCACGGTGTCGACAGCAAGGTCCCAGTACATGGCACCCAAGCCTGTCACGATGACCGCCATCAAAATGAGTGGCAACAAGGAGAGCATGATGACCTTTGGATGCAGGCAGTAAGCAAGCGCTCGCCAAAAAGAGTCAAAGAAAAGTTTCATGAACTTGTACTCTTGCTAAGAAAGCGCATGAAGCCTAATTTTTGTTGTGCCCAAAAACTTTGCCCATATTCGCGGCCCTCTTCCACTTGGTCTCGGACACCTGTTGGATCGTATCTGTTTGAAAAATCAGCTGTTTTGAACATCATGTCCCACCATGGAAACAAGACGCCGAAGTTGTGTCCGCCCATGGTTTTTCGACCTGCTGACTCGTGACCAATGCCAATGGCATGGTGCAAGCGATGAAACCTAGGGCTGACCCACAAGCGATCTCCCAACCAGCCAAAACTGCATCTGATATTGGCATGTTGAAAACTTTCGCTCAATTGACTTAACACCACCAAGGCAATAAATTGTCCCGGGCCCACGCCAATCAGTTTGGCCACAACAGACAATAAAAGCGCTGTGATCACATCGTCCAGCAAATGATTTCGGTTGTCTGTCCATAGGGTCATTTGCCTTTGCGAATGATGCAAAGAATGCAGTGCCCACCAACGATTGAACTGATGCTGTCCTCGGTGAATCAGGTAGTGAACAAAATCGAAGACGATGAGGTAGAGCAAGAAACTGACCCAAGCAATATCAGAGACGCCTGGCCAAAATGCGTCGATGTTGAAGGTTGGAAACCCATGCACGCGCAACATGCCAAACGCAGTTTCAATGACATTTTCAAAAGTGAAAAACATCACCAGCTTGAACAAGCCCAAACGGTGAATGAGGGTGTAAATGACATCAACTTTGACCCCTTTGGAATCCGTGAGAGCTTCGAAAGGTCGCCATTTTTCCAAAGGCGCAATGAAGACAAGCAACATCAGAATTTGCAGCAAGCCTATTAAGAGCCAACCTGTGCCTTCGTAGGCCACATCCAGCAAGTTACCGGCACCCCAAGCAAAGGCGATGGGCTGAACCACGCTTTCAAACAACAAGGTTTGCAATTCTGAGAAGGTGTCAATGAGCCACTCAATCATGGGTGTAAGCATGGTGTTAAAAATAAGAAGTGAGCAAGGTTCAAGGGGCTTTATGGCACTGTAGCAAGGAGTTTCGAATATTGCGGGTGTTGGCGCAAACTGGCAAAACAAAACCCTTTGTCTTTCAAGCCCACAATGAGGGGCTCTAACACCGCAGGAGCCCAAGGATCTTGGCGCGACCAAATGCCCAAATGGGCCATCAAAATATCGCCAGATTTGATGCTCTTAAGCGCAGTCTGTAGCAAAGCAGCGTTGCTGTGGGTTTGGCTGGACAATTCGTCCCCTAAAAAACCAGCAGGCGCCCAAGCGACGTGGGTGTAGCCACATTGGCTGGCCGCCTTCAACAAAGCGGGCGAGGTTTTACCCCCCGGCGCTCTGAACAGCGGCAAACTTGCGCGGCCCGTCATGGCTTCCAAACGCTGAGAGGCTTTTTTCAAGTTAGCACAATACTGTTCTGCACTCCAAATTAAGTTTTGGTCCTTTTGCTCACCTGAACTGGGCCGAATTTTGAAAGTTCGGGTATCGATATCCGATCGCCAGTAAGCATGGTCGTAGGTATGGCTTGCAAAATCGTGGCCTTCAGTGGCCCGCGACTTCCACCATGCAGACCAGTGTTGGCCAAGGCTGCCGTCACCGTCTTGCGTTTTTTCATGGGCACCAAAAAAGGTCACTGAAACTTGATGCTTGCGCAGTATGTCAGCAATCAAAGGGGCCATGCCCATGTGGCCCGTGTCAAAGGTCAGGTAAATGGGCTTTTGGCATTGCAGCGGAGGTTTTTGAGGCTCGGCAGCCACTGCCAACGAAAGCGCATTGAACAAGAGTGCACCCAGAAAGATCCGGATCAGACGTTTGCTCAAAGTGTCATTGGCGTGGCGCATGGTCCAAAGTCCAAACCCCATGGGGTGACTTGCCCACTTTGATTTGACGGACCACTTGGCGGGTGGCCATGTCGATCACGCTTAACTTTTGACCCCAACGTGAAGCCAACAAAATGGTTTTGCCATCTGCCGTGATGTCCATGCAATCTGGGCCCGTAGGACCAGGATACTTGTCAACCACCGTGAAACTTTTGTAATCAATTTTGCTGATGGAGTTGGCGACACGGTTGCTGACCAACACATGCTGCTTGTCACCCACGGCACGGAAAGCATGGGCGCCCTTTCCAGTCAGAATTTTTTTGATCTTTCTGGCAGGTCCGTTGGACACATCATAAACCTCTACCCCATCGCTGCCCGTCAGCGCCACCAATAAATTTTTATCGTCGGGTGTCACAAATACGTCCGCCGGCATGGGGCCCGTTTTGACACGCCACTTTATGGTTTGGGTGTTCAAATCAATGGCCACCAATTCATCGCTGTCTTGCATGGTGGCCCACACAGTGGTGCTCTTGCTGTCAATCCACATGTGGCTGGGTGTTTTAGCCGATTGAATGCGTTTGACCAAAGTGGGCGTTTGCCCATCCCATTTGTAGATGTCGATGTGATTGAGTCGGTTGGCGACCGTGACGAACCATTTCATGTCGGGCGAAAAACGCAAGTGATAAGGATCCAAAATGCCTGGAATCACACGTTGGATTTCTGCGGTTCGGGGATCGATGAAGGTCAAAGAATCGGACAGGGCATTGGCCACAATGACCGATTTCTCGTCCGGCGTGAGGTACAAATGGTGGGGTTCTTTGCCGGTAGGAATGCGCTTGGTTTCAGTCCAAGTGACGGGGTCAATCACACTGACATTCCCTTCAAGGGAATTTAAGACAAAAATGGGGGCGGGTGCTTGTACGACAGGCTCAGGGGGCGCAGGTTTAGGTCCTGAGGACACGGCTGAAGCAAGACCGAAAGTGGCTAAACCAAAGGTGAAGGTCAGTGCTTGTAAGATCATCCGTTCAGTGTAATAGGGTATTGGAAGGCATCCCTCCCTATCAATCGCAATCTTTTTAATTTTTGAGGTTTTCTAGTGTCAAAGTTGCCTGCATGAATGACCCCTCTCTGATCCCCATCTTGGGTGTTGACTTAGAAGTCAAACACATCCCGCTGGACAAGCCTTTGGCCCCGAAGGACAGGCTTCCCAGTTGCGTCTTTTTGCACGAAGGACTGGGCAGTGTCGACCTTTGGAAAGATTGGCCAGCGCAAATCTGCCAAAGTCTGGGCTGCGAAGGATGGGTTTATTCACGCCAAGGCTATGGGCACTCTGAAAGCATTTCAGACGTGCGAGGAGTTGGAAGACTTCAATCGAACTACATGCACAGGGAGTCTTTGGAAGTTCTTCCCGCTTTGTTGGCACATTTGGAAATTGCCAATCCCCTCTTGATTGGCCACTCCGATGGCGGCACCATTGCACTGATTCATGCAAGTCAATTTCCTGTTGCAGGCTGTGTTGTCATGGCGCCCCATGTGATGGTGGAAGACATTTCTGTTCAAGCCATCTCTCATGTGCGAGATCACTTTGAAAAACTCAAACCCAAGTTAGCAGCCTTTCACAAAGATGTCGATGGCGCCTTCTGGCAGTGGAACGATGTGTGGTTGAGTGAAGGCTTTAGAAGCTTTGACATTCGGCCTTTGCTTTCAAAGATTCAATCGCCCTTGATGGCCATTCAAGGCACCAATGATCCTTATGGAACCATGGCACAAATTGATGAAATTGCAGCGCACGCACCTCAAACTCAGTTGGTGAAATTAGAGAACTGCGGGCACAGTCCTCACAAGGACCAGCCTTTGAAAGTGCTTCAGGCTTTGAAGTATTTCTCGAGTTCGCTGGGCAAGATCCAGCGCCATTGACCGGGCGCCAAATCTGCTGGCAATTGCAAATTGCCAATGGCACTGCGGTGCAGTCCTTCCACACGGTTGCCAACAGCCGCCAACATGCGCTTGACTTGGTGGTACTTGCCTTCTGTCAGGGTGAGCTTCATGTGGGTGTCTGTCACTTTCTCACAGGCGGCGGCTTGTACTGGCTTGGGACTGTCGTCTAGCACCACGCCTGACAATAATTTTTCCACTTGCTGCGCCGTGATCTCGTGCTTGGTGGTGACCTCATACACCTTGGGCATGTGGTGCTTGGGTGAACTCATGCGGTGTATGAACTTGCCATCATCGGTGAGCAACAACAAGCCCGTGGTGTCTTGGTCTAAGCGCCCTACTGCTTGAACGCCTTGCACCGCAGCTTTTTGAGGACGCAGTCTTAAGGGGGAAGGCAACAAGGTGTAGATGCTGGGCCAAGTAGAGGGCTTTTGTGAGCACTCTGTGCCTGTGGGTTTGTGCAGCATAAGGTAAGCGCGGTCAAAGTAAGGCCACTCCGTGCCCTGCACTTTGAACTTGAGATTTTCCAGATCAAAGAAAACACCAGGGTCCTCTTGCACCTCGCCGTTGACGCTCACATAACCTTGTTGCGCTAAGCCTGCACAAACACGGCGTGTACCGAAACCTTGGCTGAAGAGGATGTCCTCTAAGCGCATGGGTTTCATGTCACAACGCAGTTTGTCAATGTCTATTGATTCGCACTTCAAACCATGAAGTATCGAGTTACTTCAGGGCTTTAAAACGCACACGCTTAGGCTTGGCACCCTCTTCGCCCAAACGCTTCTTCTTGTCGGCTTCGTACTCTTGGTAGTTGCCGTCAAAAAACACCCACTGGCTGTCGCCTTCTGCGGCCAAGATGTGGGTGGCAATGCGGTCAAGAAACCATCGATCGTGGCTAATGACCATGACCGAGCCCGCAAACTCAAGCAAGGCATCTTCCAAGGCGCGCAATGTTTCCACATCCAAGTCATTAGAGGGTTCGTCTAGCAGCAACACGTTACCGCCTTCGATAAGCGTTTTGGCCAAGTGCAAGCGACCGCGCTCACCGCCCGATAACGTGCCCACTTTCTTTTGCTGATCGCCACCATTGAAGTTGAAGCGGCCGCAATAAGCACGGCTGGGCATTTGAAATTTACCGACGGTCATGATGTCTAAACCACCAGAGACATCCTCCCAAACGGTTTTGTCGTTAGACAGATCGTCACGGTTTTGATCGACGAAGGCCATCTTCACGGTTTGACCGACTTTGATAGAGCCGCTGTCGGGCTGCTCTTTGCCTGCGATGAGTTTAAAGAGTGTTGATTTACCGGCGCCGTTAGGTCCGATGATGCCGACGATGGCGCCCGCGGGCACTTTAAAGCTCAGGTTGTCGATGAGCAAACGATCGCCAAAAGACTTGCTGACGTTGGTGAATTCAAAAACTTCATTGCCCAAACGCTCGGCCACTGGAATGAAAATTTCCTGTGTTTCATTGCGTTTTTGGTAGTCGTAATCGCTCAGTTCTTCAAAGCGTGCCAAACGCGCCTTGCTCTTGGCTTGACGACCTTTTGGGTTGGAACGGGCCCACTCCAATTCTTTTTTCATGGCTTTGGTGCGTGCGTCTTCTGTGCGTTGCTCTTGACCCAAGCGCGCCTCTTTCTGCTCCAACCAATTGGAATAGTTGCCTTTGTAGGGAATGCCGTGTCCGCGGTCCAGTTCCAAGATCCATTCGGCCGCATTGTCTAAGAAGTAGCGATCGTGGGTAATGGCCACCACGGTGCCAGGGAAGCGTTGCAAGAACAATTCAAGCCAGTCCACACTTTCTGCATCCAAGTGGTTGGTGGGTTCGTCAAGCAGCAACATGTCGGGGCGGCTGAGCAACAAACGGCACAAGGCCACACGGCGTTTTTCACCGCCAGAGAGTTTGCCAATGATGGCCTCCCAAGGGGGCAAACGCAAAGCGTCGGCAGCAATTTCCAGTTGGTGGTCAGATGCGTCGCCTGCTGTGGCGATGATGGCCTCGAGTTTGGCTTGCTCTGCAGCCAAAGCATCAAAATCGGCGTCCTCTTCAGCGTAGGCTGCATAAACTTCTTCGAGGCGTGCTTGCGCCGCTTTCACTTCGCCCATGCCACCTTCAACGGCTTCGCGAACGGTTTCGTCGGGGTCCATCTGTGGCTCTTGGGGCAGGTAACCAATTTTGAGGCCTGCCATGGGAATGGCTTCGCCTTCAATTTCCTTGTCAATGCCGGCCATGATTTTCAGCAGCGTTGACTTGCCGGAGCCGTTTAAGCCGAGCACGCCAATCTTGGCGCCAGGGAAGAAACTGAGAGAAATGTCTTTGAGAATGTGACGCTTCGGCGGCACGATCTTGCCGACGCGGTTCATAGAAAAAACGTATTGGGCCATGGCTGGGATGCTCTTCAAAAAGGAGGGGGAAAGACGATTTCCAAAAAGGGAAACTTAATTTTCCACAACCCGTGATTATCCCTGTCTTTAGGGACCCCTTTAGGGGTTTTGGCCCCTGAAATCTCTCAAATTACAAGACTCGATCGCCCGATTTGCCACTTCGGCTTGAAAATTGGATCCGTGCGTCTTGGGTTTCAAGGCCAATTCTGGCGGACCGCCCCCCGTAAACCTGTGATTTGAGCCATTCTGCCTCTGCCTCCAAAGCATCGGCTGTCTTCACGGCTGTGAACCAAACCTTGGCCTCGGCATCCCATCGGTAGCCACGGGCTTTGAGTTTGTCTTTGGTTTCAAAGGGCGACCCAAATGCTTTGACCACTGTTCGGGCTTGTTCGGTTGACTTAAAAAGTTGTTGCAAGCCCGTCGATGGCATGTCCTCTGGCTGGGCCTTCAAAGGCGAAGACAAGACTCGGAGCAAAGCATGGCAGTCCACTTGCGCACGGTGCGCGTCGTAAAACCATCCCAATTCGCTGCACAAAAATTCCAACTTGGCCGACCCCAAACCCTGGGCCTTCCAGTTGATGCCAGCAAACGAGCAGGCCCATGCTTTGTGCTCAAACACCTCTAATCGGTTTTCAACGAAGGGGCGATCGAAGCCAGCGTTGTGAGCCACGATGAGGTCGGCGCGCTCCACCATCCCGATTATTTTGGCTTCGTTGAGTTTTTGGCCTTTGACGTCTTGGGTAGTGATGCCTGTGAGCTTCATAATTTCTGCTGGTATGGGTCTGCCTGGATCTTCGAAATCTTCATAAACTTCAACCACACCAACAGGTTGACCCGTTTGCATGTCAACATCCACAGACAGCATGGCCAACTCAATGATGTTTTCAGCGCGCCAATCTAGGCCTGTCGTTTCCGTGTCCAAGATGAGGACCCGCTTGGTCGGCGCGCCAGACCCAGGTCCAAAGTCAAGAATTGGAACCAAGCGTCGTTTGACTTTGAAGTCTGGGTGGGCTGACAACTTGTCAGCCATTTCATCGAAATTCATCATTGCTCACTTTTTTCTGAAGTGCCTATTTTGACGGATGAAACAAGGCATCTGCCAAACCGCCACTTCGGGTGACTCGCTGCGCTATTGCGTTGAACAAGACCGAGGCATTGGGGGCCCACCAGCTTAGGCGCGATTTAGCACGCGTGACGCCGGTGTAAAGCAGCTCGCGCGTCAGCACCGGGGCATCTCGGTCAGGCAGCACCAGAAGCACATGGTCGTATTCTGAGCCTTGCGATTTGTGAACGGTCATGGCCCATACAGTTTCAACGGCATCCAAGCGGGACGGCAAAACCCACCGCACACCGCCTTTGCCATCGGGAAACGCAACTCGAAGGCCATTGGCAGTGGGCAAACACTGGCCCACATCGCCGTTCATGAGCTGAAGGTGATAGTCATTGCGGGTGACCATGATGGGACGTCCGACGAACCAAGGGTCATGCGCTTTGGCTTGCTGGAAGTTTCTTTCTGAGTTTTTAGACAAGCCTAGGGCCATGGCGATTCGCTCGTTCAAAGATTGAACACCCCATGCGCCTTGTCGCATTGCACAGAGCACTTGAAACTCACTGAAACAGTTCAGCAAATGAAGGGCCTGCGCGTTGTCACAAGAAGCATCGGCTTGTTGCAGGGGTTTCAAAACTTCCAACCAAGCGAACCACCCTTCACGCAGTGCATGAACAACTTCTAGATGCAACTGCCCTTGCGGCCTTTCGCGCCATTCATCTGGCCACCTTTGAACCTCTGGCTTTTCAATGTCATCCGCAGCACTGGCATTGCTTAAGGCATGCCATTGTTTTTTGATTTGCTGTTGATCGCCAGCGTTGATCAATTTAGCCCATTGACCGATGGCGCTGTTGGCATGAAAGCGTCGGCTGACATGAAGCACCGCAGTTTGTTCTGGCAAGGTGTAGGGTTTGGTGGGGTGCGCTTGGGTGGCGTTGTCTGCTTGGGCCGCACCCTCGCACAATTGAGACCACACAGCGCCAGCCTCTACCGAGGCCAACTGATCTTTGTCGCCCAACAAAACCAACCTGGCCTGCGCCGGCACACATTTCATCAATCGCGCCATGAGTTCAAGATCAATCATGGAGGCTTCGTCGACCACCACCAAGTCCGTTGCCAATGATGGCGCAGCCCTTGCAGCCGCATCGGGGTTGTACTGCAACAGTTGGTGCAAGGTGACCGCTTGTAATGGAATACCTTCACCCCAGCCCTCGGGCAAGCTGGCCAATGCCAATTGAATCGATGAACTCAAGCGGCTGGCAGCCTTGCCTGTGGGGGCTGCCAAATGAATGCGCAAAGTTGTTTGTTGATCGTGGGCAGATTGTTGCAGCAAGGCCAACAAGCGAACCACCGTCGTCGTTTTGCCTGTGCCCGGACCGCCGGTAATGAGTGTCAGGCCGGCACGCAAAGCTTTGGCACATGCAATGCGTTGCCAATCTGTTTCCTCGCTTTGAAGGCCGAACAGTTTGTTCAATTTTTCATCGCTGTCCTCAGGTACTTCAAAGTTTTGCGACAGACGCATTTGAACAGAGGCTTGAATGCTTTGTTCTGCATGCCAAGCGCGCCTCAGATACACACGTTGGGCTTGGCCGTCTTCTTGAAAAGAAACCATAATGGGTGAATTGTCGCCAATGGCCCATGGCATTGTTTTGGCAGCGTCAGCCCATGGGTTGTGTGTCATGGCGAACAAATCTACGGGCTGTTCATTCAGCTTTGAATTTGCTACAAGCTGATTCAATGCCATGGTTTGCGCATCGGTCAAGTCAAGCAAATGCGCTGGGTCTTGCATCAAAGCATCAAGGTCCAAGCAAGCGTGCCCTCTTCCCATTTGGTGGCTGACCAAAAGCGCCAGTAAATCGTGCAATGGCTCTGGGGTGCTTTGGTGTGACTTTAAAAATTGGAGCCATGCCACATCCAAAGCTGTCCACGGCCAGCCTGCCAAGGCAGATGCAAATTGGGGCGCTGAAGTGTTGCTGATCGGAGCTTGTGAGTGGATTATGACAATACCCCTGCTGCATTAGATGGCCGATTCAATTTAAATGCTTCGTCCAAGGCATGGATCAGATCGTAGGATGGCTTCTTGACATAGCACCCCTGCCCAGCTTGATCGATGCCCCGCAAGTACAGATAGATGGCACCGCCCACGTGCTGCTCATAGTTGTAATCTTTGAGGCGAGACTTTAAGAGTCGGTGAACCGCCAAGATGTACAAGGTGTATTGCACGTCGTAGCGATGACTGAGCATGCTGCTTGTGATGCTGTCTTGTGAATAGTCGGGTAATTTGTTCGACTTGTAATCGAGCACGTAATAGCGGCCTTGGTGCTCGAACACAATGTCCATGAAGCCCGTTAGCAAGCCATTCAATTGCTGCGCATGCAAGGCAGGGCGGGCTTTGTTGGGATGCAGAGCAGTGCTAATGAGTTGATCCATGTACAGCGTTGAAACACCATGCGTTTTGAACGTGAAGCCCATTTCAGGCCACGCGTTTTGGGCGTTGAGCTGCGACAAGCTGAAACAATGTTGATCTGACCCCAATTGTGTGAATTGAGAAGCTGCGCATTGGCGGATGAGTTGCAGGCAGAGGGCTTGGTCTTCAGGGCCAAGTTGCAGGCTGTCGGCTTGGGTTTGCCACCAGCCTTGCCATCGAATTTTGACTTCAGCTAAGAGGTCTGATTCGTTTTGCAGAAGGGGCCAGCCTTCTTTCAGCTGCCATTCGAAGATGTCGTGTAACAAGGTGCCGTAGGCACTGCCAGCAGGGAAATGATTGAACGGAGCTTGCTCCGTTTTTGCAGATGACGTGTCATCTGCCACGAGCAGGTCATTGACGTTGGCCACTGGGTTGTCAATTTGAGAATCTAACCAGCGCTCTTCGCGCGCAAGACCCGAGTCTGTGGCGTGCCATTTGGATTCACTCAGCTTACGGGTGAGTGCACTGAAGCTGGCCGTCCAACCGGCATTTGGTAAGACCCGCGATGGCGATCTTGCAACAGTTGCAGCCTCTAAATTGACAGGGCTGGACGGCTCGTACAACTGCGCATTCGCTTTGGGCGCAAAAATGACTTCAATGTCATCGCAGCTTGCCCAAGTCTGCAATTTTTCTTGCAAATCATCGGCAGACTTTCGTTGCAACAAAATACTTAAAGCACTTTGCGCTTGTGTCTCTTTGCTTTTGAAATCGCCTTGGCGTTTGGCAATGCCTGTCCAAAGGGCTTGCTGCGCACGCGTGAATGCGACGTACAGCAATCGAATGTCCTCTTGCAGACGTTCTTCGGCAGTTCGAAGTGAGTCATCTTTGTCTTCTCTGAAATTGGAGACAAAAGGTAAAAACACCAAGGGGTATTGCAAACCCTTGGCTTTGTGAAAAGTGATGACTTGGACCAACTCGGCATCTGTTTCAAGACGCATTTGCGCGCTCTCACCTTGTGCCTGAGGATCTGCCAATTGATCGGTGAGATAACGAAGCAATGCAGATTCACCTTGCAATTGAAGGCTGGCCGATTGCAGCAATTCACCCAAATGCAACAGATTGGTCAAGCGCCGTTCAGCGGTATCGCCTTCAGCTTTCATGCGCCTGCCAATGTCTTGTTCATGCACAATTTTGTAGAGCATCGGCAAAAAGCCTTGACGTTGCCAGGTGTAGTGCCATGCATTGAAACGCTCCACCCAAATGTCCCAAGCTTCTTCTGCACTGAACACTTGCTCTATTTCAGGCAAGCTGAGGCACAAGGTGCGAGTGGTGAGCGCAGCGCGCAGCAACTTGGCATTGCGCGCTTGTAAGACGGCTTCTAAAACGCAGGCCAAATCGAGTGCCTCGCGTGTGGCGTACACACTGTCACGGTCTGATAAGTAGACGCTACGGACACTCCGTTGTGCCAAGGCTTGGCGGATCTTTTTGGCTTCTTGGCCATCTCTGACCAAAACCGCCATGTGACCGGGTTGAGCGATGCCTTGATTCAAGAGCGAAACCATTTGCGTGGCACAAATTTGCGCCATGTCTTCACCGTATTGCGCGCCACTCAAGGGTTTGTCGGTGGCCAAATGCCATACTGTGAGCGCTGGCAGTTTTTGGCCATTGGCCAAGCGCAGACTTTCAGCCTTGGCAGGTGTGGGTGTTTTCACACGCTCAAACGGCACTTCACCAAAAGGGTTCTGAGCCGTTTCAAACAGGTGATTCACAGCATTGACCACTTCCTGACTGGACCTGAAATTTTCTGTGAGAGTCCAAATGGATTCAGCCGCATGCCTTGCATTCAAATAGGTTGGCAAATCGGCGCCTCGAAAACTGTAGATGGCTTGTTTCGGATCGCCAATCATTAAAAATGCGCTGGCATTTTCATGTTCAGCATTGCCTTCAGGGCTTGCCTCATGAATTAGCAAATTTGCTGCGCCGTAAATGCGCGACAGCGATTCATATTGCCAGGGGTCGGTATCTTGAAACTCATCCACCATGGCCACAGGAAACTGCGCGCGAACAATCTGGGGTAAGCGGCTGCCTGGTGCATGAAGTGCAGCGTGCAAGCGTTGTAGCAAATCTGAAAAATCAAAGTTAGCCAAACTTCTTTTTTGCAGCAAATAAGCACGACCCACTTTGAGTGCGGCGTGTTTCAGCAAATTAACACCCACTTCAGGCTCGCTTTGACGCTCAGCCATCCAAAGACCTATTGCGGTCCAGACACCATGAGAGTTGTCAATCGGATTGGCCCCGCCCCTCAGGCCGGCATTGAGCTTTTCAAAGGTAAATTTGGAAAGCGCATCCATGTCTGCCTCTTCACCAGAAGCCCAGTCTGAAAGATGGCAAAGGAAGTACGCGTGCTTGTTAACTCTATAGAAATTGCGATTCAAATCATTTTTAAGCGCCTTGTTCAACAGGCCTAATGCGTGCGGCATGTTGTTCAACAAGAGTTGTCTGGCTTGCGCCTCTAACTCCAGAACATGGTCTTGCCACTGAGACCAAGCTAGCACCAAGGCTTTTGGATCTGGATCTTGCGAGGCATCAGGAAAACCACCTGGTGACTTCTCAAATTTTTGCCAAAGTGATTGAATGTTTTTCAGCAAAGCTTCGGGCGATCTGCCCATGTCTTTTAGAGCACCCAGTTGCTTGACTTCCAGCGGGTAAACGTATTGTCGCCAGTAGTCTTTCACCAGCTTCAACTTCAAAGCAGGTGCATCGTCTAAGCGCTTTTGATCAAACAAACTTTGGCTGTCAAAAGCATGTTGGCGCAGCATGCGACTCGACCAGCTGTGAATGGTGTAAATGGCGGCTTCGTCCATCCACTGCACGGCTTCTTCTAAGCGTTCAGCGTGCTGCGCATTTAAATCGGTGCCCAAGTTTTCTTGAAGGTGCTGCAAAAAATCATCGGTAACTTGAGAATGCCCCTTGAAGAATTGCGCAGCCTGTGCCAATCTGTCGCGGATGCGATCTCGCAGCTCTGCCGTGGCGGCCTCGGTAAAGGTCATCACCAAGATTTGAGGCGGCATGAGGCTTGGCCCTGACCACCCATGCCCCAGAATGAGACGCACATAAAGCGCGGCCAATGTCCAAGTTTTGCCTGTGCCGGCGCTGGCCTCAATGAGTTGAATGCCAGTTAAAGGCAATTTAAGTACATTGAGCTTTTGCGTTTTCAATTCACTCATGCCGCACCGCCTTCAATCGAAGCTGCATGGATCAAATCGTCATACAAAAGAGGCGCCCAGTTTGGCAGCCCTTTAATGAGCGGATCAAAATTGTCGAACGATCTTTGGACGTACAAGGAACCTGCCAAATCGGTGTTCTCGGAAAAACTATCGGAAAATTCTTTGCGCGCCTTGTCCAAGGCCATCTCGATGATCTGGTCAGCCTCCACTTCTTTGCCTGACTGCGCACTTCGGATTTGCTCTGACACAAATGCCAAGCCTGCTTTCAGGGTAGTGGGCAAGGGACGGGCCCATGCCTGCGCATACACAGCAAGCCACTGAGCCAATAATTGTTGGGCCGCTTGAGGCGACATGGCAGGCAACACGGCCACAGCATCAAGTCCAATGGCCACGGAGCGGACTGCCCAGCCTGCAGCGCTTAACAGCACATGGTTGGGCCAGAGATTGATCAAGACATCGGCGCGGGCAGACTGTTGATCCTTTTGACCTGTAGCCACCGCACCGGGTCGCCTGGTCAGTTGCAGTGTTCGAACGCCACCATGATCAGTTGACAACTTGTCGGGTGTGTTCAATTCATGACGCAAGCCAGCGATCTCAGCGCTGATGCGAACATCACCCCAAGGCATGGCAATCACAACAGCCACGGATTGAGTCGGCAACTCTTGTGGGTACTTTTCTAAATAGGCGTCCGCTCGGTCAATGACGCGAAGTGCCGCATCGTATTGCTGTTTCAATGCCAATTGTCCCGAAGCTCCCATTGGCAATTGACCCAGCAATTTTTCAGCTTCGAGTTGCAGTTCAATGTCTTCGGCTTCGAGCAAGTGGCGACCCAAGGAGTATCTGTCTAGTCCATTTAGAGTGAAGTTCTCATCATCTAGCATGGCCTCTTCAGAACCCTTGAGCAGAACACCCAAACGACTGCGCCAATAAACATCGACAGGTTGCTTGAGCAAACGCATGCATTCCTGAAGAGGCCAATCTGAAATAGCTGGCAATTCGGAGGGGACCGCCTCGGTAGCAGAACGC
Organism: Limnohabitans sp.; assembly: GCA_009693505.1. Taxonomy (GTDB): domain Bacteria; phylum Pseudomonadota; class Gammaproteobacteria; order Burkholderiales; family Burkholderiaceae_C; genus Limnohabitans_A. Next base: position 18,040 of record SHXD01000038.1, read on the forward strand.
GCAGAAGGCGCAGAAAACGAAGATTTGAATTCAGAGCCAATTTTCTGCGCAGTCTCCCAATCGTTTGCGTAGGTAAAGAATTTTGAATTAGGCTCAAAGTATTTGGCAGAGAAAGCTTGCAAGGGTTGCAAAACGGCATCTAGCTCGGGCGAGAAACGGGCCTTGAAGGTATCGCGCAACTGAGCGACCAGTACAGAAGGTGGCATCTTCTGATTGTCTGTGGACCTGCGTCCTTGCCAACTGATATACAGTTTTTCACGGGCTGACAAAAAGGCTTCTAAGAACAAGTAACGGTCGTCTTCGCGGCGCGAGCGATCGCCTGCAAGCCAATGGGTGGTCATCAAATCAAAATCGCGAGGCGTGCTTTGGCGGGGATAAGCGCCATCGTTCATGCCCAGCAAACACAGGCCCTTGAAGGGAATGGCGCGCATGGGCATGAGGGTTGAACACTGCACACCGCCACCAAAGAAACGTTGCTGCAGCCCCGCAGATTCTAGGCCCGACAGCCAATGTTCGCGCACCACGGTTAAGGGCAATGGCTCCGACAAACCAGCCTGTTCACACAAGGATTGCCATTGCGTCAGTTCTTGCTTTAAACGCAGCAACATGCGTTCATCGGCTTCGTTGTCGGCTTCAAAAAAGCGCGCCATCAAGCCGTGCATGACCGAGCACCATTCGGCAGGCGCATGCGTGGCATTCAATTGGGCCAAACTGATGGACACAGCCTCCAACCACTGCGCCAGATAGCCCACCTTCAAAGCACTCAAACCAGAAACTTGAGGCAAGGGCAAGACACCCTGCCATGCCGCACTGCCTTCAGCTTGGCCAGCGGCATAACCCAATATCAAACGTTGCAATCCGTAGGCCCAGGTGTTTTGCTGTGCATTGGGCATGTTGCTAGGCACGCCCCATTTTTGCCGGTGCGTTGGATTCAAGCCCCAGCGTACAGCAGCGTCTTGCAGCCAATTTTTCATGGTTTGGACATCGTCCTCGTCTATTTGAAATTTAGCTCGCACGGCCGAGACTTCAAACAGGCTGAGCCATTCCGACAAAGTCACCCTTGCTTCAGGCAGGTTTAACAAAAACTCAAGCGCTTGGACCAACGGCACTTGACGTGGCGTGGTGTCTGCCAATGAAAAAGGAATATGCCGGGGGTGCTGAACTGGAAAACGACCAAACACCGCTTGAATGTGAGATGAGAAGCTGGCCATATCAGGCACCATGACCATCACATCACCAGGCTTCCAACTTGGGTTTTCATCAAACCAAGCCCAAAGTCGGTCGTGCAAAATTTCTACTTCGCGCTGCGCTGAATGCGCTTGGACCATTTGAATGCTGCCATCGTCGGGCAAGGGTTCAGGGTGCTCGGGCATGGCCTTCAAATTCAAAATATCAGATTGAATAATCTGCAAACGCGAAGGGCAAGCTTGTTCAGCTGGGTCTACAAAAAAAGTTTGCTTGCTCATGACGCTCAAGGCGTTTTCAGGCTGGTCAAAGCGCTCTAGCGCGTGCAAATAATCTCGGCCTTGTTGCCCCCATGAGGAAAGCAGCGAATGCTTCTGCGCCACCAGGTCCATGTCATGGCCCCAGTATTCCTGGCAAGGGTTTTGGACCATCATGATGACCTGACACCAGCGACCCAAGGCGGCTAAGGCTTCTACCACTTGCATGGGCAAGTTGGAAATACCAAACACCACAATGCGAGGCGGCAAAGCTTCTGGTTTCAAAGCACCCGCTTGCTGAACCTTGTGCATGAATTGCGAATGCACATCGGCCCTGGAATGGCATTGAGAGGAAAGCTCGGGGGCTTGCATTTGCAAAACATCTTGTTGCAGTTGCTGCCACAACTGTGCTTGCCAAACTTGATCGGGTGGCATGGCTTTGCGCTCTGCTTTGTAACGCAACACAAATTGGCCATTGCCCCAATCGGCGAGCCAATCGGCTCGGTAGCTTTGGTAACCGTCAAATACGTCGGCCACTTGCTGGGCCAATTGATACCTTTGGCGTCCAAGCGGATCGTCTTTGACGTAGGCCAGCAGAGGCGCAACTTGGTGAATTTGTGCAAACTCAGGCAGCAAGCGCCACAAGCGCCAAACCAAAGCTTGCTTGTCAAAGGGCATGGCCACAGGGACCACCGATTGACCCAATACCAAGCGGTACATGCGCCAAATAAAGCTCGAGGGCAACTCCATTTGCGTGGCTGCGCAAATGCCCATGGCGCTGTCGTCTGCCAAGGCCATTTCAAGCCAGTGCTTCATGCCATTGCTTTGCACCAACAATGTTTCAGGCACCAAGGGGGGCAAGGGCTGGTTGCGAAACAGGCCAAGCGTGAGATCGCGCAGGTCTTCTAGGCGGTTGCCATGGAACACCATGAATCCTGCTTGAAATGCGTTGGCCATAAGGGAAGAACTTGCTTCTGCGCGTGAATATTGTTGGAATTATCGACTCAGCACAGGCTCACAGGCTGAGCCTTGCTACAAAAATTGCTTTAAAACCCTTTGAAACTCATCGGCCGTGACTGGTTTGATGAGGAAGTCTTGCATCCCTGCTTTTTTGGCAAGCACACGGTCTTCATCCAAGACGTGAGCCGTCATGGCTACGATGGGCGTCATCTTCAAGGCTTGCGTCACTTCAATGTGCCTAATTTCGTGGGTCGCCGTTAAACCATCCATGCTCGGCATTTGCAAATCCATCAGAATCAAATCGTAGGAATTGGACTGAATTTTTTGCACAGCAGCTTCACCGTTGTCTGCAATTTCAACAGTGCAGCCCAACTTTTCCAAAGTCCATTGAGCCAACTGCTGATTCATGGGCGTGTCTTCAACGACCAATATTTTGCCCACGTGCTTGGCTTTGAAGGGGCTGGGTTTTGAAATTTCCTCTCCCACTTCGTCTCGTTGCGTCAAGCTTGTGAGCGCATTCTGAAGTTCTAGCCCTGTGACGGGCTTGTACAAATTCAAGACACGAACACCCAAAGTTCTAGCCAGTGCACACAAGTTTTGCACATCATGGTTCAATCCAAAATCAGACAACACAATCCAAGACAAACTTCGCCACTTACTGGCTTCCTGCGCCAGCAAATAAGCGGACTCAATGTAGGCCAACATGCTGTGGTCAATGACCCACAGCGTTTGGCGGTTCAGGCCTTGTTTTAACCAAGCGTCTAAACAAGACTGCAAGGTAACGGGTGTCACAATTTCGAGCGGCTTGATTTGTTGGGCTGCCAAAAGATTTCTCAGAATTTCTCTGGCAAAGGGATTGGACTCAACCAAAACAACATCCACTGAGTGCGAAATAGCACTCAAACCTTGGAAAACTTGCTGCTTTGGAATGATCTGCTTGTCCAGTAATTCTGGCGAAGGGTTTTTAAATGTGGCCGTGAAAGAAAAGGAACTTCCTTCGCCCAGACGAGAGTGAACTTTCATTTCACCCTGCATCAGTTGAACCAAATTTTTTGCAATAGAAAGCCCCAGACCACTGCCACCATATTTGCGGTTCACTGAAGCGTCTGCCTGACTGAATGGCGAAAAAATAAGTTGTATTTTTTCAGCTGGAATGCCAATACCTGTGTCAGTCACCTCAAAGCCACATACCACCTGATGCTCACTGACTTCATTTTTTCGAACACTCAATTTGATCCAACCCGTGTCGCTGAATTTCAAGGCGTTGCCCAATAAATTTTGCAACACTTGCCCAAGTCTCAAGGGGTCACCCATTAGCAACTGCGGCACATCTGGGTCGATGTCCAAGTACAAATCAATTTTTTTCTGCTCGGCTTGAAATGCAAACCCTTTGATAGCCTGCTGACAGGCCGTATGCAAATCAAACAGGGTTTGATCCAAGGTGAGGCGATTGGCACCCAATCGTGTGAAATCTAAAATATCATCAATCAGTCTTAACAGACTTTGAGAGGCTGTTCGTGACATTTCCAGATAGTCTTTTTGCTCTGGGTTCAAGCGTGTGCCCAGTGCAAGTTCGGTCATGCCCACCATGCTGTTGATGGGCGTCCTGATTTCGTGGCTCATTTGAGCCAAGAAGGCCGACTTGGCTTGGTTGGCCGCTTCAGCAGCATTGAGGGCATTCGACATGGCAAGGCGGTCTTCTTCCCTTCGCGCCCAGATGGCTGCAACATGGCGAGTTAAAACAAAAGTGGCCAACAGCATCAAAACAGACATGCCAATGATGCCTTTGGAAGATAGCCACCACTGCCCTTCTACCCGACTCCGAGAAATGGCAACAGCCACTGTCAACGGCAGTTGTGCGGCGGTGCGGTAGTGCACTTCCAAGTGTTCGCTGGCTTGTTTGGCATCTTTGAGAATGTCAATGTAGCGGCCAAAATCTTGGTTTTTTGCAACCCTCTTGACAGCGGGCATGTCGCTAAAAAGCTGATCATGCGGAAACCATCTCTGCGAACTGCTGGCCAAAATTCGACCTGCGTAATCGAACACGTAAACCGCATCACATTGATCGTCAACCGATTCTGCAAAACCAGCAATCAAATCTTCTGGGTTAATCAAAACCACCCACCGCACCACCTGACCATCAGCGCGTTTCATGCGCATAGACAAGGGCAAAATGGAAATGTCTTTCAAGCGGACATCGCTTCGATTCAAGTCAAACAAATTCCGCGCCGGCTGCCAACGGCCTGCCGCCAAATCATCCCCGACATCTCGCTCCAAGCCCAATTGTTGCCAACTGACAGACTGATTGACCACCCCATCTTCTGAGCTGGCCAATACCCGGCCGTCCTCAGTTAGCATGGACAAGGAACGAATGAAACTGGATTTTTCAATGGCTGATTTGAGCTGAGATTGCGTGGGCGAATTTGAAGACGAGCCCTGATTGGCAACCGTCATGATGGCAGAAGAAGACTCCAGTGTTCGGCTTACATGATTGAACAAGATGCGCGTCAATAAATCACCCCGTGCCTCCTCCCGATCTAGCGTGGCTTGCCTGTCTTTCCAAAGGTAGATGCCAGCAACCAAGGCGATGAAAACAGCGACCGCAACCCCAAATCGGTAGACACCCAGAGAAGCAGCATTCTGGGACAGCGTTGGATTGGAGAGTGACTTGCTTTTCAAGCTGGTTTACCCATTATTTCAACAAAACGATGGGCTCAAGATTGTTTTTTTTTGCGAACTGAAGCAATCGTCCATCTTTTTTGATCAGACCCAAAAATGCATCGACCCTTATTTGCAAACTGTTTTCTCCTTTTGCAAAAGCGTAGGCGTACTCGGTAGCGCTCATACTGCTTGGCGCTTGAATCACGGCAGCCCAATCAGTCAAGTCAATCATTCGCAAACTGTAAGGATAGTCGGTCATGAAGGCATCGGCTCTGCCCGATAGAACCTCTTGCTCTCGGGTTCCAGGGGACTGAACTTTAAGCAGCCTGGCTTTTTTCAAAGACTTGGACATGACACCTTCCATGACAGTGCCCGCAGCAACGGCAATGACGCGCCCCGGTTGATCAAGGCTGTCCCAAGTCTGAAGACCTTCTTTGTTTTTCAAGGTGACTGCAAACAAACCACTTTTGAGATAAGGCTGAGAAAACAGCAGTCGAGCTTGACGCTCTTCTGTGATGCCAATGGCGTGTGTGGCGATGTCGCAGCGATCCTGTTCTAGGGATTCATAGAGTTGGGCAAAATTGCTGTCTACATATTTCAACTTAACTCCGAGTTCCCGAGCCAAATCCTGAGTGATGGCAATGTCAATGCCACTGAGCTCCCGCGTTTTGGGATTTCGGTAGCTGATGCTGTAGTACTCGGGCCAAATACAAGCACGCAGTTCTTTATTGGCTAAAACACGCTCGAGTCGGGTGGTTTGTGCATGTGCCTGGTATGACAAAGACAAGCAGAACGTCAAAACAAGCAGGTGCAACAAGTTTGACGCCCTCAATGACATCCCAAGCTTCAGTTTCTTGGTTCTTGACCTTTGGATATTTAAAAAATTCATGTAGAAGAATCCAATAGTTTTTATATTTACTTTAAATTAAACACCAAAAAGCTCTTTAAGTCTAAATTATTCATTCTTTAGGATTAATTTGTGAGTTTACAGATTCGTGCAATAATCTGTATGTTGCCGCCTCCAGTTGCCGCAACATCAGCACTTCTGCTGGGGTTTGACCCAGGCATCCGCCTTTGGTTTCCATACCCACCTGTGAATCCCATCGGTCTTTGACTGGCGGCTGTTTCCAAACAGCCTGACAAACCGATGCCATGCGCCGTTTTTGGCGCGCCATCATGAAATTTGAAGAATTGAATTTGGCTCCGGCCATTTTGCAGGCTGTGCAAGAGCAAGGCTACGACACTCCCACCCCCGTGCAAGCTCAAGCGATCCCCATCGTCTTGGCAGGTCACGACCTGTTGGCAGGGGCACAAACTGGCACCGGCAAAACGGCCGCCTTCATGCTGCCCATCTTGCACAAACTGAGCTTGACAGAGGCCGGAAGGAACAAATTTGGTGGCAAAGCCATACGCGCCTTGGTGCTCACGCCCACACGCGAATTGGCCGCCCAGATTGAAGAGTCCGCCAAAGATTACGGCAAATACCTCAGCCTGCAGTCCACGGTTGTGTTTGGTGGCGTTGGCATGAAACCCCAAGTCGATCGCGTCAAGCGCGGCATCGACGTCTTGGTGGCCACCCCAGGCCGCTTGCTCGACTTGCAAGGCCAAGGCCTTCTCGATTTGTCGAGCATTGAAATTTTGGTCTTGGACGAAGCCGACCGCATGCTCGACATGGGCTTTATCCATGACGTGAAAAAAGTTTTGGCCATGGTGCCCAAAGACAAACAAAGCTTGTTGTTCTCAGCCACCTTCAGCGATGAAATTCGGGACCTGGCTGCCACGCTTTTAAAGAACCCACAGAGCATTCAAGTCACGCCCAGCAACACCACGGTGCAACGCATCTCTCAAGTCATTCACCCAGTGGGTCGTGG
>SHXD01000039.1 GCA_009693505.1 Limnohabitans sp.
AGACATCGTCATTGTTTCAGCTGCACGCACGGCTGTTGGTAAGTTTGGGGGCTCCTTGGCCAAAATTGCAGCGCCAGAGTTGGGCAGCATTGCCATTCGCGAAGCCATTTCGCGCGCTGGCCTTGGCATGGATCAAATTGGTGAAGTCATCATGGGCCAAGTTTTGACGGCTGGCGCAGGACAAAACCCTGCACGTCAAGCCATGATGAAAGCCGGCGTTGCCAAAGAAACGCCTGCGCTTACCATCAACGCGGTGTGTGGCTCTGGTTTGAAAGCCGTCATGTTGGCAGCGCAAGCTGTGGCATGGGGAGACAGCGACATTGTGGTGGCCGGCGGTCAGGAAAACATGAGCGCTTCACCACACGCATTGATGGGCTCACGTGACGGCCAGCGCATGGGCAACTGGAACATGGTTGACACCATGATTGTCGATGGCTTGTGGGATGTGTACAACCAGTACCACATGGGCATTACGGCTGAGAACGTGGCCAAAGCACATAGCATCACACGCGACATGCAAGATGCTCTGGCATTGAGCAGTCAGCAAAAAGCCAGCGCTGCGCAAGATGCGGGCAAGTTCAAAGACGAAATTGTCGATGTGCTTATTCCTCAGCGCAAAGGCGACCCCTTGGTCTTTAATGCCGATGAATTTATCAACAAGAAAACCAATGCAGAAGCCTTGGCAGGTTTGCGCCCCGCATTTGACAAAGCCGGTTCAGTGACTGCGGGTAATGCTTCGGGTCTCAATGATGGTGCTGCCGCTGTGGTGGTCATGACGGCTAAAAAGGCTGCGGCTTTGGGCCTCAAGCCCTTAGCGCGCATTGCCTCATTTGGCACCAGCGGTTTGGACCCTGCCACCATGGGCATGGGCCCCGTTCCAGCATCGCAAAAAGCATTGCAACGTGCTGGTTGGAAAGCCAGCGATGTGGATTTGTTTGAATTGAACGAAGCCTTTGCAGCCCAAGCCTGCGCAGTCAACAAAGCATTGGACATTGATCCAATGCGTGTGAACGTCAATGGCGGCGCCATCGCAATTGGTCACCCTATTGGTGCATCTGGCTGCCGCATTTTGGTGACACTCTTGCATGAAATGCAACGTCGTGATGCAAAGAAAGGCCTTGCAGCCTTGTGCATCGGTGGCGGTATGGGCGTGTCATTGACTCTAGAGCGTTAATTTTTCAGAAACTAAAATAACTCATTAACATAGGAGACAAATCCATGAGTCAAAAAGTAGCTTACGTTACAGGTGGTATGGGCGGCATCGGAACCGCCATTTGCCAGCGCCTTCACAAAGAAGATTTCAAGGTCATTGCGGGTTGCGGCCCAACACGTGACTTCACCAAGTGGCTGGATGAACAAAAAGCTTTGGGTTTTACCTTCTACGCATCTGTGGGTAACGTGGGTGATTGGAATTCAACCGTCGAAGCTTTTACCAAAACCAAAGCTGAGCATGGCACCATTGACGTGTTGGTGAACAACGCAGGTATTACCAAAGACCGCATGTTCTTGAAAATGTCGCGTGAAGATTGGGATACAGTCATTGAAACCAACCTGAACTCCATGTTCAATGTCACCAAACAAGTGGTTGCCGACATGGTTGAAAAAGGTTGGGGACGCATTGTGAACATTTCTTCTGTGAACGGAGCTAAGGGCCAAGCGGGTCAAACCAACTACTCTGCTGCCAAAGCAGGCATGCACGGCTTCTCTATGGCCTTGGCACAAGAGTTGGCCACCAAAGGCGTGACAGTGAACACCGTCAGCCCTGGTTACATTGGCACCGACATGGTCAAAGCCATTCGTGCCGATGTGCTGGAAAAAATTGTGGCCACAGTGCCTGTGAAGCGTTTAGGTGAGCCCAGCGAAATTGCTTCCATCATTGCTTGGTTGGTGTCTGAAGAAGGCGGCTATGCCACGGGTGCAGACTTCGCTGTGAACGGTGGTTTGCACATGGGTTAATGCCCAGCATTTTTTCCTGTGTTGACCATTTGCATGGCCGAGGCTATCAATGACGATACCTCGGTCATGTTGCTGGGAACGATGAGTGTGGTTTTGGCATCTTGTGCCACCTTGCTGTAGGCAATGACAGCTTGCTCGGCCACTTTGAGTTGAACCGCTTGTTCGCCGCCCGGTTTTTGAATGGCAGAGGCAATGCGTTCAATGGCCTGGGCTGTGGCTTCGGCTACCGCCAAAATAGATGCGGCATCACCTTCGGCTTTGTTAATCACTGCCTGCTTTTCGCCTTCAGAGCGCGCAATGAAGGCCTCGCGTTCGCCCGTGGCAATGTTGATTTGTTCTTGACGGCGTCCCTCTGAGGCTGCAATGAGGGCACGCTTTTCTCGTTCAGCCGTAATTTGCGATTGCATAGCATGCAAAATTTCTTTGGGTGGTGTCAGGTCTTTGATTTCGTAACGAAGTACTTTGACGCCCCAGTTCAAGGCTGCTTCGTCGATGGCTGCCACCACTTGTGCATTGATGATGTCGCGCTCTTCAAATGTTTTGTCGAGTTCTAATTTGCCAATGACACTGCGCAAACTTGTTTGAGCCAGTTGCGTGACCGCAATGATGTAGTTGGACGAGCCGTAGCTTGCCAGTTTGGGATCGGTCACTTGGAAGTACAAAATGCCATCGACCTGCAGTTGTGTGTTGTCTCGGGTGATGCAAACTTGACTGGGTACATCCAGTGGAATTTCTTTGAGACTGTGCTTTTGAATGACTTTGTCAATGAATGGCACTACAAAATTAAGGCCGGGCGTAAGGCTTGCATGGAACTTGCCCAAGCGCTCTACCACCCATGCGTTTTGTTGGGGTACGACCTTGACGGTTTTGATGATGAACAAGACCGCAATGGCCAACAGGACGATTGCAATTTCCATGATTTTTCTTTCTAAGAAGCTAACGTTGACTTAAGTTTTGTGCAGCACCAAAGTGTTGCCTTGAATATCTTGGATTTGATAAACGCCCAGTACTTGCGGAATTCCGTCTGCACAAATAGCCGTCCAGTTGGCGCCTCTGTGCTTAACTTGTGCAGTGCCGTTGCTGAGCCATTCGTGCACTTCCACTGTTTCACCGACATCCAGGTGCTGGGCAGAAACTTCTTCGGGATGAGACTTTAATTTTTGCAAAGAATAAATACGCCACAAAATAACAGCCAGTCCACCGACCACTGATCCTGTGATCAGTTGTGTTGTAAAACTTAACTGAGCGGTCGCGGCGATGGCGCCTGCTGAAGCGCCGATGGCGAGCATGAGCAAGTAGAAGGTGCCCGTCATTAGTTCTATGCCAACAAGTGAGCCTGCAATGAGCCACCAAATGGTTGATTCGTTCATGGATAGATTTCCCTTTGACTAACGTGTCTCTTAAACGCCATCGTGCCACGTATTGGCCGTAAGTGTGGAGATTCCGTTTGTTTGAAAGGAATTGCAAGCTTTTTTTGCTCAATTCTTGTTAAGAATCAGAGGTTTGAACATTGATGCAATTTTGATTGAAGCCGCTCATTTATTTATTATGATCGGGGTGTGAATCAAGCACTCTTTAACCACTTTAGTCCTTGGCGCCTGTCTGTAGCGCCCATGATGGACTGGACTGATCGGCATTGCCGGTTTTTTCATCGCCTTCTAACGCAGCACACCATGCTTTACACCGAGATGGTCACCACCGGTGCCATCCGCCATGGCAGCGTAGAGCGTCATTTGCGCTTCAATGCCGAAGAGCATCCCGTGGCCTTGCAATTGGGCGGCAGTGACGCCGCCGATTTAGCCTTCGCTGCCAAATTGGGCGAGCAGTGGGGCTACAACGAAATCAATCTCAATTGCGGCTGCCCAAGCGATCGTGTGCAGCGCGGTGCTTTTGGTGCCTGCCTCATGAATGAGCCCAAGCTGGTAGCCGATGGCGTCAAGGCCATGGTCGATGTGGTGTCCGTGCCCGTCACTGTTAAGCACCGCATTGGCATTGACCAAATTGAAAGCTACGACTTTGTTCGCGACTTTGTAGGCACTGTGAAAGAAGCTGGCTGCAACGTGTTCATCGTACATGCGCGCAATGCTTGGCTTAACGGCTTATCGCCGAAAGAGAATCGCGAGATTCCGCCTTTGCGATATGAACTGGCTTGTCAGTTGAAAAAAGATTTTCCTCAACTCACCATTGCCATCAACGGTGAGATCAAAACCAACGTGCAGATTGCTGAACATCTCAAAGAGGTCGACGGCGTCATGATTGGCCGTGAGGCTTATTACAACCCTTGGTTACTCACCACTTGGGATGAAACATTTTTTCAGCGACAAGCACAAAGCCTTCAGTCCAAGCCGTTGCTTTCACGTGAAGAAGTTGAAGAAGCTATGGTGTCTTACATGGAGCGTGCCTTTAAAGAAGACGGCTGCCCTTGGTATGCCATCGCAAGACATATGCTGGGGCTTTACCATGGTCAGCGAGGGGGACGTTTGTGGCGCCAAGTTTGGAGCAATCACAAGCTCAAACCTCAGCCGCCTCGTGAGGTGATGGCCATTGCGCGTGATGCGCTAGCGAAGGGTGCAGAGGTGCCTGCTTAAGGCGTTGAGTTGGCTGCCGCAAGACCATTTGCAAAGTGCTCTCGCATGCGAGCTACCGTTGCTACAGGATCTTTCGCATTCAGAGCCGCCATGATGGCCTGGTGCTCAGTCAGCGATTCCTTAATGCGTCCTGTTTTAAACAAAGAGTTGTGTCGATTGAGCTTCATCACTTTGCGCAAGTCGGCCACCATTTGATCGCGCCACTTGTTTTGGGCCAACTCCAGCAGGCACATGTGAAAAGCCTCATTCACTTCAAAAAACTTGTCGTGCTTTTCTTTGCCGGTCTTGCCAGCTGCTTCCAATTCAGAATGAAGCGACTGAAGCTTTTTCAAATCTGAAGGGGACGCCGTTTGAGCCACAACGGCTGCTGCATCACTTTCCAGCAAGCCCAGCAAGTGGTATACATCCCGCAGGTCTTTTTCAGAAACTTCGGTCACATAGGCACCGCGCCGCACCTTCATGGTGATCAAGCCTTCAGCTGCCAAGACCTTCAGGGCTTCCCGAAGGGGTGTTCTGCTGATACCGTAAGCCTTGGCAATTTGCAACTCGTCAATCCAGCTGCCAGGTTCAAGCTCTCGGCTGAAAATGCGCTGCCGAATGAGTTCAGCCACCTCTTCATACAGGGCTCTGGGGGCTAAGGACTTTGCGGCTGAAAGGGCAGACATGTTCAAATCGGGTGTTAGAAAGCTGCCCCATAGGGCATTTCGAGGTGAATTTCAGTGTGGCTTTGCAGAATTGTAAGGCAGGTACAATATTTTGCATCAATAATTATGAATCATATTGAGGATCTCGCGACATGACCGACCCGAAGAACGAATTTAAAACCGCACAACTAGACGACTGGCTGCGTGCCGCTCAAAAGTCTGCGCCGGGTGGCAATGTCGAAGCCCTCAATTGGAAAACGCCCGACGGTATTTCCGTCAAGCCTTTGTACACGGCTGAAGACACAGCGTCTTTGCCCTATGCCAACACCTTGCCTGGTTTTGAGCCATTCCTTCGCGGCCCACAGGCCACCATGTACTCGGTACGTCCCTGGACCATTCGCCAGTACGCTGGTTTCTCTACCGCCGAAGAATCCAACGCTTTCTACCGCAAAGCTTTGGCCGCAGGCGGTCAAGGTGTGTCAGTGGCTTTCGACTTGGCCACGCACCGCGGCTATGACTCAGACCATCCCCGTGTCACGGGCGATGTGGGCAAAGCCGGCGTGGCCATCGACTCTGTTGAAGACATGAAAATTTTGTTTGACCAAATTCCGTTAGACAAGGTGTCTGTGTCCATGACCATGAACGGCGCGGTGCTACCCGTTTTGGCAGGCTACGTGGTGGCCGCTGAAGAGCAGGGTGTGAGCCAAGACAAATTGTCTGGAACCATTCAGAACGACATTTTGAAAGAGTTCATGGTGCGCAACACCTACATCTACCCGCCCGAGCCATCGATGAAAATCATTGGCGACATCATTGAGTACACGGCCCAACACATGCCGAAGTTCAACTCTATTTCCATTTCGGGTTATCACATGCAAGAGGCCGGTGCCAATCAGGCACTCGAGATGGCCTTCACTTTGGCCGATGGCAAGGAGTATGTGAAAACCGCCATTGCCAAGGGCATGGATGTGGATGGATTTGCAGGTCGCCTGTCCTTCTTTTGGGCGGTGGGCATGAATTTCTATTTGGAAATTGCCAAGATGCGTGCGGCGCGTTTGCTCTGGTGCCGCATCATGAAGGGCTTTGATGCCAAGAGCCCCAAGAGCCTTATGCTGCGCACGCACAGCCAAACTTCGGGCTGGTCGCTGACTGAGCAAGACCCCTATAACAACGTGGTGCGCACCACCATTGAAGCCATGGCGGCTGTGTTTGGCGGCACGCAATCTTTACACACCAACAGCTTTGACGAAGCCATTGCATTGCCCACTGAATTCAGCTCACGCATTGCACGAAACACACAGCTGATTATTCAAGAGGAAACACACATTGCCAACGTGATCGATCCATGGGCTGGCAGCTACATGATGGAATCGCTTACCCAAGAGATGGCCGACAAAGCTTGGGCCATCATTGAAGAAGTCGAAGCCATGGGTGGCATGACCAAGGCGGTAGACAGCGGATGGGCCAAACTCAAAATTGAGGCCGCAGCTGCTGAGAAACAAGCGCGCATTGACTCTGGCAAAGATGTGATTGTGGGTGTCAACAAATACAAGTTGGCCAAAGAGGACCTCATTGATATTTTGGCCATTGACAACGTGAGAGTGCGTGATGGTCAAATAGACCGCTTGAAGAAAATTCGCGCATCGCGTGACACTGCCAAGGTACAAGCCGCATTGGACGCCCTCACAGCCTCCGCCGAAAGCGGGCAAGGCAATTTACTCGAACTCAGCATTCAAGCCATTCGCTTGCGCGCCACAGTGGGCGAGGTGTCCGATGCATTGGAAAAAGTTTTTGGGCGCCACCGCGCCGATACTCAAAAGGTGACCGGCGTGTATGCAGCAGCTTACGACTCAGCAGAAGGCTGGGACCAACTTAAAAAAGAGATTAACGACTTTGCCGATGCCAAAGGCCGTCGCCCCCGTGTGATGATCAGTAAGCTTGGGCAAGACGGACACGACCGCGGCGCCAAAGTGGTGGCCACTGCGTTTGCCGATCTAGGCTTTGACGTTGACATGGGACCTTTGTTTCAAACGCCGGAAGAGTGCGCAAGACAAGCCATTGAAAACGACGTGCATGCGGTGGGTGTTTCCACCTTGGCTGCCGGTCACAAAACTTTGGTGCCGGCCATCATTGAAGAACTCAAAAAGCAGGGCGCAGACGACATCATTGTGTTTGTGGGCGGTGTCATTCCGCGCCAAGACTACGACTTCTTGTACGAAGCGGGTGTGAAGGGCATCTACGGCCCAGGCACCCCCATCCCTGCCAGCGCAAAAGATGTGCTGGAGCAAATTAAAAAGGCTTTAGGTTGAATCCGCAAGATCTCATGCAGGGTGTGTTGCAGGGCGAGCCTGCTGTGCAACGCCGCGCCATGGCCAAGTCCATTACCTTGCTCGAGTCCACACTGCCGTCAGATCGACTGCAGGCGGACGAACTGTTGACGGGTTTACTGCCGCATTCAGGCAAGTCATTCAGACTGGGTGTCAGTGGTGTGCCGGGGGTGGGCAAGTCCACCTTCATTGAAGCGCTGGGTTTGTTTTTAATTGCTCAAGGGCACCGTGTGGCGGTGCTCGCTATAGATCCGTCATCCACTCTGTCTGGCGGTTCCATCTTGGGTGACAAAACCCGCATGGAACATCTCAGCGTTCACGACAAAGCCTTCATTCGCCCCAGCCCCTCCAGTGGTACCTTGGGCGGCGTGGCCGAAAAAACGCGCGAAGCCATGTTGGTTTGTGAAGCGGCAGGCTACGACGTGGTCATTGTTGAAACAGTAGGCGTAGGACAAAGCGAAACCGCTGTGGCCAACATGACCGACATGTTTGTGCTCATGCAGCTGCCCAATGCGGGTGACGATTTGCAAGCCATTAAAAAAGGCGTGATGGAGTCGGCAGATTTGGTGGTCATTAACAAAGCCGACATTGATGCCTCTGCTGCCACACGCGCTGAAGCGCAAATTACAAGTGCCTTGCGTTTGCTGGGCATGCATGGCCACCTGAATCACGCGCATTTTGATGAGGAAATTTGGCATCCAGAAGTCATTCAAATCAGCGCACTTTTAAACCAAGGCGTCGACAGCTTTTGGCATCGCGTTTTGAAATTCAAACGTTTGCAACAAGCCAAGCAAAAGTTTCAGCAGCGCAGGCAAGGGCAAGCTCAGTCGTGGATGTGGGAGCGCATCGATGCAGGCCTGAAACAAAACTTCCGAGGTCAAGCCAGTGTGAAAGCCCTGCTGCCTGAACTCACGCAGATGGTGATCTCTGGCCAAGTGCCAGCCTCCACTGCAGCCAGACAATTGCTAGCCGCTTATCAAGCAACTGGCTTTTCAAAACATTGAACCATCCGTATTGAAGCGAGTAAATCATGCAAGACATCATTCAACAACTTGAACAAAAACGCGTGGCGGCGCGCATGGGTGGTGGGCAAAAACGCATTGATGCACAACATGCTAAGGGCAAGCTCACAGCGCGGGAGCGCTTGGAAGTATTGCTAGACGAAGGTACCTTTGAAGAGTGGGACATGTTTGTCGAGCACCGCTGCACAGACTTTGGCATGCAAGATAACAAGATTCCAGGTGACGGTGTGGTCACCGGCTACGGCATGATCAATGGCCGCTTGGTGTTTGTCTACAGCCAAGACTTCACGGTGTTTGGGGGCGCATTGTCTGAGTCACACGCCGAGAAAATTTGCAAAATCATGGATCAAGCCATGAAGGTGGGTGCTCCTGTGATCGGTTTGAACGATTCAGGCGGTGCACGCATTCAAGAGGGCGTGGCTTCTTTGGGCGGCTATGCCGAAGTGTTCCAGCGCAACGCCATGGCCAGTGGTGTCATTCCTCAAATTAGCATGATCATGGGCCCATCAGCCGGTGGAGCCGTGTATTCACCGGCCATGACCGATTTTATTTTTATGGTGAAAGACAGCTCTTACATGTTCGTCACAGGCCCTGAAGTGGTGAAGACGGTGACGCATGAAGAAGTGACAGCCGAAGAATTGGGCGGCGCTTTAACGCACACCACCAAAAGTGGCGTGGCCGACATGGCTTTCGAGAACGACGTGGAAGCCTTGCTCATGTTGCGCCGGTTGTACAACTACCTGCCACTGAACAATCGCGAAAAATCTCCCATGCGAGCCAGCGGCGACCCCACCGATAGGCTGGACCAAAGTTTGAACACCTTGGTACCTTTGAACGCCAACCAAGCCTATGACATGAAAGAGCTCATTCTGAAGACCGTTGACGACGGTGACTTCTTTGAGCTGCAACCCGATTACGCCAAAAACATGCTGATTGGGTTTGCCCGCATGGCTGGCCAAACGGTGGGCATTGTGGCCAATCAACCTATGGTGTTGGCAGGTTGCTTGGACATTAAGAGTTCGATCAAAGCGGCCCGCTTTGTTCGCTTCTGCGATGCCTTCAGTATTCCTGTCATCACCTTCGTAGACGTGCCTGGCTTCATGCCCGGCACTTCTCAAGAATACGGCGGCATCATTAAACACGGTGCCAAATTGCTTTACGCCTACGCAGAGTGCACCGTGCCCAAAATCACGGTCATTACCCGCAAAGCCTATG
Source organism: Limnohabitans sp. (assembly GCA_009693505.1). Classification (GTDB taxonomy): domain Bacteria; phylum Pseudomonadota; class Gammaproteobacteria; order Burkholderiales; family Burkholderiaceae_C; genus Limnohabitans_A. The sequence goes on from SHXD01000039.1 coordinate 9,753, forward strand.
GCGGTGCTTATGACGTGATGGCCTCTAAGCACCTGAGAGGCGACGTGAACTTTGCTTGGCCCAACGCAGAGATTGCGGTGATGGGTGCCAAGGGTGCGGTAGAAATTATTTTCCGCGAAGACAAAAACCATCCTGTGAAATTAGCCGCACGCGAAGCCGAATACAAAGACCGTTTTGCCAATCCCTTTGTGGCAGGTGCACGGGGCTTTATCGATGACGTCATTCAACCTAGCGAAACACGAAAACGCATCTGCCGCTCGTTGGTCATGTTGAAAGACAAGAAGGTTGAAAACCCATGGCGCAAGCACGGCAACATTCCGCTTTAAGCGCAATGACCGACAACGCTTGATCTAAAACGCCATTAGGAAAAAAATATGTTTACCAAAATTTTGATTGCCAATCGCGGTGAAATTGCATGCCGCGTCATTGCCACCGCCAAGAAAATGGGCATTGCAACAGTGGCTGTTTATTCCGAAGCCGACAAAGAAGCCCTCCATGTGTTGCTGGCCGACGAAGCTGTACTGATTGGCCCAGCGCCTTCACGCGAATCTTATTTGGTGGCCGACAAAATCATTGCCGCAGCCAAAGCCACAGGCGCACAAGCCATTCACCCAGGCTACGGTTTCTTGTCAGAAAACGAAGCCTTCTCCAAACGCTGCGAAGACGAGGGCATTGCCTTTATTGGCCCGCGTCACTTTTCCATTGCCGCCATGGGGGATAAGATTGCTTCTAAGAAGTTGGCCAACGAAGCCAAGGTCAACACCATTCCCGGTTACAACGATGCCATTGACACGGCAGAAACTGCAGTAGCAATTGCCAAAGGCATAGGTTACCCCGTGATGATCAAGGCCTCTGCAGGCGGCGGTGGCAAAGGCCTGCGCGTGGCCGCCAACGACAAAGAGGCCTTTGAAGGTTTTACATCCTGCAAAAACGAAGCTCGCAATTCGTTTGGTGATGACCGTGTGTTCATTGAAAAGTTTGTGGAAGAGCCAAGGCACATCGAAATTCAAGTCTTGGGCGACAGTCATGGCAATGTGATTTATTTGAACGAGCGCGAGTGCTCTATTCAACGCCGCCACCAAAAGGTGATTGAAGAAGCGCCATCGCCTTTCATCAGCGACGCCACGCGCATTGCCATGGGCGAGCAAGCAGTGGCTTTGGCCAAAGCGGTGCAGTACCAATCTGCCGGTACGGTTGAGTTTGTGGTGGGCAAAGACCAAAGCTTCTATTTCCTAGAGATGAACACCCGCTTGCAAGTGGAGCACCCCGTGACCGAAGCCATCACGGGCATCGACTTGGTGGAGATGATGATTCGCGTGGCCAATGGCGAAAAATTGTCCATGACGCAAGCCGATGTGAAACGCAACGGTTGGGCCATTGAATGCCGTATCAATGCAGAAGATCCCTTCCGCAACTTTTTGCCTTCCACAGGCCGTTTGGTTCGCTTCCAAACGCCTGTGCAAACCATGTTCCAATCCAACACCCAAGATCTGCTGGGTGTGCGAGTAGACACGGGCGTGCAAGACGGCGGTGAAATCCCCATGTTTTACGACTCCATGATTGCCAAGCTCATTGTGCATGGCACGGACCGCAACGATGCCATTGCCAAAATGCGCGAAGCACTCAATGATTTTGTGATTCGCGGCATCAGCTCCAACATTCCGTTTCAAGCGGCTTTGTTGGCCCATCCTAAGTTTGTGTCGGGCGACTTCAACACGGGCTTCATTGCAGAAAACTATGCGCATGGTTTTCGCGCTGAAGACGTACCGCACAATGACCCCGATTTCTTGGTCGCCTTGGCGGCATTTGTTCGGCGTAAATCACGCGAACGTGCTGCCAATCTGAGTGGTCAACTGCCTGGCTACGACGTGCAAATTGGACATGACTACAGCGTGGTGGTGCTAGGTGCCAAAGGTGTCAACCGTTACATCCCTGTGCATGTGGACGAGTTCCGCGGTCAGAGCGGCAAAGCCATTATCAAGGTGGGTGAAAATCACTACATCATTGAAAGTCATTCACGCCTCAACGATATTCGCATCAATGGCACTGTGAATGGCAAACCCTTCACTGCGCAAGTCGAACGCGGTACACCCAAAAATCCACTGGCTTTACAAATTCAACACAACGGGACACGCATTGAAGCGCTGGTGGTTTCCCCCCGCATGGCTGAATTGCATCAAATGATGCCCTTCAAAACACCACCCGACATGAGCCGCTTTGTGTTGTCACCCATGCCAGGTTTGTTGGTCAATGTGGCCGTGACACAAGGCCAAAAAGTTCAAGCTGGCGAACGTGTGGCAGTGATTGAAGCCATGAAGATGGAAAACATTTTGTTTGCTGCGCACGATGGTGTGGTGAAAAAAATCATGGCCTCGCAAGGAGAGTCACTTACAGTAGACCAAGTGATTGTGGAGTTTGAAGCATGAGCCTTATCACTCGCCCCTTTAAAGTATTGGGCATCCAGCAAATCGCCATTGGTGGCCCTGACAAAGTCAAACTGCAAAAACTCTGGATCGACATGTTTGGGCTGGAGTTGACGGCTACTTACAAAAGTGACCGTGAAAATGTCGACGAAGACATTTGTACCGTGGGTGTTGGCCCGTTCAAGGTTGAAGTGGATTTGATGCAACCCATCGACCCAGAAAAGAAACCAGCAGTTCACAACACGCCCTTGAACCATGTGGGCTTGTGGATTGACAATTTACCGGTGGCTGTTGAGTGGTTGAGTCAGCAAGGCGTTCGATTTGCGCCAGGCGGCATTCGCAAGGGCGCTGCAGGCTTTGACATTTGCTTCATTCATCCCAAAGGCAGCGAAGAATTGCCCATTGGGGGGGGAGGCGTGCTAATTGAACTTGTGCAAGCGCCCGAAGAAGTGGTTAAAGCGTTTAGCGCCATGGCCGCGCAATACGCCTAAAGAAATTTAAGACTTCTGCCGCGCCTTGGCTTTGACCAAGGCCGCTGCAATCATGTCTTGTTTGCTAGGTACTTCCTTGTCCTCTTGGGCCGACTCTTGAAGCAATCGCAGTTGTCTTGCTTCATAGCGCTGGCGAGCTTGTAGTGCCAACTCAGCAGACCAAGCAGACCAGCCAGTGCGCTCGTTGGACACCGGCACCATCTCTATGCAATCGACTGGGCAAACAGGCAAACACAAATCGCAGCCCGTGCAGGCGGCTTCAATGACCGTGTGCATGACCTTGTTGCTTCCCAAGATGGCATCGGTGGGGCAGGCCTTGATGCACAGCGTGCAGCCGATGCACCATGCCTCGTCAATGACGGCCACAGTCATGGGCCCTTCAATCCCATTGTCGGGATTGAGGTGCAATGCGGGACGACCTGTGATTTGGGACAAAACAGCAATCCCCTCAGCACCCCCAGGAGGACACTGATTGATAGGGGCGTTGTCTTGCGCCATAGCCTGTGCATAGGCCTTGCAATCGGGAAAGCCGCAGCGAGTGCACTGCGTTTGGGGCAGCGCATCGTTGATGCGGTCAGCCAGTGAAATCACTTTTTGCGTGAAGGAGCTTTTTTGGCAACGGCTTTCACCGCACGTTTGGCTGTGGGCTTTGCGCCCAAATCGTGGTGCGCCAAAATGAATTTAACGACAGCCGGATACACCACCTCGCGCCAACGACGGCCACTGAAAATACCATAGTGACCTGCGCCAGGTACTTCCAAATGCTGACGGTTGACGGGCTTGATGCTGCTACACAAACCATGCGCGGCTGCAGTCTGACCTGAACCAGAAATATCGTCCAACTCACCTTCAACCGTGAGCAGCGCGGTGGTGCTGATGTCTTGCGGGCGAACCAATTCGTTTTTGCCGTTCAAGTTTTTAACGTTCCAACTGCCATGCACCAAACTGTAGTCTTGGAAAACTGTTTTGATGGTTTCCAAATAGTAGTCGGCGTCCATGTCGAGCACAGCGTTGTACTCGTCATAGAACTTGCGGTGCGCTTCGGTGCTGGCATCATCACCTTTAATCAGGTCTTTGAAGTAATCGTAATGGCTTGTAGCATGGCGATCGGGGTTCATGGCTACAAAACCGGTGTGCTGCAAGAAGCCGGGGTACACGCGTCGGCCTGCACCCGGAAAGTTGCTGGGCACTTTGTAAATCACATTATTTTCAAACCACTCGAAACTCTTGTTTGTGGCCAAGTTGTTCACTGAGGTGGGCGATTTGCGCCCGTCAATGGGTCCACCCATCATGGTCATAGTCAAAGGTGTTGTTTCGCCGCGTGATGCCATGAGTGAAACAGCAGCCAACACAGGAACTGTGGGCTGACAAACGCTGATAACGTGGCAATTGCCGTATTTGCCTTGCAAATATCGAATGAACTCTTGGACATAGTTCACATAATCGTCAAGGTGAAACTCGCCATCTGTCAAAGGCACGAGGCGTGCATTTTTCCAATCGGTGATGTAAACCTTGTGGTCCTTCAACATGGTCTTCACAGTGTCACGAAGCAGGGTGGCGTAGTGACCTGACAAAGGCGCCACTATCAGCACAGCAGGCTGGCCCTTCAGGCCGGTTAAAGTGGCGGCATCGTCGGTGAAGCGTTTGAATCTGCGCAATTCACAGAATGGTTTGTCAATTTCAATACGCTCATGAATGGCTACATCGACTTTGCCAACTTGCACAGTGCGAATACCAAACTCGGGCTTGACATAATCTTTGCCCAAGCGGTGCATCAATTCATAACCTGCTGACACACGCTGAGCGATTGGCGACTGGCCAATGGGGTTCAGCGGATTGCTGTACATCTTGGCGGCGGCATGCGCCAAGTCTGCAAAAGGCTCCATGAAGGAGCGTTGAGTTTCGTAGATTTGGTAAAGCATGGCTTGAAACCCTTTTAATTTATTGCACTGCAGCAATATAGCAGTTGTGGTGCTTCAAAAGTTGAGCCGCGCACCTAATTTGGGTCAAATGTGCGTCATCTTGGCAACCACGTTGTGAATTTAGATCACCTTGGCAATGGCTTGGCAAACATAGTCAATGTTTTTGCTGTTCAGGGCGGCCACGCACATGCGGCCCGTGTCGGTGCCGTAAACACCAAATTCAGTACGCAGTCTCACCATTTGGTCTTTGTTCAGACCAGAGTAGCTGAACATGCCAATTTGGGTGGTAATGAAGCTCATGTCTTGCTTCACGCCTGCGGCTTGAAGGCCATCGACCAGCTTTTGGCGCATGGCCTTGATGCGAACCCGCATTTCGCCCAGCTCTTTTTCCCAAGTGGCGCGCCACTCGGGGTTGGCCAACACAGCAGCCACCACGGCACCGCCGTGAATGGGTGGGGTGGAATAGTTGGTGCGAATCGCAATTTTGAGCTGGCTCAGCACGCGGTCGCATTCTTCTTTGTCGACGCAAACCACAGACAAAGCACCTACGCGCTCGCCATACAAGCTGAAGCTCTTGGAAAAAGAAGTGGACAACAAGAAGTTGAGGCCGGCTGCCACAAACTTGCCAATGACGGCGCCGTCTTCTTGAATGCCATGGCCAAAGCCTTGGTAGGCCATGTCGAGAAAGGGCGTGAGGCTTTTGGCCTTGACCACTGCAATGACTTGGTCCCATTGGGCGGCTGTAATGTCATAGCCCGTAGGGTTGTGGCAGCAAGCGTGCAAGACCACAATGGTGCCGACTGCTGCAGCGTTCAAACTGGCCAACATGCCTTCGAAGTTCACGCCGCGTTTTTCGGCGTCGTAGTAGGCATAGCTGTCAACTTGAAAACCTGCATTGGTAAACAAGGCGCGGTGATTTTCCCAGCTAGGGTCAGAAATCATGACCTTGGCGTTGGGGCTGACTTTTTTCAGAAAGTCGGCCCCAATTTTCAGACCGCCTGTGCCGCCAATGCCTTGAACTGTGGCTACGCGGCCAGACGTGATGGGCTCGCAGTCAGCACCAAACACCAGGCTCTTGACCGCCGCGTCGTAGGCGGCAATGCCGTCAATGGGCAAATAGCCACGGGCTGTGGGCTTGTCCATCATGGCTTTTTCGGCAGATTGCACGCAATCAAGAAGTGGGAGTTTGCCGTTGTCGTCGAAATACACGCCTACACCCAAGTTCACTTTGTTGGGGTTGGTGTCGGCTGCAAATTGTTCGTTCAATCCCAAGATCGGATCGCGGGGGGCCATTTCGACGGCGGTAAACAGAGACATGAAAAAGTCCTTGTGGGAGGTTGTAAAAGCAGTTTCTGACTGGCAGAAACCCAAAACCTAGGTTAGGCTTTAGGGTTGCCCCTAATTTTAACGGCTCTTTCCTCCATTTTTACCCTCAATTGACACATCTCACGAAGTTCCATGGCCGTATTTCCAGTCTCCTCTGAAGCCCCCATTGAGGTGGTTCCGTATGTTGCCCCCGTGGGCAAGTTTGTGCACTACGAAGGCTCGCCCTTTGAGTTGTACCAACCTTATCCGCCAGCAGGCGATCAACCCACCGCCATTGTTGAGTTGGTGGAAGGTCTGAACGATGGCGAAGTATTTCAAACTTTGCTGGGCGTGACGGGCTCGGGCAAGACCTTCACCATGGCCAACGTCATTGCGCAAATGGGCAAACCGGCCATTGTGTTTGCACCCAATAAAACATTGGCTGCTCAGTTGTACTCAGAATTCAGAGAGTTCTTTCCTAAAAACGCGGTGGAGTATTTCGTCAGTTATTACGACTACTACCAGCCCGAGGCCTATGTGCCGCAGCGCGACTTGTTCATTGAAAAAGACTCCGCCATCAACGAGCACATTGAGCAAATGCGTTTGTCATGCACCAAGAGCTTGATGGAGCGCCGCGACGTGGTCATTGTGGCCACGGTCTCGGCCATTTACGGCATTGGCGAGCCCGAGAGTTATCACCGCATGATCATGACTTTGCGCACCGGCGACAAAGCAGGTCAGCGCGATGTGATCTCGCAACTCATTCGCATGCAATACCAGCGCAATGACCAAGATTTTAGCCGCGGCAAGTTTCGCGTAAGAGGCGACACCATCGATGTGTTTCCAGCAGAACATTCTGAACTTGCGGTGCGCATTGAATTGTTCGATGAAGAAGTTGAAAGCCTGCAATTGTTTGATCCGCTCACAGGTCGCATTCGTCAAAAAATTCCGCGCTTCACGGTCTATCCTTCAAGCCATTACGTCACACCGCGCGACAAGGTTTTGGCGGCCGTTGAAACCATCAAAGTAGAGCTGGCAGGGCGGCTTAAAGAGTTGGTGGGCATGGGCAAGTTGGTAGAAGCCCAGCGCCTTGAGCAACGCACTCGATTCGATTTGGAAATGCTCAGTGAAGTAGGGCACTGCAAAGGCATTGAAAACTACACACGGCATTTGTCCGGTGCTGCACCAGGCGCTGCGCCCAGCACCTTAACCGACTACATGCCCCAAGACTCTTTGATTTTCTTGGACGAAAGCCATCAAATGATTGGCCAACTAAACGCCATGTACAACGGCGACCGTGCGCGCAAAACCACCTTGGTGGAATACGGCTTTCGATTGCCCAGTGCCTTAGACAACCGGCCACTTAAATTTGAAGAGTTTGAAACCAAAATGCGCCAATGCGTTTTTGTGTCCGCCACACCCGCCGATTACGAAAAAACGCATGCAGGCAAAGTGGTGGAGCAGTTGGTGAGGCCCACTGGTTTGGTCGACCCCGAAGTGGAAGTGCGCCCCGCCATTCACCAAGTGGACGATGTGCTGCAAGAAATTCGAATTCGTGCAGAAAAACACGAGCGTGTACTCATTACCACGCTCACCAAACGCATGGCCGAGCAACTCACAGACTACCTGTCTGACAACGGCGTGAAAGTTCGCTACTTGCACTCCGACATTGACACGGTGGAGCGCGTTGAAATTTTGCGCGACCTTCGATTGGGTGCGTTTGATGTGTTGGTGGGCATCAACTTGTTGCGTGAAGGCTTGGACATTCCAGAGGTGTCTTTGGTGGCCATTTTGGACGCCGACAAAGAAGGTTTCTTAAGGTCTGAGCGAAGCCTCATTCAAACCATTGGCCGTGCCGCACGCAACCTTCATGGCCGCGCCATCTTGTATGCCGACCGCATGACCGAGTCCATGAAAAAAGCCATCGGAGAAACTGAGCGCCGCCGTACCAAGCAAGTGGCCCATAACTTGGCCATGGGCATCACACCGCGCAGCATTGTCAAAGAAGTGCGCGACCTCATAGATGGGGTTTACAGCGAGAAGGCTGGTAAGGAGGCCGATCGCTTAGAAAAAGAAGCCGTGCAGCGGGCCAAGGTAGAGGACATGAGCGAGAAAGATGTGTCCAAAGCCATCAAGCAGCTTGAAAAACAGATGATGGAACACGCTAAAAACCTCGATTTTGAGAAGGCCGCACAGGTTCGGGACCAACTTCAAATGCTCAAGGCCCAGGCCTTTGGGGCGTCAGGTACCGACAACGTGGTGGTGCTGAAGGCATAAAGACCTTCAATTCATATTCCTACTAATTTAGTCAAGTTCTGCTATAGTCGAGCAAATTAGTCAACATTTTAGGAAACAGCCATGCGCCTAACCACCAAAGGTCGATTTGCGGTCACCGCCATGATCGATTTGGCCCTGCGACACCATTCCGGCCCCGTCACCCTGGCGGCCATCAGCCAAAGGCAAGAAATCTCCCTTTCTTACTTAGAGCAATTGTTTGGCAAACTCCGCCGTCACCAATTGGTAGAGTCCACACGAGGCCCTGGCGGCGGTTATACCTTGGCCAAAAAAGCTTCGGAAATTACCGTGGCCGATATCATTTTGTCGGTCGACGAGCCCATCGATGCCACCCACTGTGGCGGCAAAGAAAACTGCCACGGCAGCAGTGGTCGTTGTATGACCCACGATTTGTGGTCGGCTTTGAACTCACGCATGGTGGAGTTTTTAGACTCCGTCAACTTGCAAAAATTGGTAGACGACCAATTGGCAGCCGGTCACACCATTGAAGACAAGCCCGCCATCAAGCGCGCCATTTCTGCCATGCCTGTGTCACAGAGCATCCGCATCAACGCACCCAATTCGGTGTTTGCTTTGGGCAACACCTTTGTTAAATCTTGAGAAGTTTCCAAGCATGAATTCCACACCCCATTTCCCCATCTACCTTGACTACAGCTCTACCAACCCTGTAGACCCGCGCGTGGTTGATGCCATGATTCCTTGGTTGCGCGAGCACTTTGGCAACCCCGCATCACGCAGCCACGCTTGGGGCTGGGAAGCCGAAGCGGCTGTCGAAAAAGCCCGCGTCAATGTGGCTGAACTCGTCGGTGCCGACCCCCGCGAAATAGTTTGGACCAGTGGCGCTACCGAGTCCAACAATCTGGCCCTCAAGGGCGCTGCGCAGTTTTACAAAAGCCGCGGCAAGCACCTCATTACGGTTAAAACAGAGCACAAAGCCGTGCTCGACTCTATGCGCGAGCTTGAGCGTCAAGGCTTTGAAGTCACTTACCTTGACGTGCAAGATGACGGCTTGCTTAACCTCGAAGTGTTTAAGGCAGCTTTGCGTCCCGACACCATTTTGGTCAGCGTCATGTTCGTCAACAACGAAATTGGCGTCATTCAAGACATTCCGGCCATTGGCGCTATTTGCCGTGAAAAGGGCATTATCTTCCACGTCGATGCTGCGCAGGCCACTGGCAAGTTGCCCATTAACCTCAGCACCTTGCCGGTCGATTTGATGAGCTTGACCGCGCACAAAACTTATGGCCCTAAAGGCATTGGCGCTTTGTATGTCAGCAGAAAACCTCGCGTGCGCCTAGAAGCGCAAATGCACGGTGGCGGCCACGAGCGCGGCATGCGTTCTGGCTCCTTGCCCACGCACCAAATTGTGGGTATGGGCGAAGCCTACCGCATTGCGCGGCTCGAAATGGACCAAGACATTGCCAAAGCCAAAGCTTTGCAAGAGCGCCTTTTCAATGGCTTGAAAGGTGTAGAGCAAGTGTTCTTAAACGGCCACCCCACTCAGCGTGTGCCTCACAACATCAACATGAGTTTCAACTATGTTGAGGGCGAGTCACTCATCATGGGCATCAAAGGTTTGGCCGTGTCGTCGGGCTCGGCTTGTACCTCTGCCAGCCTAGAGCCCAGCTATGTTTTGCGCGCCTTGGGCCGTAGCGACGAGTTGGCGCACAGTAGCTTGCGAATGACCGTGGGCCGTTGGACCACCGAAGAAGAAATTGACTACGCCATTGACACCATCAAAGCCAACGTGGCCAAACTGCGCGACCTCAGCCCCTTGTGGGACATGTACAAAGAAGGCATTGACCTGAGCACCATTCAGTGGGCTGCCCACTAACATTGAACCGAAGAATTAAGAAAGTATCATCATGGCTTACAGTGAAAAAGTTGTTGATCATTACGAAAATCCCCGCAACGTGGGCTCCTTTGAAAAGGGCGACGAAGATGTGGGCACCGGCATGGTGGGCGCGCCCGCTTGCGGCGACGTCATGAAATTGCAAATCAAGGTCAACCCCCTCACGGGCGTGATTGAAGATGCGCGTTTTAAAACCTACGGTTGTGGCTCTGCCATTGCTTCCAGCTCACTCGTAACCGAGTGGGTCAAGGGCAAAACTTTGGACCAAGCGGCAGCTCTAAAGAATAGCGAAATTGCCGAAGAGTTGGCATTGCCACCCGTCAAAATTCACTGCTCCATCTTGGCCGAAGACGCTATCAAAGCGGCCGTTGAAGACTACAAGAAAAAACACGCTGCGGCATAAGGCTGCGGGTTGCGAGAACTACATCATGGCCATCTCATTAACAGAAGCTGCAGCGCGGCACGTGTCGCGCTACATCACCAAGCGCGGTAAAGGCGTGGGTGTGCGTCTGGGCGTCAAAACCACCGGTTGCTCCGGCTTGGCCTACAAACTTGAATACGTCGACGACGTGGCCCCCGAAGACGTGGTCTTTGAAGACCACGGCGTCAAGGTGCTCATTGACCCCAAAAGCTTGGCCTACATCGATGGCACCGAGCTTGATTTTGTGCGTGAAGGTTTGAACGAAGGTTTTCGTTTTAACAACCCCAATGAACGCGATCGCTGCGGCTGTGGTGAATCGTTCCGCGTGTGATTTCACTGCAGGCGTCAGACTTTGAGCTGTTTGGCTTGCCCGTAGCTTTTGGATTGGACAGGTCGCAGCTAGACCTTCATTGGAAGTCTTTGCAACGCGAAGCCCACCCCGACCGATTTGCTTCTGAAGGCGCTGCCGCTCAGCGCATTGCCATGCAATGGTCGGTGCGCATCAACGAAGCCTACAACCGCCTTAAAGATCCCTTAAAGCGTGCAGCTTACTTGTGTGAGCTCCATGGTGCTGCAGTGAATGCAGAAAACAACACCAGCATGCCTCCTGCTTTTTTAATGCAGCAAATGGAATGGCGTGAAGCGCTAGACGATTGCAAAGCGCTGAAAAATTTAGACACTAAAATCACAGTACTTGAAGCATTGCTAAAAGAAGTTGATGCATCACATGCACAAGCCTTGACGCAAGCTGCCCACTTGATGGATGCTGATCATAATTACGCAGCTGCTGTAGGGCAGGTAAGGGCGCTTATGTTCATTGAAAAATTTGCACACGAAGTGCAGCATGGACTTGACGCCTGCACTTAATTTGACCGCACAGACATTGAAGTTTTAAATGGCACTTTTGCAAATTTCCGAACCCGGCCAAGCGCCGGATCCCCACCAGAGGCGCATTGCCGTTGGCATCGATTTGGGCACCACGCATTCTTTGGTGGCCTCTGTGCGCAATGGCGTGGCAGAGTGTTTGCCCGACGACAAAGGCCACATTATTTTGCCCTCTGTGGTGCGCTATTTGCCAGGCCAAGGCAGACAGATAGGCCATGAAGCTGTGGCCAATGCCGCCTTAGATCCAGAGAATACATTGGCCTCTGTGAAGCGGTTCATGGGGCGCAGCTTGTCTGACATTGCTCATCCAGAAAAGTTGCCCTACAAGTTTGTGAAGCCAGAAGGTCAAGGGGCTTCTTCTGAAAAAGGCATGCTGTCCATTCAAACCATTCAGGGCGCTAAATCGCCTGTTGAAGTGAGCGCCGAAATTTTAGCTACGCTGCGTTACAGGGCAGAAGATACCTTCAACGACGACTTGCACGGCGCAGTAATCACGGTGCCTGCGTACTTTGACGACGCGCAAAGACAAGCTACCAAAGATGCTGCGCAGATGGCGGGCATCAATGTGCTGCGCCTTATTAACGAACCCACAGCGGCCGCCATTGCTTATGGTTTGGACAATGCCAGCGAAGGTATTTATGCCGTGTTCGATTTGGGCGGCGGCACGTTTGATATTTCTATTTTGCGTTTAACTCGCGGTGTGTTTGAAGTAATGGCCACTGGTGGCGATTCAGCTTTGGGTGGTGATGACTACGACCACGCATTGGCAGATGCGGCCTTGGCATCGATGGGATTGTCTGAAGTTCAAGCAGGCTTAAGTGCTGAAGACAAAACCCGATTGAAAGCGGCTGCTCGTGCGGCAAAAGAGGCTTTGACCACTTCTTCTGATGTTCTGTTGGTATGGTCGCATGCAGCCCAAAGTCACGAAGTGAAAGTCACCCGTTCGCAATTCAACGAAGCAACTTCTGCGCTCACTGCGCGTTGCATGTCTGCTGTGAAGAAGGCATTGCGCGATGCCAAGATTACAGCCGACGACATTCAAGGCGTGGTCATGGTGGGTGGTTCAACTCGCATGCCACAAGTGCAAGAAGCAGTGGCCGCATTCTTTGGTAAACCACCCCTGAATAATTTAAACCCCGACGAAGTGGTAGCCTTGGGCGCCGCTATTCAAGCCAATCAATTGGCGGGCAACGACTCAGCCGGCGATTTGCTGTTGCTTGATGTCATTCCTTTGTCCTTGGGCATTGAAACCATGGGCGGCTTGGTAGAGCGCATTATTCCGCGCAACCAAACCATTCCCACGGCCATGGCCCAAGACTTCACCACCTACCAAGATGGTCAAACCGCTTTGGCTTTGCATGTGTTGCAAGGCGAGCGCGATTTGGTGGCTGACTGCCGCAGCTTGGCGCGCTTTGAATTGCGCGGCATACCGCCTATGGCTGCAGGTGCAGCCCGCATTCGCGTGACATTTACCGTTGATGCCGATGGTTTGTTAAGCGTAGCTGCCAAAGAGCAGGTCAGTGGCGTAGAAACCAAAATAGATGTGAAGCCGTCTTATGGTTTGAGTGATACTCAAATTGCACAAATGCTGCAAGACAGCTTTAGCACCGCTGAGGTGGACATGAAAGCAAGGGCGTTGATAGAGGCGCGCGTAGATGGAGACCGCATGTTGTTGGCTACGCAAAGCGCTTTGAATGCCGATGGTCAATTGTTGAATCAAGAAGATCGCACGCAAATTAATTCACTCATGTTGGCATTGCGCCATACTGTAGACACCTCACAAGAAGCTCAGGCGGTAGAAGATGCCACCCAAGCCTTGGCCCATGCCACTGAAGCCTTTGCTGCAGATCGTATGAACCACAGCATTCAAAAAGCTTTGTCGGGTCAAAACATACAAAGCCTTTGAGCTCACTGTTAATTAAAGAAACACAAAATGCCAGTCATTAAAATTTTGCCGCACGCTGAGTACTGCCCTGAAGGCGCACAAATTTCTGCGCCCTCTGGCACCAGCATTTGCGAAGCTTTGTTGGAAAACAAAATCAACATTGAACATGCCTGCGACATGAGTTGCGCCTGCACCACTTGCCACGTCATTGTGCGAGAAGGTTTAAGTAGCTTGAACGAAGCTGAAGAAACCGAAGAAGACTTGCTAGACCGTGCGTGGGGTCTAGAGCCCAACTCACGTTTGAGCTGCCAGGCTTTCATGGGCAAGCAAGATGTGGTCATTGAAATTCCAAAGTACACCATCAACCACGCCAAAGAAATTCATTGAAAGCTTTACTTGCTTGATTGCGTTTACAGTTAGCCAATGCGCCAATTATTTTTAGACACCGAAACTACCGGCCTCTCTGCAGAGGGCGGCGACCGCGTCATTGAGTTGGGCTGTGTCGAGCTGGTCAACCGCAAGCTTACCGGCAACAACTTGCATTTCTACTTCAACCCAGGCCGCGACAGCCATGAAGACGCTCTTAAGGTACACGGCATTAGCAATGAATTTCTGCGCGACAAGCCCAAGTTTGAAACCGTGGCGCAAGAAATTCTGGACTATGTTCAGGGCGCCGAAATCATCATTCACAACGCCGCGTTTGACGTGGGCTTTTTGAACAAAGAGCTAGAACTTGCAGGGCAGAAGCCCTTCACCCAGTATGTCGAAAGCGTGGTCGACACATTGGTCATGGCCAAGCAAATGTATCCTGGCAAGCGCAACAGCCTTGATGCGCTGTGCGATCGTTTGGGCGTAGACAATTCTGGCCGCACTTTGCACGGCGCCTTGCTTGATGCCGAACTCTTGGCCGATGTCTACATCAACCTCACGCGCGGCCAAGAAGCCTTGCTCATTGATGCGGGCGGGGAAGATAACAAGGCAGGTTCAGAAGAAGCTGTCGATTTGTCTGGCTTTGTAATGCCCGTCATTCAAGCCAATGCCCAAGAGAATGCGGCCCATGAAGACCAGTTGGCGCAATTGGACAAAGTCAGTGGTGGCAAGACCATTTGGCGGCAGGTCGCTCAGGCTTAGCACCCTAAAAACCTTGAAATACGCCAATTTTTCATGGCATAATTTTAGGCTACGCTGAAAAAGCGATAGGGCGATTAGCTCAGGGGTAGAGCACTGCATTCACACTGCAGGGGTCGCAAGTTCGAAACTTGCATCGCCCACCAAAA